>NZ_JAFY01000005.1:0-339236 GCF_000526375.1 Aminiphilus circumscriptus DSM 16581 | reverse complement strand
TGGTTCGCCGCAGTTTACATCCCTCTCCGATGACCACGTTCTGGCCGATGATGCATTCCTCCAGCACGGCTCCGGGGTGAATGATACAGTTCCTGGAGAGGACCGAGAAGTGGACGGTGGCCCCGAGGACACGGCTTCCCTCCGCCCGGAGGGCCCCCACGACGGAACAGTGCTGCCCTTTCACGGGGTAGGTGAATCCAGGCGGATCCGCGTAGGAAACGGTACGAATCGGCCAATGGGGATTGAAGAGCGTGAGCTGGGAGGGGTGTTGCAGCAGGTCCATATGGGCCTGCCAATAGGCGTCGATGGTTCCCACGTCTTTCCAGTAGGGGCGGTCGTTCCCGGGGATGATGTTGGTTGAGAAATCGTAGGCCATCATGCGACACAGGCCGAAAATTCTGGGCAGAATGTCCTTGCCGAAGTCATGGGTGCTCTGGGGGTCCCGGGCGTCCTCGATGAGTGCCTCTTCCAAAGCTTCGCGCTCGAAGATGTAATTGCCCATGGAGACGTAGCTGAACTCGGGGCGCCCCGGGATCTGGGGAGGATTTTTCGGTTTTTCCACAAAATTGATGATCTTGTTCGTGTCGTCCACGTCGATGCAGCCGAACTGCCAGGCCTCGGAGGTGGGAACGACGTTTGCCGCCACGGTCACGTCCGCTCGGTTGTCCACGTGGAACTGCAGCATCTGTTCCACGTCCATTTTGTAGATGTGGTCCGCGGCGAAGATGCACACATGGTCCGCGTCGTACATGGTTGCGAGATGCAGGTTCTGGAAGACCGCATCGGCAGTGCCCTTGTACCAGTGCTCGCCTGTCCACATCTGGGCCGGGACACTGGTGATGAAGAAGTCCCGCCCCCGCATGGCTCCGCCGAACTGCCATCCCCGCTCGATATGCTCGTTGAGAGATTGGCTCCGAAACTGGACGAGGACGTAGATGGAATAAAGTCCGCTGTTCACAAGGTTCGAAAGCGCGAAGTCGATGATGCGGTATTTCGCCGCGAAAGGAACCGCCGGCTTTGCGCGGTACTTGGTGAGGGGCATGAGACGTTCGCCTTTGCCCCCGGCGAGAACGATGCCCAGAACGCGACCGTATTTCCCGTAAATCATGGATGCTCACCCTCCTCTTGTGAGACTTGTGAGACGTTGCAGGCGATACATGACCTCGCCTTTGCTCCGCTGGGGCGAGAGAAAAAGCCTCTCCACACAACCACCACCATGTGGGACGGCCCCTGCGGGGTGTTTTGCATGGTGGCGGGAACGTGGTTGCACATTTGAAAAAGCGGCGCTCCCGACGAGTTTTCTTTTTTTCGGAAATGCGGTCGCGGCGGTTCCGCAAGGAATGCGTCGACCGTCAGTTCCCCAGAAGTCTCAGGTACAGAGCCTTGTATGTCTCTGCGGAGTGCTTCCAGGAAAAATCCTGTTCCATGCCGTGACGGACGATGATTTTCCACTGTTCTCTATCATGCCAGTGCGACAGTGCCCGTTCGACCACACGACGGAGTTCGTGCGGGGTGTAGTCGCTGAAGAGGAAGCCGTTTCCGTCGGGGGAGCCGTCCACGTCGATGATGGTGTCCGCGAGTCCGCCCACGGCACGGACAAGAGGAACCGTTCCGTAACGGAGCGCGATGAGTTGGGAGAGGCCGCAGGGTTCGAAAAGGGACGGCATGAGGAGCATGTCGCCGCCCGCATAGAGAAGGTGCGCCAGCGTTTCGTCGTACCCCGCATGAACATGGAGGAGGTCCTGATACCGGCGGGATTCCTCCTGCAGGACACGCTCGTAGATGGGGTGCCCGCTTCCGAGGATGAGCACCCTCGTTCCGAGCGAGAGGAGGTCTTCCATGGCGGCGAGGAGGATGTCCACCCCCTTTTGTTCCACCAGTCGTCCGACGAAGACGAGCAGGGGGCGGTCGTTTTCCTCCCAGCCGCATGCCTGAAGGAGTGCCTTGCGACAGAGAGTTTTCCCGCTGAGATCTTCGATGCTGTATGGAGCGGGAAGCAGCGGGTCCGTCTCGGGGTTCCAGACGGTGTAGTCGAGGCCGTTGAGAATTCCCTGGATCTTTCCCCGACAGCTCGCGAGAACACCGTCAAGTCCCATGCCTCCCTGAGGGGTCTGAATTTCCCATGCATAACGAGGGCTTACAGTGGTGATGGCGTCCGCGGCAAGAATGCCCCCTTTGAGTGCGTTGATGCCGCCGTAGAACTCAATGCCCTCGATGGTGAAGCTTTCCTTGACGAAGCCCCAGATGTTCAGCGCATTCGGCGTTGTAATCCACTGGTGGGCCAGGTTGTGAATGGTGAGGACCGTCTCGTAGTCACCCCGTCTGTTTCGGTAATGGCGGTGCCACTTGAGAGCTGCGGGTACCAGCGCGCCGGGCCAGTCGTGAACGTGGAAAATGTCCGGAGTCCATTCCAGCGCTCCGGGGATTTCCAGCGCGGCGAGAGAGAGGAACGCGAAGGGGAGCGTGGCCAGAGGTGTCGTCTCCCGGGGATAGACTTCCGGGTCTGAGAAGAGTTCCGGTTGTTCGAGCAGGTACACCGGTGTGTTGTTCACCGATGTCTCCCACAGAGGAGCACTGTATACGCGCCAGTCAAGGGCGACATGCACACTTTTCCCGGTGGGAGCGCAGGAAAGGTTCTGGGCCTCCAGGCGCTCGAACAAGCCGGGATAGGCAGGGAGCACGATGCGGGCGTCCACGCCGACCTCCCGGAGTGCCGCAGGAAGGGATCCCACCACGTCCCCCAATCCACCGAGCTTGACGAGGGGCGCCATTTCGGAGGCTACGTGGAGAACCCGAGGGCACTTCATGATCAAAGCCCCCGAAAGACGATGCCGTAGGCTTTTTCGCAGTAGTCCTTCACCATTCGATGCGTGTTGAAGTAGCTGGCGTTGAGAGCGATGGAGGATTTCATCATGGAGATCCACTTTTCCCGGTGCTGATAGTAGGAAGGAAGGACTTTCTCCCGCAGTTTCGCGTAAAGATCCACCGCGTCCTCCATCTCGTTGTAGTCGATGAGGTCCGCCTCGGCGGGTTCGGGACCGATGGACCAGCCCGTGACGTCCTCAATCCATCCCTCGATCCACCAGCCGTCGAGAACGGAAAGGTTCATCACACCGTTGTGGGTGCACTTCATGCCGCTCGTTCCCGATGCCTCCCGGGGGCGCTTGGGATTGTTCAGCCACAGGTCCACGCCCTCGGTGAGGAGTCCCGCGACGGACATATCGTAGTTTTCCAGGTAGACGATGGGCAGAGCGGCTCCGATCTCCTTCGATGCCCGGATGATCTTTTGGATGACCGCCTTGCCGCCTTCGTCCTGGGGATGCGCTTTTCCTGCGAAGATGAACTGCACCTGTCCCGCACAGGCGTCCAGGAGTTTCTTCATGTCGGAGAAGAGCAGGTCGGCCCGCTTGTAGGTCGCGGCCCGGCGGGCAAAACCGATGGTGAGCACGTCCGGATCGAGTTCCCGCCCCGTGTCCTCCAGGATCTTGGCGAGGAGTTTCATCTTCGCCGCCTGATGAGCCTTCCAGATGTCCTCGTCGGAGAGCTTGAGCGCCTGGGTGAGCCTGGAGGGGTCGTTGCTCCAGCCCGGTATCTCACGGTCGAAAAGACGGCGCATGCCCGTGGACGTCCAGGTGAGGGAGTGGACACCGTTGGTGATGGCATCCACCTTGGAGGTGTTGAACATGCGGCGGCTCACTTCGGCGTGCTTGACCGACACACCGTTGGTGAAACGGCTGTAGCGGAGCCCCAGCTCCGTCATGGAGACGCCGTTCTCGCCGAGCATGCGCCGGAGTCGCCCTCCGAAGATGGGGTCCATGACGCGGTCCACGAGTTCGTAGGGGAAGTGGTCGTGTCCTGCGGGAACGGGTGTGTGGGTGGTGAAGACCACCTGATCGCGCACTTTTTGGAAGTTTTCGTAACCCATCTCCCGGAGCAGTTCCAGGGTGAGGAATCCCGCATGTCCTTCGTTGAGATGGAAGGTTTTGATGTTGTCGTAGCCGAGATCGCGGAGAATACGCAAGCCCCCCACGCCGAGGATGATCTCCTGGATCAGGCGGTAGCGCTGGTCGCCTCCGTAGAGGTGCCACGTGAAGGCCCTGTCCTCGGGGCTGTTCGCGTCGAAATCCGTGTCGAGGAAATAAATGGGAACGGGGTATCCGCCCTGGCCGATGAAGTCGTGCACCCAGGCACGGATGTGCAGGGAGCGCCCTTCGATCATGACGGAGACTTCGTTGGGAAGGAGCTGGAGGAATTGTTCCGGCTGCCATTCCACCGAGGATTCCTGCTGCCATCCTTCGCTGTTGAACCTCTGGTTGAAATAGCCCTTTTTGTACAGAAGCGTAATCCCTACCAGGGGAACACCGAGATCCGCGGCGCTCTTGAGCGTGTCTCCCGCGAGGACGCCGAGCCCTCCCGAGTAGGTCGGAATCTGATGGTGGATGCCTATTTCCATGGAAAAGTAGGCCACGGTACGGAAGGCAGGATCATTCTCCAACATCCTGCGTAAACTTTGCCCGACGTTTTTTCCGTGCACCATGACGGACATGCTCGTTCCTCCTTCACTGATGAACTCGTCTCTGTACAGTTATACCACGCTTGGATCATTCGGGCACCGTTCGCGATGATTCTGGAACGGCGAATCCGAGAAATGCCGCAAGGTTGAGGAGTGTGCCTGATGTTCGTTCCTTTTCCGATTCGAGCAGGCGCCACATTTCGTTCTGAATGCGCCAGAGATCGAGGGTGATGTGGAGTTCACGGATGCGTTCCAGGTGGGCGAGAACGCGCCGCAGAACAGTCTCTTCCTCGACGCTTCGTTGTGCCCGGAGTGCGTTGTGCAGCTCCCGGGCGAGATGCGGTGCCAGCACCGACAGCTCCGGTTCGAGCCCCATGGAATGCGCCTCCTCGAGAAGCGTTTCCAGGGGAGAATTCTCGGAGAGGAGATCGAGAACGGTCGAACTTGCCTCCACGAGTTCCTGGAGATGGGAGCGGAAGGACAGTTCCGCCGCGGCCCGAAGAAACGGAGGTGCACTGACGCCGATGCTGTGGAGCTGCACCAGCAGGCGTTTCGATTCGTCGGTGATCTCCGTGGTTTGTTCGGACCAGCGTTCCTCCGCCTCGATGGAGCGTTCCCGAGCAACCATTTCCCGGTCATCCTGGGGAAGAATACCCAGCTTCCAGGGGCCGAGGGGAAAGTGGTTCTCCATCTGACGGGAGAGTTCCAGGAGATCTCCCTCGTAGAAAAGCCTCTTGAAAGGGCGAAGAGGGGGCAGGTCATCCTCCCGGAGGCGGCACACGTCGCCCAATCCCCCCGAGGAAAGAACGCAGGCGCTCCCTTTCCATCTTCGGTTGGTGCGATGGTCCTCCACGGAGAGGTCGGAAAGTCGCAGGAACAGATCGCCTCCGCTGATGGTGTGCGAGGTTTGGTCCACCGTGAAGGCGTAGTAGGACGAAGAAACGCCGAGTAGCGCCGCTTGGGTCGCCACGTCCCGAAGAGAGCGCCGGGAGGGGAGGACGAGTTGATCGAGGACGACGTCGCCCCGGGGCAGTTCGGGGCGATTGCCCTCGGCTTTCCGGAGGTCGCTTCGGAAGGACTCCTCCAGATCGGGGCCGCCCGCTTCCCGGAGAAGTTCCAGCGCCCGATACGCGTAGGACAGGATCTGCACGGTTTCGATGCCGGCAAGGTCGTTGAAGAACCATCCGCAGGAGGTGTACATGAACATCCCCATGCGCTGTGCCTCCAGGAGGAGAAGAATCTTTCCGGTATCCTCCTCACGGAGGGATTTTCCGAAACGTGCCGCAAGAAACGCCTCGGGAGTCTCTTCGCCCTGGTCCAGGTGGAGAGCGATCGCCTCGTTTCGTAACGCCCAGGGATCCTGCGTGAACGGCGCCAGGTTTGCCTCGAAAGAATCGTCCAGCTTTTCCCGGAGGCGATCCAGGGCGTGTCGCAGCGGTCCTCGCCATCGCTGATGCCAGCCATGCTCTCCGCCGGTATGACATCCGCAGTCGCTCCGCCAGCGTTCCACCCCGTGGGCGCAGGACCAGGAGGTGTTCTCGGCGATGGTCGCCTCCCACGTTGCGGGGTGTCGGGCAAGAAAGGCGTCGATGTTGCTCAAGCTCACATCTCTTGAGGAGGAAAGAACCTGAAAGGCTCTTGCAAGGGCCATTTCCCCGAAACGATGGTGGTGCCCGTAACTCTCGCCGTCCGTGGCGATCACCACGAGACGGGGCTCTCCATTGTCGGGAACACTTCGTAAAAGGGCTTCGGCGAGGCGGTCTCCATTGTCCAGGAGTCCCCCGAAAGCGATGTCCCGGGCTATGTCCGCCGAATAGAACACCACCACAATGCTCTTTCCCGAGGGAAGGGCGACGCGGTAGGGACGACTGGTATCGAGCCCCGTCCCGCCGGGCGTTTTTTGACCCTCTCCCGAGGGAGAACGCACGGAGGCGCATTGCCAGGGGGCGAGAATGGTGAAGGCAACGCCCTCCGTCGCTAATGCCTCCAGAGTCATCGTGTCCACCGCCGTTTCCGGAAGCCACATTCCCACGGGATTTCTCCCGAAGCGGCTCCGGAAATCCACCGCTCCCCAGCGGACCTGTGTGCGTTTGTCCCGGGCGGAGGCGAGGGGAAGAATCATATGATTGTAACCCTGGGCGATGGCGTTTCCGGCACCGAATTCCCGGGTGGCCTCCTCGTCGGAGGTGCGGATTCGCGTGGCCAGAACGTGGTCGTGACGCGCCATCCAGCGGTGCAGCGTGGGGCCTACGTTGAAACTCAGATAACGGTAGTTGTTCACGATACTGACGATGCGCCCGTTTCCGTCGGTGAGTCGCGCCGCTCGATTCGGGCGGTAGCATTCCGCGTTGATGCGTGCGTTCCAGTCGTGATAAGGGGCAGCCGAAGCGTCGGAGAGCACCTCGTCGAGCCAGGGGTCTTCTCGGGGTGGTTGATAAAAATGAGCGTGGATACAGACGCAGCGCATGGAGACTTCCCTCCCTCAGAGCGGACTGATGGGTGTTTCGTCAAGGAGCGACGGGACCCCCCGGATTTGAGGGCGTCGAGGCGTTCCAGAAAGAGTTCGAGAAATTCCGGAGAGGGAATGCGAAGGCGGACATAGCGCTCGTCCAGGTGCATGTATCCTTCCCCTGATTCGCCCGCAATGCCCTGTTCTCCCAAAAGAGTCGCCAAATTTCCCCGATTTTCGGAAAGGAGCAGGATGGGTGTTCGGGGATCCGTCGCAGCCATCCGGAGAAAGGAGTGCTTTCGGAAAAACTCCATGAGGCGCGTCTTCGTCGTGAAGACGTAGGTTTTCGTTCGTTCGAGAAAAGCCGAGTCGGAAAGGGCCTCCCGGGCAAGAATCGCCCCGAGGGTATTCACCGGGAAGGGAGGGTGCACTTTCCGGAAAAGTTCCAGGAGTTCCGGATGGCGTGTCACGCCGTATCCGACCCGCATTCCCGCAAGTCCCCATGCCTTGGAGAAGGAGCGGACCACGATCACATTGGGGGAGGTGAGTCGGGTCGCCCATTCATCACGGGGGAGATAGTCCCCGTAGGCCTCGTCCACGAGAAGCCAGCTTCCCCCCTTTGCGCAGACGTGGCTTAAATGCTCGAGCTCCGCCAGAGTGAGCGTTTGGCCCGTCGGGTTGTGGGGACGATCCACGTAGAGGACGTGGGGACGTCCTCGTGCGGCACGGAGCCACGCGTCGAGGTGCGCCTCGAAAAGTGGCGGATGCAGGATCAGCGGGTGATAACGGACATTGTTGAGCATCGCCTGGAGAGGAACGTCGGTGAACTGGGGAGAAACCCCGCCGAGTAAGGAACCCGGAGGAAGAAGGATTCGCAGGAGCGTGAGAAGTACGCCGAAGGAGCCGTGGCCGAGGACGATGTGCTCTCTCGTGACGTCCGAATCGCCAAGGTACTCCGCGATGGTTTCCCGCAGAGGGGTAAGGTCCGGAGGAGGATAGCATCCAGGATCCCAGTTTTGAGGGGAGGCGAGAAAAGCTCGTACGGAATCAGGGATACCGAGAGGATTCGTTCCCAGGGCACAATCCACGACCCCCCCCGGAACTTCGGTCCGAAGGTGGCTCGTGTTCCGGGTCACATAACTTTCTCGGGTATCCCGGAGGAGGTCCCGAGGAAGGCGTCCCTGCCACATGGAATCCACCTCGTTTCCACAAAATACACGGTGCCGGGCGGTCTTTGCCTGGATTATACCAGTTGCAGGAAGAGAATACCCCAACGAAGGGTCCGGAATCTTCCGGGTTGATTCACAAAAAAACAAACGAAATAAAAACAGTGTATATAGTCAATTATGGTCAACGGCTTCTCCGAGATTCCTATGATATACTCTGAAGCATTATGCCGCTTGGGGTTTAGGGGCTCTCTTTCTGATTTTTCTAGGGAAGCCCTGAATAAAGACCTTTCGCTTTTCCTTGACTCGGGTCGCATCAGGCTCTGCGAGGCGCCCTGCGGGGCTGACGTAGCCTTATTCAGAGGTTTTCTAGTCTTTGTCCCTTTGTCGAATGTTGTACGACTCTCTTGGAGCTGTTTTCTGAACGCCGAGAAGGACTCGGAAAGATGATTTTGTCTGTGCATAAAGTGAATTTTTTCGCATGCGTGAGCGGAAAAGGATATGACCTGGGTGTAGCGCCGAGAGTGATTTTCCGGAGAATGTCGTTGTAGGGTTCCCGATCGGGGGGATGATGTACTACCGGATCCCGAATGTGTGAATGTCCGGATTGTCGGTGACGATGGAGGAGGAATGCATATGCCCGTGGAGACGAAGGATGTCGCGTCCAAGACCAGGGAACTCGTTCTGCCCTGGAAGGACCGAAAGGGGGGAGTCATTCCCGTACTGCAGGCGGTGCAACGGGAGTTTGGGTACGTGCCCTCCGAGGCGCTTCAGGCTATCTCGGAGGAACTTAAAATTCCCACTGCAGAGTTGTACGGAGTGGCCACTTTCTATGCCCAGTTTCACCTCAAGCCACGAGGGCGACATATTGTCCGCGTCTGCCGTGGCACTGCCTGTCATGTTCGGGGCAGTCTGCAGCTCATGCAGAAACTCAAGGAGATGCTCTCCGTCGAGGAGAACGGGACGACGGAGGATCTTCGTTTCACCCTGGAACCCGTGGCGTGCCTCGGTGCCTGCGGTCTCGCGCCGGTCATCATGGTGGACGATGACACCCACGGAAGACTCACAGCGGACAAGCTCGGTGACGTGATCGCCCGGTACGAATAAAAAGCGGCGCGAGGATGCATGTCATGCTCGACGATCTGTCCCAGCACATTCTCGACATTGCCGAGAACAGTGTTGCCGCAGGGGCTTCCCGTGTGGATGTGCGTCTTGTCGAGGAGGACGATAAGGGGTTTCGTGTGCTTGAAATCCGGGACGATGGAAAGGGAATGGATGCGGAGATGGTGCGCCGCGTGACGGATCCTTTCGTCACGTCGCGAACGACACGACGGGTGGGGTTGGGTATTCCCTTTCTCAAACAGGCGGCGGAACTTGCGGGAGGCAGTTTTTCCATCGAATCCGTTCCAGGTTCTGGTACCTGCCTGCGCGCCGCTTTTCGGGCAGGATCGATTGATTGTCCACCTTTGGGAGATCTTCCTGCCACGGTAGTGACGTTGTTTGTGGGGTATCCCGATATCCGGTGGGTGTTCCGTTTTTCTCGAAGGGAGCGTTCCTTCGAGGTGGATCAAAAGGACATTCTCGAAATTATCGAAGATCCCGAGCTGATGCGTACGCCTCCGGTGGCGTCGTGGCTTCGGGATTTCGTTCGAGAAGGACTTGAGGAAATGCGAATGGGAGGTGAAGTCCGTGCCCAAAGTAACGAGTCTGGAGGATCTTCGGAGGATCAAGGAACAGGCGAGCGATCTCACATCCGCCCGCTCTAAGGGCAAGGTCCGCGTCATCGTCGGCATGGGGACGTGCGGCATCGCCGCGGGCGCACGGGAGGTCATGCAGGCGGTTCTCGCCGAACTGGACAAACGGGGATTGAAGGACGTCTCCGTGGAGACCACGGGGTGCATCGGCATGTGCCAGCAGGAGCCGCTTCTCGACATCATCCGCCCCGGCGAACCGCGCATCACCTACGGCAATCTCTCCGCCGCCGACGTGCCGCGCATTGTTGCCGAGCATCTCGTGAACGGCAACGTCGTCGAGGAAAAAGTCATCGGCAGAGCGGACTGAACCCGTTTCTTCCATACCCGATCGGGTAGAGCAGGGGGGCTGACACCATGGCAGTGTATCGTGCGCACGTTCTCATCTGTGGCGGGACGGGCTGCGTTTCGAGCGGCGCCCGCGAGGTGATGAGCGCGTTTAAAGAGGAATTGGCGAAGAGGAAGCTGGACCGGGAGGTCATGGTGGTCCAGACGGGGTGTCACGGCATGTGCGAGATGGGACCCATCGTGGTGGTCTACCCCGAGGGGACGTTCTACTGTCGGGTGGAGCCAAAAGATGTGACGGAGATCGTGGAGGAACATCTCTACAAGGGACGCATCGTGGAGCGACTTCTCTACGCCCTCTCCGGAAGCATCGAGAAGGTTCCCCACTACAAGGACATTCCCTTCTACAGCAAGCAGGAGCGCATCGCGCTCCACAACTGCGGCTACATCAATCCCGACAACATCGAGGAGTATATCGCCCGGGACGGCTATCAGGCTCTCGCCAAGGCCGTGAAGGAAATGTCCCCCGAGGACGTGCTCCAGGAAGTGAAGACCTCTGGCCTTCGCGGGCGCGGCGGCGGTGGGTTCCCCACGGGACTCAAGTGGGAGTTCTGCCGCAAGGCGGCGGGAACGAAAAAGTACACCATCTGTAACGCCGACGAGGGAGATCCCGGCGCTTTCATGGACCGCTCCATCCTCGAGGGTGACCCTCATGCGGTCATCGAGGGGATGATGCTCGGTGCCTACGCCATGGGAGCCGACGAGGGATACATCTATTGCCGGGCCGAATACCCTCTTGCCATCAAGCGCCTCAATCGCGCCATCGGCCAGGCCGAGGAATACGGCCTGCTGGGGGAGCGCATTCTGGACACGTCCTTCTCCTTCCATCTTCACGTGAAGGAAGGTGCGGGAGCCTTCGTCTGCGGCGAAGAGACGGCGCTCATGGCCTCCATCGAAGGGGAGCGCGGTATGCCCCGTCCCCGTCCCCCCTTTCCGGCAAACAAGGGACTCTGGGGCAAACCCTCGAACATCAACAACGTGGAGACCTGGGCCAACGTTCCGGCCATCATCCGCAACGGCGGCGCCTGGTACGCCGCCATCGGTACGGAGAAATCCAAGGGGACCAAAGTTTTCGCCCTCACCGGAAAAGTGAAACACACCGGTTTGGTCGAGGTTCCCATGGGGATCAGCATTCGTGAAATCGTCTTCGAGCTCGGCGGCGGCATCATCAACGACAAGAAATTCAAGGCCGTTCAGATCGGAGGTCCCTCCGGCGGCTGTCTCACCGAGGAACACCTCGATCTTCCCGTGGATTACGAGTCGCTCACGGCGGCGGGGGCTATCATGGGGTCGGGGGGACTCGTCGTCATGGACGAGGCGACCTGCATGGTGGACGTGGCCAAGTTCTTTCTGGAGTTCACCCAGCGGGAATCCTGCGGCAAGTGCGTTCCCTGCAGAGAGGGAACGAAACAGATGCTCCTCCTCCTCGAGAAGATTACCGCCGGTGAGGGGACGATGGAGGACCTGGCTACCCTGGAGGAACTCGCTCACATGGTGAAGGACATGTCCCTCTGCGGACTCGGCCAGACCGCGCCGAATCCGGTGCTCACCACGCTGCGCTACTTCCGGCACGAGTACGAGGCGCACATCCGGGACAGGAAATGCCCTGCCTTGGCCTGTACCAAACTCATCACCTACGCCATCGACAGGGAGAAATGTCGTAAATGCGGGTTGTGCGCGAAAAAGTGCCCTGTGAACTGCATTGCCGGAGATCGACAGACACCCTACGTGATCGATCAGGACCGCTGCATCAAGTGCGGCTCCTGCTTCGATGTCTGTCCCTTCTCCGCGGTGACGAAGAGCTGACGGACCGTTGCCGAAGACGGAACGGCACTCGTGACGGAGGGAGACGCAATGAAGGAGATCATCCTCACCATAGACGGAAAACAGTGCAGCGGCGTTGCGGGCGAGACCATCCTGGAGGTGGCTCAGAAGAACGAGGTAACCATTCCCACCATGTGCTATCTCAAGGGCCTCACCCCCATCGGTGCGTGCCGTATGTGCGTGGTGGAGGTGGAAAAAAACCCAAAACTCCTCACGTCCTGCACCACGCCCGCCCAGGATGGCATGGTGGTGCACACGACAACGGAGAAGCTGTTCAACTACCGAAAGCAGGTGTTGGAACTCCTCTTCGCCGGTCGGAATCATTTTTGCATGTACTGTTCCCAGAGTGGCGACTGTGAGCTGCAGCGCCAGGCCATCGAACACGGTATGGATTCGGTGCGTTATCCCTATCTCTACGCGGACTTCTCCAACGACGCGACGCACCCGGAAATTCAGTTGGATCACAACCGTTGTATTCTTTGTCTTCGCTGCATCCGTATCTGCGCGGAGAAGGTCGGCGCCCACACCCTGGATCTTCAGAAACGGGGCTGGAACGCCACGGTGGTGGCCGATCTGGGAAAGAAGCTCGGCGAGAGCGATACCTGTGTGAGCTGTGGTGCCTGTGCGCAGGTCTGCCCTACGGGGACCATCACGCTCCGCGAGTTCGCCTATCGAGGCAAACGGAGCCAGTGCGACGACGCGGTGGAGAGCGTTTGCCCGCTCTGCTCCGTGGGGTGCCGGTTCAAGGCCTATGTCCGAACCGGCAGCATCACCCGTGTGGAAGGGCTTGGCACGGAGGAGCCCGACGGAGGGCAGCTCTGCCACAAGGGACGCTGGTGGCTCCCGCAGTCCACGGAACGGGATCGCGTGACGGTCCCCATGATCCGTGACGGTGCGGGCTATCGCGAGGCATCTTGGGACGAAGCGCTGAGTTTCGTGGCGGCGAAGTTCAAACCTGCCTACGAACGGGGCAAGGCGGGAGCGTTGTTGTCCAGCCTGTGTACGGACGAGGAGTTGTCCCTGTTCTCCGGCCTCTTCCGGAGTGGGCTTAAAATGGAGAAAGTGGATACCTTCGACGGTGACGTGCTCCGAGGATTCATCAAGGGGCTCGATCCCTTCCGTGTTCAGGGTGTCCGCCCCTTCACGGCGGCGCATCACATTCTGGACAGCGATTGTATTGTCACGGTGTGCGCCGATCCCCAGGAGGAAGCTCCCGTCGTGGCAAGTTACATCCGAGTGGCGGTTCTTCGGGATGGTGCGAAACTGCTGAACATCTCCTGTGACGAGGACCCGTTCAAAGGGATCACGGACGTGCATGTGCCCATGCCTGGGAAGGTCATCAGACCCGAGTTTCTCAACGCCCTGGCGCAGACCATCGCTTCACTGCGCCTTTCCGAGAACGACACGGGAACAGCCCGAGAGGCCCTTGAGCCCTACCGGGAATCTCTGGCGCAGTGTGCGACCATCGCAGGGGTGGATCCGAAAGTTGTGGAGGAGATCGCAGCCTGCCTCATACAGGCGAAAAAGCCTGTCTTCGTTCTCGGTGGTTGCGCAGCGAAGAACCCCGATACGGTTACGGCGGCGGTGAACGTAGCCATCGCGAGCAAGGCTTTCTTCGACGATGGCCTTGGTGTGGTTCCCCTCGTGACAAGCGGCAACAGCCTTGGCGCGGCAAACACGGTGTGCGCTTCCGAGAGCTGGCTTGGCAAGGAGGACCTTGAATTCCTCTATGTCTTCTCCACGGGGCTCATTCCCGAGGACGAGACGATGCTCGCGTCGATCTTCCGGACGCGCTTCGTGGTGGTACAGACTCCCTATCTCGTCCATCCCCTGGTGAACATGGCGGACGTGCTCCTTCCCGCTCCCGCGTGGTACGAGCGAAGCGGTCACTACTGCACCGTCGAAGGCGAGCGGCGCCGGCTCAACGTGATCGTTCCGCCCAAGGGAGAGGTCCGGGGGCTGTCCACCATTCTCGACGATCTCGCCAAGGATCTGGGCATCTCCATCGAGCGCCCCGCCGTTCCGCCCTGCGAAGCGGTGTTCGCATCCCGGGTGGCTCCGTCGGCGGCACAGATGGTTCTGAAGTAGGAGGTGTCGGCAATGGCGAAGGCAAAAGTCGCAACGGTATGGCTTGAGGCGTGCGCGGGGTGTCACATGTCCTTCCTCGACATCGACGAGCGCCTCGCCGATCTGGTCGAGAAAGTGGATATCCTCTACTCGCCCGTGGTGGACGGCAAGGAAATCCCCCAGGTGGACGTGGGCGTCATCGACGGTGCTCTGGGCAACGAGGAAGAAGTCCATCTCGCCAAGGAAATGCGGGATCGTTGCAAGATCCTCGTCGGATGGGGTGATTGCGCCGTCTTCGGGGGCATCAACTGCATGCGGAATTTCCTCTCCCCCGAGAAGGTTCTGGAAGAAGCCTACACGGAGACGAAAAGCACCGTGAACCCGGAAAAGGTCATTCCCGGGGAAGAGCTTCCGGCGCTGTTGCCAAAGGCCATCCCCATCGACCATGTGGTGAAGTGCGACGTCTACATTCCGGGATGCCCTCCCGACGCGGACACCATCCTCTGGGTCTTCCAGGAGATCCTCGAAGGGCGAGTGCCCAAGGTTCCCGCGAACATGATGCGGTACGACTAGGAGGAGGGCGAAGAGTATGACCACGGTGCGCAAGATCGAAATCAATCCGGTGACCCGGATCGAGGGACACGGAAAGATCACCGTCCACCTCGACGAAGCGGGACAGGTCCAGGATGCACGATTCCACGTCACTCAGTTCCGGGGCTTCGAGGTTTTTTCCAAGGGTCGGGATTTCCGGGAAATGCCGGTCATCACGCCCCGCATTTGCGGCATTTGTCCTGTAAGTCACCATCTGGCGGCGGCCAAGGCCTGCGACGCCATTCTCGGGGTGGAGATCACGCCGAGCGCCCACAAGCTCCGGGAGCTCATGCACATGGGACAGTTCGTCCAGTCCCACGCACTCTCTTTCTTCCACCTCTCCAGCCCGGATCTGCTCTTCGGGTTCGATGCGGATCCCGCCATCCGCAACGTTGTCGGTCTGGCCAGGCAGTTTCCCGAGCTGGCTGTCAAGGGGATTTCGTTGCGCAAGTTCGGACAGGAGATCATCAAGACTCTTGGCGGCAAGAAGGTCCACCCCTGGCACAGCATTCCCGGCGGGGTGAACAGAAGTCTTCGGCAGGACGAGCGCGACGAGATCGTCAGAGATCTTCCCGCGATGAAGGCCATTGTCCGTGAAGCCCTGGACCTGATCAAGAACTATCTCGCCGAAAAGGGTGAGGAGGCAAAACGGTTCGCCACCCTAGAGACGGCCTTTCTGGGACTGGTGAACGGCGGTTTTCTCGAACTCTACGACGGGGACATCCGTTTCCGTGGGCCCAGAGGGCGCATCATCGACGAGTTTCCGGACTGGGAGTACCTCGACCACATCGGTGAGCACGTGGAGGCCTGGAGCTATCTCAAATTCCCCTTTTATCGCGGGTTGGGGTATCCCAACGGCAGTTACCGCGTCGGTCCTCTGGGGCGCGTCAACGCCTGCGACGACATTTCCACTCCCGAGGCATCGGCGGAGCTGGCGGCTTTCCGGAAGCTCACCGAGGACGGCGTGGTGCACTACACCATGTATTATCACTATGCCCGACTCATCGAAACCCTCTACGGGCTGGAGCGGATCGAGGAACTCCTCGACGACGAGGACATCATGGGAAGCGATCTTCGTGTGCATTCCCGGGAACTCTATCCCGAGGGAATCGGTGTCATCGAGGCGCCCCGGGGAACGCTCATTCACCATTACGAGGTGGACGATCGGGGGGCCATCACGAGGGTAAACCTCATCGTCGCCACGGGGCACAACAATTTCGCCATGAACAAGGGCGTGGAACTTGTGGCCAGGGACTATATCAAGGATGGCAAGGTCACGGAAGGGATCATGAACCGTATGGAGCACGTGATCCGCTGCTACGATCCGTGTCTTTCCTGCTCCACCCATGCGGTGGGGAAAATGCCCCTGCGCCTCCAGGTGTTCGACGCCAAGGGCGTTCTGCTCTCGGACCAGGAAAGATCCTGATCCCAGGAGTCGGAGAAGGAAATCTCGTTCTGTCCGCGATCTGTTCGGAAGCGAAGGGGCCGTTCGGCCCCTTCGCTTCTTCCGGGAGTGGGAGAGGCGTGTGTTCCGCAGGCGAACGCACGCGTTCCTTCCCGAAAAAATGTCCGCAGTCCGTAGCATGGTGGCGAAGCGAGGTGTTTCGCGGTGCGCGTGCATGTCATAGGATACGGAAATCCCTTTCGCCAGGACGATGGGGTGGGGCATATTCTGGCGCCACAGATCGCGACCTGGCTGGCGGAGCGGGGAGAAACGGTGGCGCTTCACCTGGATCACCAGCTTCTTCCCGAGGTCGCGGCGGATCTGGCCGATGCGGAGATGGTGTTCTTCGTCGATGCCTCCGTGGCCTCCTCCGAGGCGGGATACATGTTCGTTCCTGTCGTTCCGGACGGGGGCTCGGAATCGCTGAATATCCATTCCTTCGGCCCGGGATGGATTCTTCGCCTTGCGGAGGAACTCGGGCATCCTCTTCGCGAGGCATGGATGCTTTCCGTAAGCGGCGTCTCCTTCGATTTCGACGATGCACTCACACCGGAGTGCGCAGAGAGAGTTGCCGCAGCGTTTGCGGCATTCCGGAAATGGTGGGAGGAGCGAAAAGCCGTCGAGCCGCCGCGGAAGTGAGCGACGGGACGGATGGGACCTGACGGAAAGGCGCATCCTTTTATCGAAAAGAGACGTGTTACAAGAAAATCTGTTTCCCTGGAAGGACAAGGCGGGGGCGACTTCATCGATGAGGTCGTCCTCGCCTTGTGTTTTCCAGGAAACGAAGGATGGAGTGTCATGTACTCCGGAGAGATGGCTCTCCAGAGGATCTTCATTGCAGCACAAAGTCATTTTGTGTTTTATTCCGAGAAAACACACCTCTTTGTACATCGAATACATTACGCAACATTTTGCGTGACAAGGACAAGGGAGCATGATAAAATTCTTGAAGCATTTGTGAAGGCAGTGTCTTTTTGTGTGGAATGTTTATTCGTGTGAACGCAATATCAATACGGAAGGGGGTGTGGGCAGCGAAAGCTGTCCGAAAGGATGGAAACACAGGTTGCAGCGGTTGCAGGAACGGGGGCTGTCGATGAGGGGGTTCGACAGATCGTCGCCTCGTTCAAGGGAAGGAAGGGGTTTCTGATCCCCTTGCTTCAGGCCATCCAGCATCACTGCGGGTATCTTCCCGCAGATGTGCTGGAATATGTCTCACAGGAGTTGCTGGTTCCCCTGGCGGAAATCTATGGTGTGTGTACGTTTTATGCCCAGTTTCATCTGAAGCCCAGAGGAAGGCACATCATTCGCGTCTGTCGCGGTACGGCTTGCCACGTGCGGGGGAGCCTGGCCATCATGGAGAAGCTCAAGGGTGTTCTCAAGGTGGAGGAAAACGGCACCACGGAGGATCTCCGTTTCACACTGGAGCCCGTGGCCTGTCTGGGGGCGTGCGGCCTTGCTCCGGTGCTCATGGTTGACGACGAGACCCACGGTCGTCTGACGCCCGAGGATGCGGTGCGCATTCTCGATAATTACGCCTAGATCTGGGGGAGAGACTATGCCCAAGATTACGAGCCTGGACGATCTGAGGAAGATCAAGGAGAACGCGAGCGATCTCACCGCGGCGCGTTCCCAGGGAAAGACCCGCATCATCATCGGTATGGGGACCTGCGGTATCGCCGCAGGAGCGCGGGAGATCATGCAGAACGTGCTTGTCGAACTTGAGAAGCGGGGGCTCAAGGATGTTTCCGTGGAGACCACGGGGTGCATCGGCATGTGCCAGCAGGAGCCCCTTCTCGATGTGATCCGCCCCGGAGAGCCTCGTATCACCTACGGCCGGCTCACTGTTGCGGACGTTCCCCGCATTGTTGCGGAACATGTGGTGAACGGCAACATCGTGGAGGATCGCGTTATCGGGCGTACGGAATAACTTCAGGGGGGGGGGGAGAGCGGTGGCGGAGTACCGCGCAAGAGGTCACGTGTTGCTTTGCGGCGGCACTGGCTGTACAGCCAGTGGTGCCGGTGCGGTTCGGACTCGTTTTGAGGAAGAACTGGCCGCACGGAATATGGACAGGGAAATCAAGCTCGTGGAGACGGGTTGCCATGGCATGTGCGAGATGGGACCCATCGTGGTGGTGTATCCCGAGGGGACGTTCTACTGTCGGGTGGAGCCGGAGGATGTGGCGGAAATCGTGGAGGAGCACCTCTACAAGGGACGTCTCGTACAGCGGCTTCTCTACAAGACGCCTGTCACGCCCCAAGGTGTACCCCACTACAAGGAAATACCCTTCTATAGCAAACAAGTCCGCATCGCCCTGGCGAACTGCGGCTACATCAATCCGAACAACATCGAGGAGTACATTGCCCGGGATGGATACGTGGCTCTGGCGAAAGCCCTCAAGGAAATGTCCCCCGAGGACGTGCTCCAGGAAGTGAAGACCTCTGGCCTTCGCGGGCGCGGCGGTGGCGGGTTCCCCACGGGACTCAAGTGGGAGTTCTGCCGCAAGGCGGCGGGAACGAAAAAGTACACCATCTGTAACGCCGACGAGGGAGATCCCGGCGCTTTCATGGACCGCTCCATCCTCGAGGGTGACCCTCATGCGGTCATCGAGGGGATGATGCTCGGTGCCTACGCCATGGGAGCCGACGAGGGATACATCTATTGCCGGGCCGAATATCCCCTGGCGATCAAGCATTTGAACGAAGCTATCCGACAGGCTGAGGAGTTGGGGCTTCTCGGGGACAATGTGCTCGACACGTCCTTCTCTTTTCATCTCCATGTGAAGGAAGGCGCGGGAGCGTTCGTCTGCGGCGAAGAGACGGCGCTCATGGCCTCCATCGAAGGGGAGCGCGGCATGCCCCGTCCCCGTCCCCCCTTTCCGGCAAACAAGGGACTCTGGGGCAAACCCTCGAACATCAACAACGTGGAGACCTGGGCCAACGTTCCGGCCATCATCCGCAACGGTGGCGCCTGGTACGCCGCCATCGGCACGGAGAAATCCAAGGGGACCAAAGTCTTCGCCCTCACCGGAAAGGTGAAGAACACGGGACTCATCGAAGTTCCCATGGGCATTACCATCCGCGAGGTGGTCTTTGAACTCGGCGGCGGCATCATCAACGACAAGAAATTCAAGGCCGTTCAGATCGGAGGTCCCTCCGGCGGCTGCCTCACCGAGGCGCATCTCGACACGCCCGTGGACTACGAGTCGCTCACGGCGGCGGGGGCTATCATGGGATCGGGCGGCCTCGTCGTCATGGACGAGGCGACCTGCATGGTGGACGTGGCCAAGTTCTTCCTGGAGTTCACCCAGCGGGAATCCTGCGGCAAGTGCGTTCCCTGCCGGGAGGGCACGAAGAAGATGCTCGACATTCTCACTCGTATTACCGAAGGCAAGGGCAAGCCCGAGGACATGGACAATCTCGCTTACCTCGGCAACCAGATCAAGAACGCGTCTCTCTGCGGATTGGGGCAGACTGCGCCGAATCCGGTGCTCACCACGCTGCGTTATTTCCGGCACGAGTACGAGGCCCATATTCTCGACAAGAAGTGCCCTGCCGGAGCGTGTCAGAGTCTTCTCCAGTACGTCATCGACGGAGCGAAGTGCATCGGTTGCACCAAGTGCGCCCGGATGTGCCCCGTCGGAGCCATCGCCGGTGAGGTGAAGAAACCTCACGTGATCGATCCCGCAAAATGCATCAAGTGCGGGGCCTGTGAGGCGGCCTGTCCCGTGAAGGCCATCTCCAAGCGATAGACACAGGGAGGATGCGAGTCATGCAGACCATAAAAGCCATTCTCGACAACCGGGAGATCACGGCCCGCCCTGGACAGACCATTCTTCAGGCTGCCCGGGACAACGGCCTTCACATTCCGGCGCTCTGCGATCATCCCGCCATCACCCCCTTCGGTGCGTGCCGGGTCTGTCTCGTGGAGGTGGAAAAGAATCCCAAACTCCTGCCCGCATGCACCACGCCCCTCGTGGAGGGAATGGTCATTCATTCTCGCAGCCCCAAGGTGCAGGAGGCCCGAAGAGCGGTGGTGGAGCTCATCCTCGTCCGGCATCCTCTGGACTGCTTCTCCTGTCCCAGCAACGGCAAGTGCGAACTCCAGGACATCGCCTATGAGCTTGGTATTTCCGAGTCCCGGTTCCGTGAGGAGACGGATGTCCAGAAGGGAGAACACCGCCTCGAAGATGCCAACCCCTTCTACGTGCGGGACATGGACAAATGTGTTCTCTGTGGTCGCTGTGTCCGTGCCTGCGACGAGCTTGCACGCTACCACGCCATTGATTTCCAGCAGCGTGGCGTGAAAACCATGGTGCATCCTCCCATCGGAAAGGATCTGGAGCACTCGGACTGCGTCTTCTGCGGTCAGTGTGTGCAGCTCTGCCCCGTGGGCGCTCTCTACGAAAAAGCCTCGGTCGGACAGGGGCGTCCCTGGGAACTGAAGAAGGTCAAGACCATCTGCTCCTATTGCGGTGTGGGGTGCGAGCTGACCATTTCCGTGAACGAGCGCACTGGCCGCATTGCCAACATCACCACCGACTACTCCAGCAAGTCCGCCCTCAACGGGGGGCGCTGCTGTGTGAAGGGGCGTTTCGCCTGGCAGTTCGTCCACAGCGATGACCGTCTCACCAAACCTCTTATCCGCGAGAACGGAAGCTTCCGCGAGGCCTCTTGGGATGAGGCGCTCGGCCTTGTCGCCTATAAGTTCGCCCAGATCAAGGAGCACCATGGTCCCGATGCGCTGGGCTTCTTCGCCTCCGCCCGGTGCACAAACGAAGAGAACTATCTCTTCCAACGGTTGGCAAGGGAGGTGGTGGGCACACACAACGTCGATCACTGTGCCCATCTCTGACACAGCGCCACAGTTGCGGGTCTCGGCGAGACCCTCGGAAGCGGTGCAATGACCAACGACTTCGCCTCCATCAAAGAGGTGGATGTGATGCTCGTCATTGGTTCGAACACCACGGAAGCACATCCTGTCATCGGCTCTTGGATCAAAGAAAACAAACAAAACGGGAAGAAACTCATCGTTTGCGATCCCAGGAAGATCGAGCTTGCGAAATATGCCGACGTCTACCTTCGTCAGCGCAGCGGCAGCGACGTTGCCCTGCTCAACGGGTTTATGCACGTGATCATCAAGGAAGATCTCTACGACAAAACGTTCGTTGAAGAGCGAACCGAGAATTTCGAAGCCCTGAAAGCGCTTGTCGCGGCCTATGATCCACAGCGGGTGAGCGAGATCACCGGCATCGCACCGGAAGATATCGTCAATGCGGCCCGACTCTACGCGAAGGGCCCCAACTCGGCGATCTTCTACACCATGGGCATCACCCAGCACACCACGGGGACGGACAACGTCCGCTCCGTGGCGAATCTTGCCATGCTCTGCGGCCATCTGGGGCGCCCCGGCACGGGTGTGAACCCCCTCAGGGGTCAGAACAACGTTCAGGGCGCCTGCGACATGGGCTGTCTTCCCAATGTGCTTCCGGGATACGCCAAAGTAGCCGACCCTGCGGTGCGTGAGAAGGTCAAGAATCTATGGGGAGCCGAACTTCCGCTCAGCCCTGGCAAGAGTCTCGTAAAGATGCTCGAAGCCGCCGGAGAAGGAGAACTGAAAAGCCTCTACGTGATGGGCGAGAACCCTATGGTGAGCGACGCGGACACCAACCACGTTCGGCATGCGTTGGAGGCCCTCGATTTTCTCGTTGTGCAGGACATTTTCCTCACCGAGACGGCACAGCTCGCGGATGTGGTGTTCCCCGCCGCCTGCTGGGCCGAGAAGGACGGCACCTTTACCAACACCATGCGGGCCGTCCAGAGGATACGGAAGGCCGTGAACGCGCCGGGAGAAGCCAAGGCTGACTGGGAGATTCTTGTCGCCCTGGCGAAGAAATGCGGTGCGGACTGGAATTTCTCGTCCGCCTCGGAGATCTTCGATGATCTTGCCCGTTTCGTTCCGAGTTACGCAGGGATGAACTACACGCGCCTTGAGCAGGGCGCCCTCTGCTGGCCCTGCCCGAATGCGGAGCATCCCGGAACCCCCATTCTCCATTCGGAAAAATTTGCCCGTCCCAACGGCAAGGGATTCTTCTCCCCCTGCGAGTGGAAGGCTCCCCATGAATGGCCCGACGAGGAGTATCCCTTCCTCGCAAGCACGGGACGCCTGCTCTATCACTACCACACGAGGAGCATGACCGGACGGAGTGCCACGGAAAAATTCGTGGATGAACTGCACATCGAGATCAATCCCGTCGATGCGGAACAGATCGGCGTTCGGGAAGGCGAGCTGCTGTGCGTCTCCTCCCGCCGGGGTGAGGTGCGCGGCAAGGCGAAAATCACCGAGAAAGTGCCGCCCAAAATGGTCTTCGTTCCGTTCCACTTCGGGGAAGCGCCGGCAAACGCGCTCACCGCGGCGGCTATAGACCCCACTTCGGAGACGCCTGCGTTCAAGATCAGTGCGGTACGGGTGCAAAAAGGGTAGAGATCCGTGCTTCGTAGGTCGGAGGTCATCGAAGAATACGGTGTTCCCCGAACCGAAGGAAAAGAGAAAGCGAGCGATTTGTGACGGTACGGAAGGATCGGAACGGAGGATCAGGCGTTCCGGTCCTTCCGGGACTTGCGAAACATTCTTTTCAAGATGCGAGGAGCATTCCGCAGAACATGGAATAATGCCGGATCCGTCTTCGTGCCGGATCGACAACTCAAGGAGGTATGGAGGGACATGAATTTCAAGACTCCCGTGCAGCTTGCTCAGGCGGCATGCACCACCGCAAAGGCCAAGGCCGCCTGGTCCGTTCCCCAGATGCTGGTTCTCGGAATTCTCGCCGGAGCGTACATTGCCTTCGGGGGATGGATGATGACCGTCGTTACGCATGATCTCGCCGATCATATAGGTTTGGGCGGATCCCGCTTCATCGGCGGCGCCGTGTTCGCCGTCGGACTCATCCTCGTCGTCATCGCGGGGGCGGAACTCTTTACGGGGAACTGCCTCATGCCTCTCGGAGCCCTCTCCGGATGTGCCACGATGAGCCAGATCGCCCGGAACTGGTTCTGGGTCTATGTGGCCAATCTGCTCGGGTCGATTCTCGTAGCCTATCTCATTTTTCTCAGCGGGCTCTGGAAGGGTCCCATCGGCGCCTACGCGCTCAAGATCGCCGCGAACAAAATGAGCCTTCCCGTGGGCGAAGCCTTTTTCCGGGGAATCCTCTGCAACTGGATCGTCGTCCTCGCGGTGTGGATCAGCATGGCCGCTCTCGACGTGGTGGGAAAAATCTTCGCCATCGTCTTCCCCATCATGACCTTTGTCGCTTCCGGGTTCGAACACTCCATTGCCAACATGTACTTCATGTTCCTGGGCATCCTGCTCAAGGGAAATCCAGATGTCGTCGCCGCGGCGGCGCTTCCCGAGGCGAAGCTCGCCGCCGTGAGTGCCGGGGGGTACCTGAACAATCTCGTTCCCGTGACGCTCGGCAACATGGTCGGGGGCATCCTCTTCGTCGCCGTCTTCTATTTCCTCGTCTTCAAGACCAATCTCCAGAGCATCGACTGAGTTCGAAACGAGGCGTCATCGGCTCCTGTTTTTCGAACACGCTGGACGGAGAGGTCACAGGCACTCTTCTCGCGCAAACCCCATCTCCCTTTCGTACGAAAGGGAGATGGGGTTTGCGCTATGATATGGATGTGCCAGCGACGTATCCTTGAAAGGAGATGGGCATGAAATCCGATGATCCGTTTCCTTCCGTGTCCGCCCTCATCCTTGGAGGCGGTCGGGGGCAACGCATGGGAGGGAACAAACTTTATCTGCAACTGCCGGAAGGACCCCTTTTGGAACGTGTTCTCCTCCGCCTCTCCGGGTGGACCGAGGAACGGCTTCTCGTGGTTTCTCCCGGTGAGATGGACCGGGTGGAATCCCTTTTCGGAGGGCTGCTCCGCCGCACGGGAACCCGCCTGTTCTGCGACACGGAGGAAGGCGGAGGTCCCCTCTGCGGCATGGCCGTCGGGCTTGAGCGCATGCGCACTTCCTGGGCCTTCGTGGTCGGTTGTGACATGCCCGACGTGAACGAGGCCGTGGTGCGCCTTCTTTGGACAACGGGAATGACATTGGAGAAGGGGAGCCTTTCTCGTGCAGCCGATGCGTCTGCCCTCTCGGGAGAGGCCATCGTTGCTCGCCTGGACGGCTATCTCGAACCTCTTCATGCCTTCTATTCCCGCTCCGCCCTGTCGGCGGTGCAAAACGCCCTGTTCCGGGGGGAACGGAAGATCACTTCCTTTTACGAGAACCTTTTTCTGCGGGTTGTGGAGGAACGCTCCCTTGCCGTTCTTCCCGGATACCGAAACTCTTTTCGCAACGTGAACACGCTTTCGGAACTGCATTCCTGGTGGTGGAGAGCCGTCTCGGAAAGGTGAAGGTGAGTGTTCAGCCTTTGGAATCTCTGAATAAGGCTGCGTCAGCCCCGCAGGGCGCCTCGCAGAGCCTGATGCGACCCGAGTCAAGGGAAAGCGAAAGGCCTTTCTTCAGAGCTTCCCTTGTTTTAACCGCGACAAGAACGAGCGTGTTCCGAAACACTTCCGACAGGCCACCAATGGATTTGGCGCCTTTCGGAGAGACTGCGTTGCAGAGGGTGGATTTACACTTCAAACGCAACGAGGGCTAAAGACGAGCACACTCCGGTGGAGGTCTCTCGGAAGTTGGCTTCGCCTCTGTTGCGCTTGAAGTGTCAATCCAAGGAGCTTTTTCCATTACTCGGGTGACGGATGTCGTCGAAAAGACGCTGCAAGGCGGAAACGTTGGGGAGGTAATTTCTTTTTCGTTGCCTTCGTGTTGATGTGCTTTTTTGTTCAGATAAAAAGATAACTTTTTTAAACGCATTCTCAAAGACTTTTCTCGCGGGATGCCTTTCCGTGAATCCTTGCGACAGCGAAATCCACCTTGTTGCGGAGATGTAAAAGTGCTATACTGAGTTCAGGAAGAGCATTCCTGCGGTGTTCGTGAATACAGCGTAGTGCCTTGAGCCAACACTCGAGCCTTCGGAGGCGGACATCCCCGCCGGCGGCGGAGATGCGCGAGCATTGACAAAGCTAAGGCAGGGTACGTCTCCACTTTGGTAGGATCGGGTCAAGGCCTAGCTATCACGGCACTGCGGGGCTTTTCGAATGCGGGTGGGGAGAACGGTTATGCGTTCTCCCCACCCGTCGTTTTGCGAAGAGGCGAATAAAGGGGTAGCATGGAGGAAAGAAGCGTTTCCGCAACGGGCTTACGCAAAAGGCGGAGACGACGGGGAGGACGATCCATGAACGGCTTTGCTGCTTCCGCGCCTTTCTGGCACCCTGCCTGGGCGCAGGGGATTCTCTTCGATTGGGATGGCGTTCTCGCGGAGACGCGTCTCAGTTTTGCTCCCATCTACGAGCGATTTTTCGGCGGAAAACGGGTTATGCTGCTCGAAGTTCTTTCTCAATTGGAGGAAAGCGTCCGGAAGGATCTGGAACAGGCGCTTTTCGACGTGGAGATGAACGGGGCTGAAAACGCCGAACCTGTTCCCGGTGCGATGGACGTGTTACGATGGCTCGAAGAGCGCAACATGCCATGGTGCGTTGTCTCCCGGAACTGTCGGGAGTCTGTGGAGCGCGCCGCGTCGGTCTGTGGCATTCCTCTGCCTCCCTTCGTGTTCACCCGGGATGTGGCGCCGGTGAAACCGGAACCGGGCGCGTTCTGGAACGCCGCACGAGCGCTGGGGATTCCACCGCGGGAGTGTGTCGTCGTGGGTGATTTCCTTTACGATCTCATCGGCGCCCGGAGGGCCGGTATGCGAGCACTTCTCGTGCAGCGCTACGATGAGGATTGGTGCCAGTGGGCGGATCTTTCCCTCCCTCGCATGACCGATCTCGTGGATTTTCTGGAGAGGCCTCTTCCTCTCCTGCCGTGGGAGTATGCGCATCTTGATCCGGAGCAGCTTCAAAAAAACTGGGAAATACGAGGAGTTCTTCCCGGGGCATCGCCACGTGTGGGCGAAGTTGCTGAGCGGGCAGCCGCTCTTGGTGTCGGTACCCTGGTTGTTTCTGGGAATCTTCTGCTGCAGGCATCCCAGTGGCAGAACTGGTCGGGACTCTCCTGCGAATGGCTGGGGCAGCCGTTGGTTCGGGTTTGCCATGGGGTGCTCGGAGCCCGCTTTCCCTTTCTTGAAATCCTCGAAGGCGAGGAGGGGACGGTGCTCCTTCCGTCCGATCCCGATGATGTGGCCGCCGTTTTGGATGCATATCTGTCTCGCCTTGAGGGGAGGCGGTGTTCGTGAGCGAGGGGCAGCTTCTCCTGGGAGATTCAGGGACTCCGTTCCGGGACGACACAGCTCCGAGAGGAGAGCGGCCCCTGGCGGACCGCATGCGTCCGACGAGTCTGGACGACTATGTCGGCCAGGAGCATCTCGTGGGCGCCGAAACACCCCTCGGAAGACTGCTCCGGAGCGGAAACGTGCCCAGTTGCATTCTCTACGGACCTCCTGGGGTGGGCAAGACCACGCTGGTGCGTCTCATGGCGACTGCGACGGAGCGGGATCTTCTGGAGATCAACGCCGTGACCGCCAAGGTGACGGAACTCCGTGATCTGGTTGCGGAAGCCCGCCGACGCAAGCACGCCCGCAAGGGGCGAATGCCTCTTGTCTTCGTGGATGAGATCTACCATTTCAACAAACAGCAGCAGAACGCCCTGCTTCCCTCCGTGGAGTCGGGAGATCTGATTCTCGTAGGAACCACCACGGAAAACCCTTTTTTCGAGATCAACAAGACCCTTCTCTCGCGCATGCTCGTCTTTGAATTGCGCCCCTTGGGGCAGGAGTCGCTCGAGGCTCTTCTCGGGCGCGCCCTGCGGGATCGTGAACGTGGGCTGGGCATGCTGGAGCTTACCCCGGAGGAGGATGTCCTCGGAATGATCGCTCAAGGAGCCGGGGGTGATGCGAGACAGGCGTTGATGCGTCTTGAGGCCGTGGCGAACGCCGTGGCCGCCGGAGGAGGATCTCGGATCACCGCCCAAGCGGTGGCAGCGCTTCTGCCCAAAGCGCTGCAGCGATTCGACCGCAAGGGAGACGACCATTACATGGTCATCTCCGCCCTCATCAAGAGCATGCGCGGCTCCGATCCCGACGCGGCGATCTATTGGCTGGCACGTCTCATCGCCGCGGGCGAGGATCCCCGTTTCGTCGCCAGACGTCTTCTTATCTTCGCCGCGGAGGACGTGGGGCTTGCCGATCCTCAGGCGCTTCTACTCGCCGCCGCTGCATCCTATGCGGCGGACATGACGGGGTTTCCCGAGGCCAGGATCATTCTCGCCGAGGCGGTGATCTATCTGGCCTCGGCGCCCAAGAGCAACAGCGCCTATCAGGCGGTGAACACCGCCTTGGCATCCCTGGAGAAGGGAAATGTTCAGGAAGTGCCCGAACACCTCCGTCCCCACGGATCGGGCTACGTCTATCCTCACGATGACCCGCGGCACTGGGTTCCCCAGAACTATATGGATCGTCTCCTCCGAAGCTATTTCCCGGGAACGCTGGGGGCGGAGCGGGAGATGGGTGCCCGCCTCCGGGGTTTCTGGCGCCGTTTTCGGGACGAGGAGCCCTGAGGCATTTTCGGGAAGAACCTGTTTGCACTCTTTGCATGCACGCCGTATGATTGTAATAGGATAGTCATGTATTCAGCGCGCCCCGGGAAGGACATGTGATCCGCCGAAGCGAATCGTCGAGGAGTGTGCCATGTCGCAGAGCCGGTTCGTGGACCTGTTACAGAAACTCAAAGAAGCCCCCAGCAGCGAGGATTTTGCAGGAATTCTGCTGCCTTATCTCGCGGAACGCACGGAAAGCCGATATGCCCTCTGGCGCTGTGCGGCGCCCCGCCGCGCCGGCTGGCTCTACTGCGGAGATTCCGGACGCCTCTTTCGTCTCGAAAGGGACGATTTGGCGGTGGTGCACATCCTTGCGGGTCTTCCCGGGAACAAGCGCGAAAGCGACGTGGCGCCCCTTCTCCGAGGGCGGCGTCTCGATCCCCGACTGCTTCTGAGGCGCAGCAGCCTCGCAGGGGAGGAGCTTTTTCTCGTCGCGGGGTGCGAGACGGCCTACACGGAACGTGAACATGCCTGTTTCGAGGACGATGCGACGTTGGCGATTCTCGCTCTGGATGCCCGGACGGCCTGGCAGATGGAGAGCCGACGAATCGTTCTCGGAGAACAGATCAACGCCGCGTTTCTCTCCCTGGATCTCGGCATGGAGGATCTGTCCGCATCCGGGCGAGGCAACGCCGATTCCGAAAGAGTGCGGGAGCAGCTCGTCCTTCTCCGGGCGCACGTGGAGGCACTCCTGTGTGCTTCCTGTGTGCGGGATCTTTCCCCCATGCTTCTTTCCCTTGGTGATTCCCTTGCCCGTCTCGACGCTTTGGGGCAGGCGTGGCGTAATCTTTTGGGGAGAGAGTGGAGTTGCACCTTTGCGTCGTTTCCCAAGGAGAGGTTTCTTTCCCAGGGGGCGGCGTTTTTGCTGACGGGACTTGTGGAATACTGTTTCTGCGAGATGAATGCCCCCGCGGTGGCCTGCATGGCGACGCTCGAAGAGGGGGAGCTGGAAGTGGCCTTCGAGGTTCTTTCCTCTGGAGAGGTGACCCCAGGTCCTCTGCGGTCCCTCCTGAATCGCCAGATCGAGATGTACGCCGAGTCCTGCAACATCACCCACACCTCGGGAGGACTGTTCTGGAAGCTTCGACTCCCGTTGTTCGTTTCGGGGAAACAGAGGATCGGAAGGGCGGAGGAACGGGCGACGCCACCGACGGTGCTCGTCGTCGACGACAGTTTGGTGAACCGAAAACTGCTCGAGGGCATTCTCCAACGGTGGGGATGCGATGTCCTCTGCGCCAGGGATGGCGAAGAGGCGCTGGGCTTTCTGGAGCGGAATTCCGTGGATCTTGTGCTCATGGATGTCTTCATGCCGGTTCTCGGTGGATACGGAGCGACTCGGGAGATACGGAGAAGGGGCATTACCGTTCCGGTGGTGGCGCTCACGGCGGGTGGCGCAGGGGGTGCTCTCGAAGCGCTCGAGGCAGGAATGGACGATTATGCCATGAAGCCTGTGACACCGCAGCTTCTCCGGGACATCCTCGCCCAATGGACGGGTTTCGTCGTGGAGGAGGATGGCGAGGTGGAGGACATGGGACGACTGGTGGCAGCGGTTTTTCGGGAAGAGCTTCCCCAGATTCGGGAAGGACTTCTCGGCGCCCTTGAAGGCGGGGACGCGAAAATCATCGGATTATGGGCTAACCGCCTCAAGGGTGCGGCTGCCCAGGCGGGAAGGATCGAGGAATTCCAGATTGCGCTGGCCCTTGAAGAAGCCGCCGGGAACGGAAAGCCCCTGGATGTGTTTTTCGATCGCGTGCGCTCTTTGAGCGTCTCGCCGGTGTGATTAACGGAAGAGGCGGTAGGCTGCAGCACCTAGTCGTTCCCTGAACCCCGTCAGAGTGTCCAGAAATGCTCCTCCCTGGGGCAGGAATTCGTACCACGTGAGGCTCCCTTTGTCCGTAAGGTACCCCGCCGGATAGGGATGGACCGGTACGGAAAGGATCCGGAGAGCCGTTTCATATGCTCTTGACATGTGAAAGGCATTTGTCACCAGAATAACCCCCTCCGCTTTCAAGGGACCGAGATGATCCCTCGCGGCGGTGAGATTTTCCCAAGTCGTGCGGGAGTTCTCGTCGAGAATCGCTGTTCCGCGCCATCCCAGCTTGCGCAATGTCGCCTCCATGATTTTCGCCTCGGAGGGAAATCCTTTCCGCGTTGCCGCACCACAGAAGATCACGGGCCATTCCTTATCATCCTGAAGGAGTTCCCATGCTCCGAAAAGCCGTTCGAGCGTATGCGCTCCCGGTGCTGCGTCCTCCGGTGCTTCACCGAGGTGGATTCCTCCGCCGAGGACCACGACAGCCCAACGGCAGTTTTCCGGAGGAGGTACGGCCTTCCAGGCGTGTTCCAGAGTTCCCGTGATCAGTCGGGCGGTTGCGGGAAGACAGAGGAGAAAAAAGAGAACACCGGACACAGACAGTGCCCCGCCGAGGAAAGGTTTTCGGGGGCGTCGGAATGCGGCGGCTGCAAAAAGAACGAAAAACAAGACAAACACTCCCGGCGGTACCAGGAACGTTCCGAGAATTTTGTAGAGAACGAAGGCCGGGTCCATCACGCAGGGGCTCCTTGTCCGGGGTTACCCTTCCTGGTTGATGAATTCAGGATGCTTCTTCAGGAATGCGACCAGCGCCTCCAGTGCACCCAGCAGATGGGTGCGCAGTTTATCCTTCGCGAGATCCGTCTCTCCGTCCAGAATGGCCGAGATGAGTTTCACGTGTTCCTGAGCGGAGTGGCTCAGAGGAACGCCCTCGATGGAATAATGACGACAGAGGTGGATGAGATCCATCACGTTGTTGAGAACGCTGCCGAGAAAGCGGTTTCCGGTGGCCTCCCGGATCATCGAATGGAATGCCCTGTCGCCCCGGAGGTATTCGTTCGGGTCGTCCGTGTCCTTGACGCTCTGGAAGAGATTGCGGAATTCCTCCAACTGCTCCCTCGGTGGATTCGCGCAAACGTGTTCGAGCGAGAGAACCTCCAGGGTAATGCGGAGTTCGTAGAGATCCCGAACATCCTTGATGGTGGGAAGGGTCACGTAGGCCCCCTTGCGAGGCACCAGGGTAATCAGCCCAGTCTGGGCGAGTTGCCGAATCGCTTCGCGGACCGGCGTTCTCGACACCATAAGCTGCTCCGCGAGATCCACTTCGGAAAGACGCTCTCCCGGGGGAATGATTCCCTCGATGATCGCTTCCTTGATTTTCTCATAAACGATTTGCCGAAGATCTAGATTTTGGGCAGGGGAAAGCGGGCGTGCCGGCATTTCGAAACCCCTCCTTGAAAATGGCATCACAAGAAGCATACGATGCTCATTATACAAAAGACCGAGCCCGATGCCAGCCTTTTTTCTTGTCGTGTTTTTTGGGGTGGACAAAAAAATAAAAACAGTCTCTTTGGAAGAGGCGAAAAGGGTACGAATCTTCCCCCGTAGAACGGATCGATTCATCACCCCTTTTTGCCTGCCAACTTCTCCTCGCACGCCCGGTTCACCTTGTCCGTCCAGAGTGCGAGAGCATAAATGGCATCGGACAGGCGGTTCACGTAGCGGTAAGTGTTCTCGGAAAGCGCTCCCTCGCGGTAGAGTTTGACCGCGATCCGCTCGGCTCTGCGGGCGATTGTTCTGGCCATGTGAAGCGCCGCCCCGGGTACGGAATCGCCGGGACGGACGAAGTGGAACGTGGCGCCGGTGATGTCCCGGACTTTGAGAATCAGCGCCTCAAGTGTCGCGGGGTCCGGTTCTGGAAGGCCGGGATATTGTGCGATATATCCCATCACACGTCCCAATTCCTCTTCGAGCCGGAAAAGTTCCGCCGCGATGTCCTCGTCGCAGCAGGTCGCTCTGGCCATGCCGAGAGAGGCCTGACACTCGTCGAGGGTACCGTAGGTTTCCACCCGCACATGGTCCTTGGGGATCCGCTCGCCGCTCCCGAGGGATGTGTCGCCCTTATCGCCGCCTTTGGTGGTGATCCATACCTCCGACATGCCGTTTCACCTCCCCGTTTTTTGAGAACACTTCAGGCGTCAGAGGACCTCCGAACGGAAGCCCTTAGACACCACATCCGCCGCACCCGCCTCCGCAGCTCTCACATCCGCTGCCGCACCCGCCTCCAAGCGTGCTGAAGGAAGCCCGGAGCATGGCATCGGCAAGAAGCCCCGAAGGAATTTCCTGGTATCCGTGACCTTCGTACCGTATCGTGCGGCATGTGGTGGTCGTTTCACCGCAGGAGCAGGGCTCGAAGGATGTCTCCGCGCCGATGAGATCCTCCAGAGGAATTTCTTGGTCGCCGAGGTCGCTCAAGGTGAAGGTGACGAGATTGCCTCGGCGTACCGTCTCCTCGTCCGTACCGGAAAGTTCCTTTTCCAGCAGGGTCACTTCCACGCCCATAAGGCGAAAACGCGGGGCCATCTGATCATAGAGTTTGCGCAGGGCTTCCCCGGTTTTTTTCCAGCTTTCGCAGGAAACATCCGAAAGGGTATAGTGGGTTATCACGATTTCACTCACAAGAGAGCCTCCTTCATTGGTCCGTTCGGTCATTCGCCTTTTTCGGGAATGACGAAGAGTGCCTTGGCTTCCACATGGATCGTTCCATCCTCGCTCAGGATCTGTGCCTTGGTGGCGACTTTTCTTCCTTTGTGCTCCTCCACCCAGCCCAGAGCCGTATAGGGCTTTCCGGTTAGGACCGGGCGCAAAAAGCGAATGGAAAGAGAGCCCGTGACCCCCCAGTCCGCGCAGGTTTCACGAAGAGCCCAGGCCATGGCGTCGTCGGTGATCGCCGAGAGGATTCCGCCATGAACGATCCCTTTGTAGCCGCACCAGGTTTCGTCCGCTTTAAAGGGTATTTCCGTGTGGTGTTCTTCTTCGTTCCAGAAAATGGCGAGGTTCAATGCCCTGGGGTTGCTTTCGGTGCTTCCGCAGACAAAGCAACCGGGGTTTCGCAGACATGCTTTCACGGAAAACCCTCCAGTTCTTCGATTTTTCTTCGGAGAACAACCCAAGACTACCGACTGGACCGGATTTGTCAACAGCAATGACCACGAGGTCTTGCCGGGGCAATCGTCGTCTTTGTCGTTGCCGAGCGGCTTCGGAGTGCAAGAACTCCTCCAGCAGTTTCGACACGGAAAGCTCCTCCTTTTATTAAAGGCGAAAAATCGCCGTAAGTTTTCCTTTTCCCCCTCCTTTCCTCAAAAGTTCCCTTCCCCTCTCTCCTCAGATCGCCCTATTGGACTGCGCTGCAGTCTCGAAGATCTTTTTTGTAAGTCAATGATGTGCAGGGTACTATCCTTGACGTGGTTTGAGGAATCGAGTATGATCCCTTCGTGTCAAAAAAAGCCGGAGTGGCGGAATGGTAGACGCAGCGGACTCAAAATCCGCCAGGGTTCACCCCCTGTGGGAGTTCGAGTCTCCCCTCCGGCACCAGTTATAGTAATCTATGAGGAAATTCCCGAATTGATGGAAGGGGGTTTCCTCTTTTTTTATATTTTATATGAGATTTCACAGGTATTGTTTTACGAAAAAAATTGATAATCGCTGAGAACTTCATGCAATGGCGCGGTTGTTACGCGCAAATTCAGATAGATTTATGTATAATAATTCTTTGTGGTGTTATGCATGTGAAAGGAGGGGTGGTTTTCGGAGGGAGATAGATCGGGTAGGCGATCTTTTTGTGGGAATCTTGACGACATAGAGGTTTTGTATATAATCGACAATAGAGCGACATTGAGGAGGATGTTTTCTGTGGAGACGTCGATTCACTCCGAAGGGATTCAACACAAAAGCCTAGTGGAGACTATTGTGGAAAATGTCGAGGCGAGGATCCTCAGGGGGGAATTGAAACCAGGGGAGCGATTGATTGAACAGGCAATGTGCAACCAGCTGCAAGTCAGTCGTTCACCGCTCAGGGAAGCGTTTCGCATACTGGAGAATCGCGGTTTTCTTGTCAATAAGGCGAGAAAAGGTGTTTTTGTCAGTGAATTGAGCAAAAAGGATGCCATAGACGTCTATACGATTCGTGCCAATCTGGAGAGCCTCGCAATCTATCTTGCCGTGAAAAATGACGACGGAACCTTGGCTGATCGCCTGCAGGAGATCAATCAAAAAATGTTGTTTTTTGCAGAAAAAGGTGACGCGTGGAATTATGCGAAATGCAATCAGGAATTTCATAGTTTTCTTATTAATTCATGCAATAATCAACGTTTGATTGGCATATTGGAAGTTTTTAATAAACAAACAATTCGTTATCGATCTGAGGTTATGTTGTCTGCTGGAAAAATGCAAGATTCGATAAAAAAACACGAAATACTCATCGATTCGATCAGAAAAAAGGATGCGGAGCAGGCGGAAAAGATACGTAAGGAGTCAATCCTGGCGAATATCGAGATTGTATCGACGCTTTTCCTGTAACAATAAAAACGGAAGTTGAGGAGGAATTGGTTTGAGAATTAGGGAAGAGCAATGTGTCGGGTGCAAGAATTGTATCCCCTATTGCCCCGTGGGATGCATCATGGTCGTTGACGGCAAGGTGGCGATAGATCACGACGAATGTGTTGATTGCGGGGTCTGTAAAAGAGCGGATATCTGCCCGACGGACGCGATTTACATGCCGTCGGAGTGTTTCGAATATCCGCGTGCGATACGGATGCAGTTCAGTGATCCCGGTGTTCAGCACCCCAATCTGAAGGCGTGGGGCCGCGGAACTGAAGAGGCGAAGACCAACGATGTCACGGGTAAGTTCGGAAGAGGCGAGTACGGGCTTCTCATTGAATTCGGGCGACCCGGTACCGGGACGAGGCTTACGGAGATCGAGAAAGTCACCATGGCCATGTGCAAAATGGGTATCCCGATTCTTGAGGACAATCCCCTTTATGGTCTCCTTGAGGAAGACATGTCTGGCAGATTCAAGCCTGAATATGTGAATGAGAAAGTCCTCTCCGCCATATTGGAACTCAGAATCATGGAGGACAAGCTGGAAGAGACTCTGGAGAAAATGTTCCTCTCTTTCGAAGCATTGAATACAGTTGTTTCGGTTGGACTCGTAAGCAGGTTCGACGAGAACTCGAAGCTTCCTGTGATAGAAAAGTTGCGTAGGATGGGATTTGACGTACGCCCGAATGCGAAGATAAACGTGGGCCTGGGTAGGCCTTTGATCGACTAGGGAGGAGCAAACATGAGTCATTCGTTGCACCGTTTCGGAACAGAGGACAACCTGAGAAATGATTTCTGTATCTACACGAGAGCCGCGAAAGGGATCAACAGGGAAAACTGCGGGGACAAACTTCGTGAGACATTGAAAATCTATTTGTCCGAAAATGTGGTGAATTTTGGGTCGAGCCATGCCGGAAGGTGTTTTTTGAATGGCTTGGACCCTGAAGAATATGCAAAAACGCTGGATCATTCCTATGGAATCATCGCCACGTTCGCTGATCGCGAGGCCGTCAAGGGTGTTCTCGTAAAGGCCAAGGAGGCGCAGCTCGGCATATCGACCGTTGTGAGCGGTCTTATCGAAGAGGTTGTGGAAATCGCCCACGAGGCGGGTCTCAAGCCGCACACGGCACTCATTTCACTCGGGATTCACGGTAAAACATCGATGCTCCCCGAAAACGAAGTTCTCGAATTTACGACGATGTGCGGACACTCTCTCGTTGCCCAGAACCTGGTCCGTTCGGTGATCGAGAAAGTCAAGGGCGGAAAACTGACACCCGAGGAAGGGGCCCTCATCTTAGCCAAGCCATGCACCTGCGGTATCTTTAATACGCGAAGGTGTGCCGCACTTATGAAAGAAAAACTTGAAAAGGAGACTCGAAAATAATTTTTTTGACTCTGCTTTGTCTACAATCGACATTCCAAGGCGTATGGGAACAAATTGATGGATGCCTCGAGTGTTCATGGAAAGGTAGGGTGCCTCGTGGAGAATGTACTTTTGACTCCGGCGAGAATCGGTTCCGTTGAAATCAAAAACCGCGTCGTTGTTTCGTCCATGTGTTTGTACTATTCGAATAAAAACGGTGATGTTACCGAAAAGATGATTTCTTTTTACGAAAAAAGAGCGGAAGCCGGAATTGGTGCGTTCATCATTCCCGCTAATCCCCACGGAGAGAACAAAAGAGCCAGAGGCTCTCTCGCTGACGATTCCAGGATCAACCAATGGAAGCCCCTTCTCAATATCCTTCACAGCTATGGAGCCAAGATCTTCAACCAGATTCATCCTTCTGGAATTCAGTTCGGACGGGCAGGATGTGTCACATCTCCTTTCAGCCTGACTACTGAAGGCATCGCATCCATGATCGAATCCTATGCCCAAGGCGCTCTGCGGGCAAAAAAAGCTGGTTTCGACGGTGTCGAGATTCACGGTGCGCACGGACACGAAGTTGCATTGCTTCTCTCGGAGTTGTTGAACACCCGCAAGGACAGGTACGGAGGTTCTTTGGAAAATTGCGCGAGGAACGTCACCGAGATGATCTCGAGAATCAAAGAACTTTGCGGTGCGGATTTCCCGGTTATTCTCCGCATCAGTGGTGAAGAGAGGATTCCGGGAGGCCGTACCATCGAGCGCTCTGCGGAGATTTGCCTTCTTGCCGAAAAGGCGGGAGTGGACGCGATACACGTTTCTGCGGGCATGCCGGAGAGTGAAGAATGGGAATGTCCCCCCTCCGAGATCGAGGAGGGGCATCTCGCGTGGATGAGCGGATATTTGAAGAGAAGGCTGCATGTTCCGGTCATCGTCGTCGGCCGCATTGTTGACTGGAGAGTCGCCAACAGGATCATCGCAGATGGCGAGGCGGATTTCGTCGCCATGGCACGTAGTGTGCTGGCAGATGGCGACTGGATGCGCTCGATAGGCAAGGAGGACTATCCTCTTCGGAAATGTATTGCGTGTAACCAGGGCTGTCGAACGCGGCGCGAGCAGAATAAGACCGTCTGCAGGTGTCTCCAGAATCCTCTTACGGGGATGGAGGACGAGATCGTGATCGGACTCGACGCGGTGGGTAAGAAGGTGTGCGTCGTGGGAGCCGGATTGGCGGGGCTTTCAGCGGCCGATGTCCTTTCTCGCCGCGGATGCGAAATCTCCATTTATGACAAAAAGCCAGAAATAGGAGGGCTTTTTCGTCTTGCGAGTATGCCGCCGGGAAAGAGTGGCTACCTTGATGTCATTGAATACTACGCGAAAGTGCTTTCGGAGAGAAAGGTGGTTTTTCATCTCGGAGCACCGCTTGAGACAGTTCCGGAGGGCGCGTGGGATCTTGTCGTCGTTGCTACCGGTGGAAAGGATTTCGTTCCGTCGATCGACATTGACGAGGGGATGAATGTGCTCTCCGTAGAGTCTCTTTTTGCAAAGGAGCGACTTGAAGCGATGGAGTACGTCGTCGTCGGAGATGGCCTTGTCGGCTATGAAGTCGCGGATTACCTGTCGCAGAAGGGGAAAAGAGTCTTGATGGTCGGCAACGACCCTCGCGATCCCGTTCATCTGCTGGGTGTCGCCAAGTGGCATTTCATGAAGGCGCGCTTTGAGAAGGCGGGAGTCGAGGTGTTTCGTCGCAGCACGGTCAGTGCGATTGGACGGGAGGGGTTTCGCTATGTCGATTCGGAGGGCAGGGAAGGTTGCGTAAAAGGGAGCTACGAATACGTTCTTGCCTGCGGATATGTTGCGGATGAGCGGGCGGTGCGTAGTTTCATGAAGGAAGGGCAGCAGACCTTGGTGGTAGGGAGTGCGGAGAAAAACGGGGATGCGATGGATGCTATACACGGCGCTTTCGAGAAGGCGCTCGCCGTGACGTTCGAGTAGTGAGGAGGTGTTTCGGATGTCCATGACGGCTACCGAAAAAATCCTGGCGAGAGGCGCGGGCAAAGATTCTGTCAAGCCTGGCGACATCGTCGAGGTCGCTGTGGACAGAGCGATGATTCACGACAACAATGCCGCCTTGACCATAAAAAATTTTGACATGATTTATTCGTCGAAAGTCTGGGCTCCCGAAAAGGTCTTTTTTTTCATCGACCACCATACCCCTTCGACGTCGACCAAAGCGGTGAAGCATCAGAACTTGATGCGTAAATTCGCACGGGAACATGCCATACGCAATTTCTACGACTGTGGCAGTGGCATCAGTCATGTGGTCATGCTCGAAAACGATTTTGCCAGACCGGGAGAAATCGTCGTCGGTACCGATTCGCACACAACGGGACAAGGGGCGTCCGGCAGTTTCGCCACCGGCATCGGGGCGACGGAGATGGCAGCCGTCCTCGTAAAAGGAACTGTATGGCTGAAGGTTCCCGGAACGATCAGGATAAACGGTACAGGAACACTGCCGAAGTGGGCGAATGCCAGAGATCTCGTGAGCCTGGTGCTTGCACGGTTCGGCCCCGACGGTGCGAATTACCGTGCGGTCGAGTTTGGTGGTGAGGCTTTCGACGGTATGAGCCAGGACGAGAGAATCATGACCTGTGTCATGAGCATGGAAATGGGAGCAAAGAACGCTCTGTTCGTCCGTGACGTCGCCGATGCTCCGGCATACGAGTCCGTGGTTTATTTCGACGCCGATTCGGTGAAACCGATGATCGCGGTGCCGTACCTTCCTACGAATGCCGTTTTAGCAGAAGAAGTCGCAAAGAAGAAAATTCGTGTCGATCAGGCGGCCATCGCTTCTTGCGCGGGAGCGCTCCTGAGCGATCTCGAAATCGCTGCGGAAATTCTGAATGGAAGGACCGTTGCCGAGGGCACCAGGTTACTTGTGATTCCCGCAACACGCAGGATCTACAACGATGCCCTCAGTCGGGGATATCTTCAGGTGCTCAGCAGGGCTGGAGCGATCATCTCCTCTCCGGGGTGCGGTGCGTGTGGAGGGCATGATGTGGGAATTCTCGCTGAAGGAGAGGTTTGTATCAGTTCTTCCACGAGGAACATGCCTGGACGGATGGGAGCAGGAGGCATCGTGTATCTCGGTAGTTCCGCGACTGTTGCGGCTTCTGCCGTCACGGGATACATCACCGACCCTAGAGAGGTACTGCCCGATGGAGGAAGACACGACAATGCCGCATAAATGCTGGAAGTTCGGCAACAACATTTCCACCGACGAAATCATCTCCACGCAATACATGACGCTGACGGATATCGAGGAACTCGGCAGGCATGTTTTCGAGAACATCAGGCCGGGAATGTCACAAGGTATCGCTGCCGGAGACATTCTTCTCGTCGGGAAAAACATGGGATACGGGTCCAGCAGGGAACATGCGCCGCTTGCGCTTAAAGGTGCCGGAATCGGGGCGATCATCGCGATCTCTTTTGCCAGGTTGTTTTACAGAAACTGTGTCAACATCGGAATGCCCGTCATCGTCTCCGCGGAGACGGTGATGGGCAGCGAAGAGGGTGATTTTCTCTCGGTGGATCTTGAAACTGGAATGATCATGAACGAGACGAAGAAGCTCCACTTTCGCTTTGATCCGTTTCCGGACTTTATCAACAGATATTTGAAGAAGGGGGGGTTGATTCAGGCGCTCAACGAGGAGAGGCGGACGGTGGTCTGATGCGTTGTCGATGTCCTGCGGGAAAGAAGAGCAAGCACATGAGGGGGGATTCTGCGTGAAAAAGGTATTCGTTGCACTTGCGCTGACCTTCGTTTTCTCGATTATCCTGACGTCATCCGTTCCTGTTTGTGCAGAAACGGAGACGAACTGGCCCGAAAAGAGAATCGAAATGATCTGGCACTCCAAAGCGGGTTCCGGGGGTGATATTTACCTGAGGGCACTCGCGCGTTTTCTCGAGAAGAAGACGGGGCAGACCGTCATTGTCAACAACGTGACGGGCGCTTCCGGCGCGAATGCCTGGATGAAAGTCGCTAAGGCGAATCCCGACGGATATACGATTCTTGGAGTTTCTTCCACGATAGTGGCGTCTCCCGTGGTAAACAATCTTACGGTGAATTACGAGAATTTCGACCATGTTGCGCGCATGTTCATCGATGCCGTTTGTCTCTTTGTTGCCGCGGACTCTCCCTACAAGACGCTCGAAGATCTCATTGCTGATGCTAAAAAGAGGCCTGGGGAGGTCACTCTGGCTGGTGGAACGGCCGGAAACATCGAATTTGTGGCTGCCCGCGAACTGATGAAAGAAGCTGGATGCGAGGTCTCAATCGTTCCTTTCGAGGGCGGTGGTGACGGAGCGGTTTCCGTTCTTGGTGGACATGTCTCCGCAGGGGTTGGGGAATATGCGGAAATAGCTTCGTCTGCCGAGGCTGGTAAACTTCGCATTCTTGCGACGTTCAATAAGCTGCAGGACAAATCGATTCCCACAGTGGCGGAAGCTGGCTATCCGAATGTGACAGTCGAAAAGCTACGCGGGATTTTTGTTCCCAAGGGAACGCCGAAGCCCGTCATCGAAAAGCTCACGAAACTGTTGAAGGAAGCCATGGAGGATCCTGATTTCAAGGCCTATTATACGGCGAACAATTTAATCCCCGCATTTGCGGAAGGCGAAGAATTCACGAAAATTCTTGCTCTGCAGACGGAACAAGTTAAAGAATCCATAGGACAGCAGAAGAAGTAGAGCGTGTTTCCTCTGGCCAAGCCTGTCTTCGCTCGCTGGAGCAGGCTTGGCCGGAAGGAAGATGCGAAGAGAATATGCGACCCGGGGGAGAGACGGATGTTTAAAAAGAATGATTGGATATTCGGATTGATTTCTATTTTGATCGGTGTGTTTGTTTTGGCGAATATAAGGGATTTGTTGAAGGTTTCGAATTCCATGGACCCCGCCGGGCCAGCAGCTCTTCCCTCCATCATTGCCTGGGCCATGGTTGCAATCGGGTTGGTGCATATCGCCACGTCAATGATCATGATCCGGCGGGAGAAAGGCAAGGGTAAAACGGAGACCTTGCCGCGCAGGGAAAGGAAGAGCCTTACGCCGGTTGTCCTCATTACTCTTGCAAGCGCGGTGTTTATTGCGTGTCTTTCGTCGGTGGGCTATCCGATCGCCATGCCCCTTTTGATCGCGGCGATCATGCTCTCGGTGGGAGTGCGCGATGTGAAAAAGATTGCGATTACATCGATCGTGACCACATTGATTCTCTTTGTCTCGTTTTCCTTTGGTCTGAACGTGGACCTTCCACTGGGAATCCTGAAGAGATTTTTCTGAGAAAGGAATAAGAGATCAATGTATGAAAATTTACTGTTAGGGCTTCAGACCGTATTTCAGTTGAAGGGAATATTTGCCATCGCGGCGGGGGTTCTTTGGGGGACGATCGGAGGAATGATTCCTGGCATCAATGCGACAATTGCAATGGCGCTGCTTCTTCCCTTCACCTGGGGACTGAGTCCGGAAATTGCTGTGATAATGCTGGTTGGAGTCTATTGCGGCGGTGAGTATGGTGGGTCGATACCAGCGGTTTTGATCGGTACTCCGGGGACGAATGCTGCCGCCGCCACCGTGTTCGACGGATATGAGCTGCACAAGCAGGGCAAGACGGGTATCGGGCTTTATGCGTCTCTGTTGGCGTCCGTCTTCGGGGGTCTGTTCGGTGCGGTTGTTCTCGTCTTTACAGCGGTTCCACTCGCTTCAGTGGCCCTGGCATTTGGTCCGGCCGAATACTTTGTTCTTGCCCTCGTCGGATTGACCCTGATCTGTTCGTTGGGGGAGGGGAATGTGCTCAAAGGCATTTGGGCCGGTCTTCTTGGCATTTTGCTTTCCACGATCGGCCTCGATCCTTTTGCGGGAGTTCCGAGGCTGGCCTTGGGAACGGCGTCTCTCTCGGACGGACTCGAAATGATTCCCCTCATGATGGGGCTTTTCGCGATTTCGGAGGTCTTTCGCCAGGCGAGCGACCTTGCGGGAACCGGGAACGAGCTCGTCAAGATCGAACTCGATACGTCGTTTCCGGCATGGAGCATGATAAAAAGCTGGATTCCCTGCGGGATTTTCGGCTCCACTCTCGGAGTCGTCGTCGGTGCCATGCCCGGAGCGGGTGCGACCGTTGCGTCCTTTCTCGCCTACACGGGGATCAAGAAATGGAGTAAGGATCAGGATTCCTTCGGAAAGGGAAACCCTTTGGGGGTCGTCGCTCCCGAATCCGCCAACAACGCGGTGACAGGAGGAGCGATGGTGCCGCTCCTTGCCCTCGGTATTCCGGGATCAAACTCCACGGCAATCATGCTCGGTGCCTTGATGATTCACAATATCACGCCGGGGCCGATGCTTTTCATCAGTAATCCAGAAATTCCCTACGGTATCTTCAGCGCGTTGTTCGTGGCGAACCTGTTCATGTTCTTTGCCGGAATACTCTGCATCAAATGTGCAGTGAAGGTCGCCAATATCTCCAAACCGGCTCTTCTGGCGGTGATCGTCGCGCTGGTCTTTACCGGAGCCTACGCGTACAGCGGAGAGATCTTTGATATTGGTGTCGCCCTTGTCTGCGGTTTGGCAGGTCTTGCCATGAGGAGGGGAAAACTTCCCCATACGGCAACGGTTTTGGGATTTGTCCTGGGATTCATTATGGAGGCCAACCTGCGGAGGGCTTTGATCATTTCGAAAGGTAGCTACATGGGGGTCTTCCTTAACTCCGGAATCAGTTCCGTTCTCTTTGGAATAGCGGTTCTTTCCGTCTTGTGGGCACTTTTGCATCCTCTCTACGGCTCGATAAAAGCAAGAAAGAGCGTTCCCATTGCATAATAGAGTGGCATAAATAATTCGGGACAGACTGGAGAAAGAGGGGTTGGTTTGGCGCAAATTCTGAGAATCCTGATGACGTTTGGGGTTGGAGCCGTCGGTTTTGTGGTGTTTCGCCTTCTGAAGATTCCAAACCCTGCGTTGCTCGGGGCGATGTTCTGTACGGGACTCATGAACATCGCTGGCCTTTATCCCGCTTTTCCCTTATGGCCCGTGTCGTTCTCGGCGAATGTTGTCATCGGTGTCATGCTGGGTCGTCAAATAGACAGGAATCTTATAAGCCGGATTCGAGATCTCGCGCTGTATGTTGTTTCGATGACGGTTGGTTTGATGTTGTTGTCTCTGTTGTGCGGTCTCACGTTCTTCAAATTTGCGGATGTTTCGTTGAAAACCGCTCTCGTTGCTACATCTGCTGGCGGAATAACCGAAATGATGATTTTTGGCATGTCGATAAACGCGGACCTGTCCATAGTGGCCTGTCTGCAACTGTTCAGGGTAGTCATTTTCCTCACGCTCATCCCGTTTATCTCCGTGCTTGACAAGGGAAAATCAAACCGGCCACAATGGAAAAGTCCGGAAAATCTTTCACCGGCGGATTGTTTTTCCAAGGTTGACTATGTTCTCCTGACTTTCGTTGCATTCATCGGCGCGGGGATTGCCGCATATTTCAAAATCCCGACGGGTGCCATGCTGGGAGCAATGGTTGCATCAGGGATATTTGCTGTTGTCATTAAAAAATCGTATTGTTACGACGCGAGACTGAGGTTTGCCGCACAGATTGGATTGGGGGTCGTCATGGGGCAGAGAATGACGTATGCCATGATCTCCCAATTGGGAGAGATCCTTGCCCCCGCGTTGTTGACGACGGCAGTGATGCTCGCGGGATCGATTGCCCTCGCGTTCCTGCTCCGCCGGCTGAGCGGATGGGACATGCTGACATGCCTTTTATGTGCGGCGCCGGCAGGGCTTAGCCAGATAACCGCCTTTGCCGAGGAGATTGGTGTGGATTCTTTCACTGCCTCTGTTTTTCATACGGTAAGGATTCTTAGTATCGTAATAATTTATCCATGGATAATTTTATGGGCAATATAAAATAAATATTTAAAAATCAAACCGTGTGTTGTTTTGATCGATTTTATTAATTTTAAGAATATATTGTAGGCATCAGATCCCGACTTTGGAAAAATGAGGCCTCGAGAAGGAATTCCGGTGCGTATCCCTCCCGCAAACTTCGGGAGGGGTTTTTCTTTTGTGATATGATTGTCCGGATTTCGCCACTGGCGGGATGATTTCACGGAAAGGGCGTGTGTGGATGTTCAACTCTCAGGGGGACGTGAGGAGTGTTTGCGGAGGCGCGGTCGAAGCGGCCTCTGCGTGATGGAATCGAAAAATCGTTGCAGTGCCGCCGTTTCGGTCGCGAGGAAAGCGTGAGCCCCTCTGCAAACACTCGTCGATGACGGGTGAAGGACCGAAAAAGGAGCACAGTTGTCATGAATCGATATACGTTCAAGGGTGCCGATCTTCGAAAGGACGGACCCCGACTTCGCCGTTTTTTCAACCAGGTTTTCGACCCCGAAAAGGTGGGGGATTTTGCGGAATCCCTGACTCTTTATTTTCCACGGATGGAAGGGCGTTCGTGGTTTCTCGCGGAAGAGGATTCCAGCGGCGAGATCGCTGCGGGGTGCGCGCTCATTCCGTGGAAATGGAGGATGGAGCATGTCGTCCTCGACGTGGCCGAACTGGGAATCGTCGGTACCGGCGAGGCGCACCGCAAGCAGGGCCTGATGCGGTGCCTGCACGCCGAGTTCATGGAGACGGTTCGGGAGAAGGGTTTCCATCTTGTCGTCATCCAGGGCATCCCCGGTTTCTATGACAAGTTGGGTTTTCGCTATGCCCTGCCTTTGTGCGCGCACATCGACCTTCCTCTCCATGCGGTGACGAAGGAAGAGCCGGGAAATGTGACGTTTCGTCCCGCCGGCATCGGGGACATTCCCTTTTTGGTGGAGGAGGACGAGGCATTTGCCCGAGCCAATGTCGTCTCCGCCGTTCGTGGAGTGGAACACTGGACGTATCTGCTCACGGACGGACAGAAGACGGAGTACAGTTCGGAGTTTTTGATTTTCGAGGACGCCGAAGGACGAAAGGGATATGCGCGTCTTCCCCGGTTCGGGTTCGGCAGCGGCCTCATTGTGAGCGAGGTCAGCGAGGGGATTTCCTGGGAGATGGGGGCCGCGCTTCTGGGATACTGCCGCCGTCTCGCGGAGGATCGCGGAAAGCCCTACATCCGGCTCGACCTGCATCCCGACGCCCCTCTTTCGCGGCTCGCTCTGGCGTCGGGGGCGGTCCTGGGGGACATGTACGCCTGGCAGGTTCTCGTTCCCGATCATCGCACGTTGTTGCTGCATCTGGCACCGGTGCTGGAGAAACGCCTGGAGCGCGGGCTTTTTTCCGGCTACTCCGGTGTGTTGCGCCTGGACTTTTTCGACGAGAGCCTGGACCTGATCTGGTGCGGAGGACGGCTTACGGAGATCCGCCCGGGAGACGCAAAATCTTGTGCCGCGCATTTCTGTGTCCACAGAGAGCTGTTTCCGTCGCTCTGCCTGGGGCATCGGTCCTGGCGGGAGCTTCAGCAAACCAGGCCGGACGTTTTCCCCGCGCTCTCTCACACAGGTTCTCGGGTGGAACGGGTTTCCGATCCGACGGAATTGTTGGTGGGCGAGCTGTTTCCGCCCCGACGGTCCTGGATCTACGAGCAATATTGAGATAATGGAGGAATCGACGGATGATCAGACTGGAGACGAGTAAGGGCGATATCGTGCTGGAGCTTGACGCGGAAAAGGCGCCGAAGACGGTGGAAAACTTTCTCGCGTATGTCAAGGAGGGGTTCTACGACGGCACCGTGTTTCATCGGGTCATCGACGGATTCATGATCCAGGGAGGCGGCTTCGACGAGACCATGACACAGAAGCCGACCCGGGATCCTATTCAGAACGAGGCGAACAACGGTTTGAAGAACGAGGCCTACACCGTTGCCATGGCCCGGACAAAGGATCCCCATTCGGCGACGGCGCAGTTCTTCATCAACGTCAAGGACAATGCTTTTCTCAACCACACGGCGCCGAACGTGCAAGGATGGGGGTATGCCGTCTTTGGCCGCGTTGTGGAGGGAAAAGATGTGGTCGATGCCATCAAGACTGTGGACACCGGCAACGTCGGATTTTTTCAGGACGTTCCCCTGGAGCCGGTGGTGATCCTCAAGGCGTCGGTGATCGAGTAGGTTTTCGCTCTGCCGCACTCCAAACGGCCCTCTTCTCTTCGAGAAGGGGGCCGTTCTCATGAGTACCGACGAAAGACGTGAAAGACGGCTCCGGAAAAATGCTTCAGACCGCAAGTGTCCGTACAGGACGTCGCAAGGTCATTTCAACGTCGGCAGCGTTCCCGCGAGGCTGTTCACGAGTCTGCTCGGCCCGAAGAGGCATATGGCCGAATAGCGGAGAAATGGCTCTGGTCGTAGAAACCGACTTCGTTCGCCACGGCGGCGAGAGAAGACATGCGGAGCAGCAGTTTTTTGGCACGGTTGACCCGAAGGATCATTTGAAAGGCGTGGGGAGTTACGCCGTGGTTCCTGCGAAAGGCTCTCAGGACGGATGTGGGAGTGGTGTTCGACTGTGACGCGAGAAACGTCAGGGGGATCTTGTCCTCGGGGCTGCTCTCGATCATGCGGCGGAGCTGCGACGGAACCGGTTCCGTCGCAGCTCCGCCGCACCGAACCCGCCTGGTTCCCGTGCCGGCCGGCGAGAATGAGGGCGAGAAGCGCGGCGATGGCGTTGCGTCCTCGAGTGCTTTCGGCGTCTTCTTCGATGAGAGAGGTGAAAAGGTCCTTGACGTTTTCCGCGTTGCGCACGGGGGAAGGCGAGACGAGATGTGCCCCCCGGGGAAGGACGACGCCGAATTCCCGCTCTGCAAAAGCCGGATCGCGATAGAGCATGTGAAACCCCCCAGGTTTCTCGGGCGCGTGGGCGGCATGCGTGCAACGTGCCGGGAGCGAAGAGGACCAGGTCTCGCAGACGGGAAACTGTCCTTCCGAAACGGAGACCATGCAGGATCCCTTCTCCACGAGGCCGATGGAGATTTCGTCGTGGTAATGCGGTCGTTTCGCATGGAGACCGTTCCGGTACTGTTTGATCTCGAAGGCTCCTCTGGACGGATCGCGGAAGAAACGGATCGGATTGTCCTCTTTTTTCCCGACTTCGCCGGGTTTGAAACGGGAAGCCTTGCAAACACCGGAAAGTGCATCTTTGGTGGGCACTACACAGCCCCTCTTTTCAATTCTGTGAAAAGAGGGGCTGTCGTTTGAGGCGGATTTTTCGGTCTCACCGTGTCTCGGGGCTCCGAAAGGTATTTCGAAAGGTGAACAGGAGATCTGCTCCCGGCTCGTTCAGTTCCTGCCCAGTTGTGTGCGTCAAGTTGTGCAAAAAGGTTTTCATGGTGTTTGGCGGCCGTCTGCGGCGATTAGCCACACTTTTCCAAGAGTGCCTTTTTGTGTTCGATCAACAGGTCCCTGCCCGAGGTAGCGACTGGACTCCAGCCACGCCTCGGAGGTTTCGACGCACAGTGCCCGTATCAGGCGCTGACATGCATCGGTGTTTGGGAAGATACGGACGACCCGGGTCCTTCTCTTGATCTCTTCGTTGAGCCGTTCCAGCATGTTGGTTGACTTCAGATGCTTGTGATGTGCTCTGGGAAGCCGGTAGAAGGTCAGCGTCTCCTCTATGTTTTCCTCCACCCAGTCAACAAGCTTCGGATATTTCCTCTGCCCTTTGGTGATCCAGGACGTCAGATCCCGGTGGGCCTCCATAATGTCCCGGCGGTCGTAGATCCAGCGGAGTTCCTGAAGACAATCGTCATCGGCCTTACGGGGCGGATGATCCAGAGCATTCCGCAGAAAATGGACGTAGCAACGCTGCCAAGATGCTTCGAGCAGGGTCTCTCCGATGGCCGAACGAAGTCCTGCGCGTCGGATACCACGAATTCGACACCGCGCAAACCCCGTAGCTTGAGCCCGAGAAGAAACTCTTTCCAACTGCTTGCCGTTTCACGGGGAGCCACTTCCACCGCCAAGATCTGCCGCTGCCCTTCCCGGTTGATTCCGATGGCGATCTGTACCGCCTGGGAACGGATAACTCCGTTCTCGCGAACTTTCTCGTAGCGGGCATCCAGAATCAAATACGGGTACGCGACAATTCCTCGGTGATCGCCGTCACGTTGCGCGTGGACACGCCCGGCACATCCATTTCCGCCAGAGCCGCCACCAATGCCTTCTCACTGCGCTGATAACGCTCGAACAGTGCCGTGGAGAATTCTCCATTGCGGTCTTTAGGAATCCGCAGTTCCAGCTTGCCGATTCGCGTGACCAGACTAGGTATCTCTTGCAGCACTTCCTTCATCAGGGTCTTCAGGGCGTCCGTTTCGTTTCCGAAAAGGGCTTTCATGCCAGCGAAACAACTGCTATGCTTCTTTCCGGTCATGGTGTATCGCCTCCTAAGGGCTCGGGTTGCTTGTGCGCTGCAGACAACCTACATACACCATGACCTTCTTTTTTTGAATCCCCCTCCGCAAGCACTTTTTGCACACTCTTTAGAGCATAATCGGAATTCGCTGCCTTGAAAGCGCTCGTTAATGACGATAAACTAGACGTGGTCATCTATGCATGTTTATTTTGAACCCTCAAGTCTCTTTGAAGAAAGCGCCACTTTCCATGAGGGAAAAGCTTACAGAGGAATTGTTCGAAGAGGACGAGCAGTGGGCGAACGAGGAGCTTCAAGTCGCGCTCCAAAAGTAGATTTGTAAACGGGGAGGACTTGCCGTGGGCGTACTGAAAGCGTGTCAACCGAGGAAGGACCTTCTATCCGGCTCCATCAACATGGAGATTTTTACCGCCTCTCTAAGCCAGGTGGCGAACTTTTACAAAGGCCAGAAATCGGTACACCTTCTCTACACGGATGCGTCCGCGTTCTTCTCCGAAGGGACCTATTTCACCGAGGACATGAAGATGATTCTTCGGGATGTCGTCTTCCGTCTCGGCGGAGAAACCACTGCCTCGGCCCTGAAGCGCCTCGAAACCGGTTTCGGCGGAGGCAAGACCCACACCCTCATTGCCTGCCTCCACCTGGCGAAAAAAGGAAAAGAGCTGGCCTCCTACGTCTCCGAGTTCATCGAGGAAGATCTCCTTCCCGAGCCCGGAACGGTCGATGTCGTCGCGATTGCCGGGGATGCCGTTCCCGTCAAGGAAACGCGGGGTAGCGAGTTGAAACCGTATCCCCTGTGGACGGAGATCGCCCGGCAATTGGGCGGGACCGACCTGTCCGACGACGTTGCTTCCTATCTGGACCGTCTCGATTCTCCCGACGAAGCCTTTTTCGAGCGACTCTTCGGCGGCCGCAGGGTCTTGATCCTCATCGACGAGCTGGCGCATTACGCCGCCCGGTGGGCCGTCGCCTACCCGCAGGCAAAAACCATGCTGCCCACCTTCTTCATGTCACTCCTGGGGTATGCCTCCCAACATCCCGGCATCGCCATCGTCGTCACCCTGGCGGGGCTTCACGATGCATTTTCCGCACAAACGGCCGAGCTTTCCAAAACCCTTTCGGAACTCTCCAACCAGCCCCTGGATTCCGGACAGGCCCTGTCGCTTCAGCAGGATGCCGCTCGAGAACTGACCACTATCCTGGCGAGAGCAGAAACCGTCGTGGTGCCCGTCAAGGCAAAGGACCTCTCCGCCGTCCTCGGCAAGCGTCTTTTTGAACACATCGACCGGAACGAAGCCCGCCGCACCGTGGAAGCGTATCGACAGCTCTACGAGCGAAGCACGTCGCTTCTTCCCGGAGGCCTTCAGCTCGAGCCCTTCCTCGAGGAGATGCGAACGACCTATCCCTTCCATCCCGCCATGTTGGACCTGTTGAACAAAAAGCTCTCCACGGTCCCGACCTTCCAGAAAACCCGGGGCGTCCTGAGAATCCTCGCACTCGCGGTGCGGGCTCTTTGGAAGTCGGGAAACGATGTCCCCATGATCCATCCTGGCCATCTGGACTTCATGGATGCCCGGACCGTGGACGAACTTTTGGGCCGCACGGGCAACACTTCCATGATCCCGGTGCTCAACGCGGACATCGGGACTGCGGATACTCCAGCGCTTCAGGGCGGGCGCTCCAACGCCGAACGGGCCGACCACGAGAACCCTCATCCGGACAAGATCCCGTACCATGTCCTGACCTGGAAGACCGTCTTTCTGAACAGCCTTGCGGGACAGGCGGAAGGCCTGGCGAGCCCCGTTTTCGGGATCAACGAACCTGACGCCCTGCTTGCCGTGGCCCAGCCGGGGCTTACCCCCGCACAAGTGAAGCAGGCCCTGGAGGACATCCGGACGAAAGCCTTCTACCTCAGAGAGAAGAACGGGCTCTACTACGCCGTTTCCGAGCCGAACGTCAATTTGGCCCTTTCGAGGATCCGAGAGTCCATCACCGAAGAACAGATTCTGACCGAGCTGGAGGTGAAGGCCCGAAATCTGTTTGGAAAGAGCCGGCAGGGCTTTTTGGTCAAGCCGGATGTTATTGGCCCTCAGGACCTTCCGGACAAACAGGACCGTTCGCTGCTGGGAGTTCTCTCCATCCGGCTTGCCGAGGTGGATCCTGTCGCCTTCATCACCACCGTGGGCAAGGGCGTTCCTCGTCTGTACCAGAACAGCGTCTTCCTGTTCATTCCGGAAACAGCCCGCATCCTCCGTCCCGGCGAGGAAGGGCGCCTCATCCCGGAAGGGGAGGAGCAGCGGGAACGGGCCAAATTCGAACTTTACGCTCTCGCAAGAAATGTCCTTGCGACCAAGATCCTGAAGGACAACCCCCAGAACTATGGCATTTCGGCCTCCCAGGTGAAGGAAATTGACTTCCCGAAGCTGGACAATGACCTTGAAAGGCGGGTGAGCCTCGCCTATCGCTTCCTCGCCTATCCGGTCAAGGAAGGGATCTTCGCCCTCAAGGAAATCCGAACGGCTGGAGGCGAGGGAGGCGACGCGCAGTTCGAGCAAATCCGCACGGTCCTGAAGGAAAATGGAGAAATTATTCCCTCGGGCCCGGTAACAAAGGAAATCCTCCACGAGCTCCAGTCGCTTTTCTTTGCGGATGGGGATTACCTCTCTTTGGGTCGGATCCGGGAGAAATTCCACGTGAACCGAGGCTGGCCCGTCCTGGAGGATCCGGAGTGCCTGCCGCTCATCGCCCGGGAGGGCGTCAAGAGAGGATACTGGTGCTTGGCCGGAAAGTTCGACGAAAAAACCGGGAAACCGGGAAAATTCTACGATGCCGAAACCCCGGAAATTCCCATCCACGAAGAGTTGAGCGACGAAGACATTCTGGTCACGGTTCAGGGGGCAAAGCAGCGGAGATGGGGGATTCAGTCGGGTCCAACGAAAGAGGAGATCCGCTGCCTGGTGGAGTCAGCCACGGAAGAGAAGAAAGGCCTCAGAGTGGCCCAGGTCCAGGAGCACGTCAAGGGACTTCGCGACGACGCCCCGGAGGAGATCATCAACGAAACTCTTGTGGACCTGGCCCGGAAAGAGCAGCTTCTCGCCTACGAAGGAGATCCCGAGCAGTCCGAGAAGCCCCCAAAACTGGTCTCCGGCATCGAGGCCATCCGGATGACACCGACTCCGGAACTGGTTGTCATCACCCGAGGCGAGGCCGTCCGAAGAGGATGGCTCGCCGAAAAGCCCAATGCCCTGAAGATTTCCGGTCCCGAAGGATTGGCGGTCTTCTCGTCCGGGTTCTTGAGAAAGCTCGGAAGCTTCTACACCAGGGGGGCGAAGACCCGTTTCCACCGGTTCGACGTGACCGAATTCGAACTCCCGACGGGAGGGCGTTTCTCCCTCATGCTGCGGGATGTCGGCCCTGAAGGGATGAAGCAGTTGGGAGAGCTGTTCGAGATCCTGGGGGATATGCTGACGCCTTCGTCGGAAAGCGAACTCATTGTGGAGATCGGAAATCCCGACGAAACCTGTCTGCTGGTCAGAGAGCTCCGGCGCGCATTGCAAGGAAAGGAATGACCCCATGAGAAAGATCGTTCGCTCCTCCGGCTTGGATTTGGACCGGCATTTCGACACCTACCTGAGGCCCGCGTTGAAGAGTGCCAGGTGGATTCTTCGCGTGACGGACCATTCGGGCAGGCCCAGCCCGGTCTTCGTCGTGAAGGAACATCTCCTTGTTCCCGGTGAAAAGGACGCTTCGGGCAAAGAGAAAAAAACCATCCAAGATCGCGGGGCCTTGTTCGGAGATGCCCTGGTCCGCCTTTTGCCCATCGTCCGAAAGATTCTGTCGGGAATTCGAAGCGAACAGGGAATCCCCCTGGAAATCCAGAGATACATCGAAGGACTGCCCGTCGCCTATCGGGGAAATTTGCCGTTGGACGAAGAGACGGGCTTCAAGTTCGCCCTCATGTTCAAGCTTCAGGAACGGCTGAAGGAACTGGACCGGGTGGAACTGATGGCCCGGCGCGTGGAGAAGTTCTCCCGGGAGGAGGCCGCCTACTGGCATTCCCGCATCTCCGATTTCAGCCCGGAGGCGAACCGCTGGGCTCAAACGGGCCTTCGGATCATGCTGGCCGGTCAGCCCCACGATCCGGCCATCCAGACGATGCTCGAGAAGCTGCGCCGTAACTGAAGGAGATGACAAGAAAGCCATGACGGAGAAAGAGAACGACCGGAGGCTCATCGAAGCAGGATTTCCTTGTCATCAGGTGGGGGCCGAAACGCAGCGGGAACGAGGCTCCAGCTCGGCTCTGCCGCCCCTCTATTACCTTCACGTCTGGTGGGCCCGGCGACCCCTGACCCCCAGCCGCGCCGCGGTCCTGGGCTCCATCCTTCCGGCGGACACCGATCCGGACTGGTTTTTGAAGGAATTGGGGATCGAGAGGAAGGTCCTTTGTCTGGAGGGTGGCGAGTGGGTTCTTGTGGGAAAGAACAAGGACCTTATCCGCGTGGGCGACGGTGGCGCCGAAATCTTAGTCTTCGACGAAACCGCCGCCGCCGCGTTCGACAAAGAGAACGAGAGGCGGGCCGCATGCCGACAAATCATAGAAACCCTGAAAAAGAGCGATCCCGACCTGGCGAAGGACCCCGTTCTCCTGCTATGGGAGAGGGAGACCCAGCCTCTTGAGCGCCCCGCCTCCAATGCCCTGCTCGACGTCGGCACGGTCGCCGCGGATCCGGCCCATGTCAAGGAGCGGATTGCCTTCAAGACCGATCCCCGAGTAAAAAGGGTCTTGGGGATGGATCTAAACTGGACTCCGGAGGATATGTACGGGTATGATCGTGCCTTTACAACTCCTCCCAAGACTTCGCACCCGGATGTCTCCGTGATGGACATTACGGCGGGAGGAGGTTCCATTCCGTTCGAAGCCCTCCGTTTGGGATGCAGGACCTTGGCCAACGAATTGAACCCCGTCGCCTCGGTCATCCTTGACGCGACCTTGAATTACCCGGCCAGGTTCGGATCGGAACTTGTAAAAGATATCGAAACATGGGGGAAAACCCTTCTGAAAAATCTAGACGACAAGATTTCTCACTTATTCCCCGAATCAAAAATTCCTCCGGAGGAAATGCAACGGCTGAAGGATCACATGAGTCGCTGTGACACGTCCATCACCGATTTCGACCAAGAGTCCGTCATGGACTACATCTACGTCCGGCAGGTGACTTGCCCCCATTGCGGAGGCGAAGCCCCGCTTCTCAACACCTGCTGGCTTTCCAAGGCGGACGGAGAGCCCTGGGGGGTTGCCGTTCTACCGGACGGAAAGAGAAAGAATGGCACGGTTCGGTTCAAGACCTACTGCGTCACGACGGGGAAAGGATCCAACGGAGAGGATCCCGATTTTTCGACCGTCCGCGGCGGCAAGGGGCTTTGCGTCCACTGCGGACAGGGGATCGACGCGGAGGAGATCAAGCGCCAGGCCCGCGGGGAATCCGAGCACGGCAAGTGGAAGGACCGCCTCTATGCCGTGGCGGCGGTGCGCCATCAGCCCAAACTCGACAAAAACGGACGCGTCCAAAGGGTCAAGACCGGGAAAAGGGCGGGAGAAATCAAGATGGAGAAGGTCCATTTCTTCCGTCCTCCGAACGAACGCGACCTCGCCGCCCTGGACGAGGCGGAGCGGATGCTGAAGGAGAACTGGACCCGCTGGGAGGACGCCGGTCTGATCCCTACGGAAGCTATTCCCGAAGGGCATAAGACGAGAGAACCCCTACGGGTTGGCATGAAACGGTGGTGTGATCTGTTCACCCCACGCCAACTCCTGGGGCACCTTTTCCTCATCGAGGAACTGAACCGCCTGAAGCCTCAAATTCTGAAGGAACTGGACCATGAAAAGGGCAAGGCTGTGGTGACCTATCTTCAGTTCGCCATCGATAAGGGATTGGATTACAACAGCATACAAACATTATGGCATGCAAACAGAGGTGTTATCGCTCATGTTTTTACTCGTCACGATTTCTCGACAAAATGGACTTTCGGGGAAATGGTTTTTACGGGACCAAATTCTGGTGCCGCATGGGGTTTGTCTCAAATCTTGGAGGCCTACGGAGGAATAGCCGAACTCCTGGAGCCCGTGAGGCGGGCAACCCGGGGAAACCCGCCCCTGACGCTCTTTAACGGGACGGCGGCGGCGATGCCGCAGGTATCGGATAAATCGGTGGACGTCATTTGCTTCGACCCCCCCTACTACAACAATGTCCAATACGCGGAGCTCTCCGATTATTTCTACGTCTGGCAGAGACGGACCCTCAAGGACCTCTATCCGGACCTCTTTCACCGACGTCTCACAAACAAGGACGAAGAGGCCGTTGCGAACCCGGATCGTGATGGGGGGGAGAAGGAGTCCAAGGCAGCGTATGAGCGCATGATGGGAGAGATTTTCCTCGAGGCTCGTCGCGTTTTGAAAGACGGCGGGCTTATGACGATGATGTTCACTCACAAGAGTCAGGAAGCTTGGGAAACGCTCACACGAGCACTCATACACAGTGGGTTTGTCATCACATCGACTGTGCCTGTTGAGTCTGAAGGGGAAAGAGATATCCATCACCAGAATATGGCCGCTACGGTCAGTTCTATCTTTATTTCCTGTCGCAAGGCGGTCCGGCAGGAAAATCGTCCTCCGAGCTCCTGGAGGGGCTTTGGCGGCAGCGGCGTCCAGCAGAAAGTGCAGGCGGGTGTCGAGAAGGGACTGGAGGAATTTGCCCACCTGAACCTGAACCCGGTGGACCGGATGGTCGCCTGCTACGGCCGGGCCCTGCAGGTTTTGTCGGAAAATTGGCCCGTTTTGGATGGGGAAGACCCGGTCGGGCCGAAGCGGGCCATGCTCGAAGCCTCCCGCGTCGTCGCCGAGGCCCAGTTCCGGGAGAGCGCAAAGGGGAAACTTTCCCTGTCGGACCTTTCGCCCGAGGCCGCCATGGCGGTGCTTCTTTTCGGCATCTTCGGCCTTGAGGAGTTCGACTATGACGATGCCTTGAGCCTCTCGAAGTCCCTGAACATCGCCTTGGAGGCCAAGACCGGGGGGTATGCCGCGAATGGCCGTTTTATCGGCATCAACGCCCAGGAAAGCGAGCGGCGGGCGGCGGCGCTCAAGTCCAACGAAGTCGGTTTTGCCGCACCGCTTGTCCGCAAAGGAAGCAAGCTCCGCCTGGCTCTCCCCGAAGAGCGGGATCCTCGCCGCCTCGAAAGCCCCCAGACGGAGTGGGATCTCCTGCAGGGAACGATCATGGCCTACCGGGAGGGGATGGAGATCACCGCCAAGGGATATCTCCAGAACAAGGCCGGTGAAAAGGCTTCCGTGGCGAAAAGCCTGCTCTGCGTCTGGGCGGAGGAGGTGGCGGACGAGACGTTGAGGAAGGAAGCCCGGGCGATTCGGTTCGGGCTGGGACTTTTGGAGGCCTGAGAATGGCTCGCCTGGGTGAGGGCGGCCTTCGCTTCCGCGACCGGACTTGGAACTACGCCTACAAGACCTCGACCCTCCGGGAGGACGGAAGCCTCGTGGACATCCTCCACGAGTTCTACATCCCGGTTCTGGAGCGTTCTGTGGCGTACGACCGGGTGGCGGGCTACTTCACCTCCTCGTCTTTGGCCGCGGCTTCGCAGGGATATTCGGCTTTCACGGCCCACGATGGACGGATGCGGCTCATCGCCGGAGCAAACATGAGCCCGGACGACGTGGCGGCCGTCCTTTCCGGGGAACAAGCCCGCCTCGAAAAGCACCTGTTGTCGCAATTGGAGGGGACCTGGCCTGAAAACGTGACCCGCGGAGTCGAGCTTCTGGCCTGGATGGTCAGCAGGGGGTTTCTTGAGGTGCGGGTTGCCTTCCGCCTGCATGGAAAGACGGCGGAACCTCTGCCGTTCGAGTCCCAGGAGGACGGATACGTCCACGAAAAATGGGCGCTTTTTCGGGACGCGGCGGGGCACCGGATTTTGGCGTCCGGGTCCTTGAATGAATCGAAAACAGCTCTGGTTTTGAACGCGGAAAACCTGAACGTCGACTGCGATTGGTGGGAAGGACCGTCATCAAGCCGGATTTCCGACCATCAGAGGGATTTCGAGGCCCTTTGGGAGAACCGGCATCCTCATTTTCGGGTCCTGACCCTGCCGGAGGCGGTCCATCGAAAACTGGTGAAGATGGGAGAGCGGGTCAGCGTTCCCCGGGAGGTGGACGGCACTCCGCGAAAGGTTCCACCAAAACCCTCCCCTGAGGAATGGCTGGCCTTCAAGGTGATTCGGATGGCGCCTCACATGCCGGGCGGACTCTGGGTGGGCATGGAAACCGCCCCGGTCTCCCCCTGGCCCCATCAGGAGGTGGTGGCGCGGCGGCTCATCGAAAACTGGCCCTCGAGCTTCATGCTCTGCGACGAGGTCGGACTGGGCAAGACCATCGAGGCGGGGCTGGCCCTGCGCTCCCTCCTCCTGTCCGGGGTGATCGAGCGGGTTCTTGTGGTGTCACCTGCCAGCCTGACCCAGCAGTGGCAACGGGAAATGGCCTCCAAGTTCTCTCTTCCCTTCCGGCGTGGCATCGCTAGTCCCGCCAAGAAACACGAGGTTCTCTTTCCGGATCAAGAGAGTTTCTCCGCGGAGAACCTCTTCGAGCCAGACCTTTGCATCCTTTCCAGCGGGCTTGTTGTGAGAGAGGAGCGGCTTTTCGAACTTTTGAAGGCGGATTCCTTCGATGTGGTGCTCGTGGACGAAGCGCATTACGCCCGTCGGAAAAACCCCAACACGGAGGACAGCTGCCGGTCGGATCCCTCCTACGGCAAGCTCTATCAAACCATCGAGGAACACCTGGGGGAAAAGGCCGAAGCCCTTTGGATGGCCACCGCGACTCCGGTGCAGTTGGATTGGATCGAGGCCTACGACCTTTTCCGGCTTTGCGAACGGGTGGGGGCCTTTGGGGCATCGCCTTCCCTGGTGCGAGCCTATTACGAAGGGCTGGGGAAGCTGGGACGCAACGAGCCGCTCGATCCCTCCGAATGGAAACTTCTCAAGCGGGCGATCGAGAGGATCCAAGAGGAAGATCCCTGGCTATGGAATTACCTGAGCGATGGCATCATCCAGGGACGCGTCAGGACCATCCTGGAAGACTGGCTCCAGGAAAACCGGTCCCCTCGCACGGCGGACCATGCCTTTATCCGAAGGCTGCTTTTTGCCGCTGCTCCGCTGTCCAGGGTGATGCTCCGGCATACGAGAAAACTCCTTGAGCTTTACAAGGCAAAGGGCCAACTGCGGGAGAACCTGGCGACGCGAACCATCCTTCCGATACCAAGGATCGTTTTCACTGCGGAAGAAAAGGATGTTTACGACGGTCTCCAGGAATATTGCCAGGAATTGGCCCGGAAAATCGAGGAATCCGGTACGGAAAGCGAGAACCGGGCCAGTCTGGGGTTCTATTTGAGCTTCCTGCGCCAGCGGTGCAGCTCTTCGTTCTATGCCTTGCAGGAATCCCTCAAGAGGCGCAGGGAGAAGGTCGAGCGAACGCTTCTTGCCTTGGGAGCCGCTCCGGAAGAACCCGAGGACTTCAACCCGGAGGAGCGGGACACGGATGAAAATCCGCTGGACAAGGTCCTGGAAAACCGGAGTCCGGAGGACCTGCAGTGGGAGAGGGATGCCATCGCGGAAATCCTGAAGCGTTTGGAGGCGTTGACGGGCATTTCGTCGAAGACGAAAGAGCTCTTGAAATGTCTTGAGGGCAGGAGGAGGAAGGAGGACAACAGCCGGATCAGGCAGACGGTTCTTTTCACCCGGTATCTCGACACCCTTGACGATCTTCGCCGGACGTTGCGGCGGCAGGCACCGAACCTCCGGCTCGGAGTCTACAGCGGAAGATATTGCGCGTATTACGACGAAAGCCGGGGGGAGCTCGTCAATACGGACCGGGAGGACGTGAAAAAGCGATTTCTTCGCGACGAAGTGGACGTCCTGCTCTGCACGGACGCCGCGGCGGAGGGGCTGAACCTGCAGACCGCCGATCTGTTGATCAACTTCGACCTGCCCTGGAACCCCATGAAGGTGGAACAGCGGGTGGGTCGCATCGACCGCATCGGCCAGAAGCACGAGGAAATCTTCGTCCTCAACCTCTGCATGCTGGATTCCGTGGAGGAAATCATCTACGGGAGGCTCTTGGATCGCCTCCGGGTCGCTCAAGAGATGACGGGCTCGATTCCGTTCTCCATCCTTCCTCTCTCCGAGGAAGATTTCGACGCCTACGCCGCAGGAAAGATTTCGGAATTTAAACTTGAGCAAGTGGCGAAGGAACGAATGGAAAGGCAGAAACGGCAGATCGAGGCCATGGAAGTGCCCCCCGAGGAGCTTTACGATTTCTACCGGAGGATTTCCGAGCGGAGACGGACCGGCGCGATGCCGGTGACACTGGAAAGCATCTGGGGGCTGTTGGCGAATTGCCGGTACCTGTGTGACCTGGGGTGCGAACTCGTGCCCGGAACGAACGAGAAGGTGTTGCGCCTCGCGGGAATTCCGGGCATTCCAAGGGGGTGTTGCCTGACCGGCGACCGGGCGGTCCTCGAGACGGGCATTCCGGGTCTGGAGTGCGAGCTTCATTTGGCGACCTATCTGGACCCGGTTTTCGAGCGCCTGATGGAGGCGGTCCTCGAGGCAGCCGAGCCTCCGATCTCCGTTGCGCCTTTGGCTTTGGATGCCTATCGACCGGTGGAGGCCCTGGTGGTCAACACCGAACAGGGGGAACGGCTCGTTACAGGTCTTGCGGATCTGGAGGGGGTGAGTCTTGCCGACGAGGCGCCCCAAGAGGGGAAGCTCCCGGACTTCGAAAAGGAGCTGAAGGCCCGGCTCGAGGAGATCGAGAAAGACGTCGTGGCCTACGAACGGTCGGTCTACAATCGGGTCCTGAGGATCAACGAGACGGCTGCGAAAACGCAGAGATGGCTGGAGTGGTTTGTTGCGTATTGCTACATAAAAAGCCTTTCCATGATCGGTGTGAGGGACGAGGACCTCTTTTGGGGAGTCGTGCAGGGACTTGACCAGTGTCTCGGGGAAAAGGACGTCATTCCCGTCATCGATATGGAGACGAATCCCTTGAAAAAACTGCCGGAAGTCTTTTTCGAGCTGGACATCCCGAAACTTGGTCGAACAGCCACGATCTCCGTCCCCGTCCTTCTCTTCAAGGCAGGTCTAGACTCCGCGTGCAGAGAGGCCGAGAGCCTTCTGAAGAGTTACAAGAGAAACGAAATTACAGTTCTGCGCGTCAAAGAGCGGTTAAAGAAGAGATTGATGGAGCAAAGAGGCGTTTGACAGACATCCAGTTGCCATGGCCCGGACAAAGGATCCCCATTCGGCGACGGCGCAGTTCTTCATCAACGTCAAGGACAATGCTTTTCTCAACCACACGGCGCCGAACGTGCAAGGATGGGGGTATGCCGTCTTTGGCCGCGTTGTGGAGGGAAAAGATGTGGTCGATGCCATCAAGACCGTGGACACCGGCAACGTCGGATTTTTTCAGGACGTTCCCCTGGAGCCGGTGGTGATCCTCAAGGCGTCGGTGATCGAGTAGGTTTTCGCTCTGCCGCACTCCAAACGGCCCTCTTCTCTTCGAGAAGGGGGCCGTTCTCATGAGTACCGATTACCGAGGAATTGTAGCGTACCCGTATTTGATTCTGGATGCCCGCTACGAGAAAGTTCGCGAGAACGGAGTTATCCATTCCCAGGCGGTACAGATCGCCATCGGAATCAACCGGGAGGGGCAGCGGCAGATCTTGGCGGTGGAATTGGCTCCCCGTGAAACGGCAAGCAGTTGGAAAGAGTTTCTTCTCGGGCTCAAGCTACGGGGTTTGCGCGGTGTCGAATTCGTGGTATCCGACACGCAGGACTTCGTTCGGCCATCGGAGAGACCCTGCTCGAAGCATCTTGGCAGCGTTGCTACGTCCATTTTCTGCGGAATGCTCTGGATCATCCGCCCCGTAAGGCCGATGACGACTGTCTCCAGGAACTCCGCTGGATCTACGACCGCCGGGACATTATGGAGGCCCACCGGGATCTGACGTCCTGGATCACCAAATGGCAGAGGAAATATCCGAAGCTTGTTGACTGGGTGGAGGAGAACATAGAGGAGACGCTGACCTTCTACCGGCTTCCCAGAGCACATCACAAGCATCTGAAGTCAACCAACATGCTGGAACGGCTCAACGAAGAGATCAAGAGAAGGACCCGGGTCGTCCGTATCTTCCCAAACACCGATGCATGTCAGCGCCTGATACGGGCACTGTGCGTCGAAACCTCCGAGGCGTGGCTGGAGTCCAGTCGCTACCTCGGGCAGGGACCTGTTGATCGAACACAAAAAGGCACTCTTGGAAAAGTGTGGCTCATCGCCGCAGACGGCCGCCAAACACCATGAAAATCTTTTTGCACAACTTGACGCACACAACTTTTTGGTGCCAAAGAGGGAAAAGGGGTCTGGCTCCTGTGATGGATTTCGTCTATGCTGATTCGAAGAATGATGTCCGCCGAGGAGCGAAGGTGCCCGGATGCGACGTGCCGGAGCGAAGTGCCGGTCGGGATCCTTGCCGGGCGAGAAAAGCCCCTTCCGTTTTGAGAGGGCAATGACGGGTGTATCTATTGCGGGAGAGCAATCATGCAGACCTTTCTTCCCTACGGAGACTTCGCGGCGAGTGCCGCCGTACTCGATCCGAAACGCCTCGGTAAGCAGCGCGTGGAGGTGTTGCAGCTTCTCAACACCTTTCTCCCCGGTCGCGCTTTGACGGGGTGGCGCTCGCACCCGGCCAGAATCATGTGGGAGGGACACACCGCCGCGCTCGCGCATTTCGGTGTCGTCGTCTGTGACCGCTGGATCTCTCTCGGTTTCGCCGACACATGCAGAGGAAAGATTCTCGCGGTCGCCTTCCGCCTCGAAGGAGCGTCTTCCGAAGGCGAAGCGCTTGCGGTGCAGCTGGCGGAGCGGTATGTCCGTGCCATGAAGGGCGAGGAACGCGGTTTTCTCCCTTTCTGGTTCGGGGACGAGGCTTTCCACAGGGCGCATCGGTCCAACCTGCTCCGCAAGGATCCATCGTGGTACGGCCGATTCGGATGGACGGAACCTCCCGATCTGCCCTATGTCTGGCCTGGCACGTCCGTCGGGACGCAAAAAGGCGCGCCGTGAAAGAGAGAAAACGGAGCGACCGGGAATTTACGGATTTCCACAGAGTTTCCTCTCTCGAAGGCGTGTTTCTTAGGGAAGTTCTGAGGAAGTTCTGAATAAAAACCTTTCGCTTTCCCTTGGCTCGGGTCGCATCAAGCTCTGCGGGGCGCTCTGCGGGGCTGACGTAGCCTTATTCAGAGGTTCCCTTCTTCGTGGAATGCATCTCCGGGTCGCGTTTCTTCTCTCAGGTTTTCGCCTGCGAAGGAGCATGGAGGATCGTGGCGGGCGCGTTGGTTCCCTCGGAGAGTTTTAAGCCCCGGGAGGCGAGAGAAAGATTTCCCGCCTCGAAGGGACTCTTGCGAGCTTGTGGGTTTCCAGAAGATGGCGGAACGTGCAAATCGTGCGTCCGGAACGGGTTCGTTGCGCAAGATCGATACGGGCGAAGCGCCGCATGGACTCCACGTCACACGAGGGCTTCTTCTACACCCCTGTCGCTCAAGGCCCGAACTCGTTCTGGAGAACGTGGAGCCGCAAGCATTTCCAGCCCTATGGGAGGACGTCCCTTTCCCTCTTTCGGATAGAAGGGTTCGAGACGAGCGCAAAGCTCTTTCCAAGGGACTCTCTGTTCCATTTCGGCGAGAAAGAGTTCCCGTTTGGTGGGTTTTCGGTCTTTCTCGAACGAAATGGCGCTCGCGAAAGTTTTCTGTCGCTTTCTCGTACCTCAGCCCCCTGGAAAGAAGGTCGCACCGGAGGAACATGGTGACTTTGGGATTCATTTTACGGTCTCAAGGGAAAAACGGCGACATCCGCGAGTTTTTCAGAGATTCCTCGACCTTTCGCCGTTCTCGTTTCTCCGGCTGTTTCAGCGCGAGACGGGGATGTGGCCTCACCGTTTTCAGAACCTCGGGAGACGAGGCGAACCGTGCGGCGGTGCTCGGTGTTCCCGGAGAGAAACTCAATCTCGTGGGCATGGCGTTCTACGGAGAGCGGAAAGCGATCGACAAGGTCGTGAAGGGGCTCTCCCGGCACGAGTGAGTTTTTGCGGCAGGGCGGAACATCGGACCTCGCCCGGGCCCGGATTTTTCCGGCAGAGGCGAAGGGGTTCGCTTCGTCGCAAAGGAAGCCGTTCCTCCTCGCCGAGACCGGAGCGACAGCCTTTTCTCGGAAAGGCATTTCTCCGCTCCCTCTTCGGATTCTCCGCTCTTTCCCGGATGAAAAAACGACCTGCTGAACAACGATCTTCTCTCCTCCGGGAGGCGAATTTGCCGTACAATCTCTTTGTCCACGCGGAGGAGCGAAGCCGGGAAACAGGAGGAGGTCCTCGAAAACGACCCTTGTCTCAGCGTTGTGTTCGTAAAGAGAGACGGGAGCACCGCCTCGGGTGGACAATCCGAATGGAGAAGGAGCGATGTTTTTCATGAAGCCGGCTTTTCTTGTCGTGGACATGCAGAATTTGTTCTATGGGCACAACGAAGTGACGCGACGCTCCCTTGAAGAGGCGCAGGCGATGATCAACGCCGTCGTACCCCTCTTTCGGGCGAAGAAGCTGCCCGTAGTGTGGGTGCAGCATTGTGATGCCGAGGATGGACTCGTCCCGGGGGCAAAGGGATTCGATCTGCCCGAGGCGTTTGTCGTCGCTCCGGAGGATCTCCGGGTCGTGAAGGAGAAGGGCAATGCCTTCTGCGGTACCGATCTGGACGAACGGCTCCGCTCCCTTGGGGTGGATACGGTAATTTTCGCCGGATTCTGTGCGGAATTCTGTGTGCTCTCCTCGTGCCGCGGAGCCCGCGATCTCGGCTATTCCTCCATTCTTCTCCGGGGGGGATTGGCGAGCATTTGTCCCGAGAACATTCCTTTTGTGGAGCGTGTGAACGAACTCATCTCCTGCGGAGCGCTCGGAAAGGTTTTGAACGGTATTCCGGGCTGACGTCGTACGGTTTGTGCAGCCGCACTGGTGGTGAGATTTTGCAAGAAGGGGGGAGGAGACCGGTGAAATCAGGGAGGGTTGCAAAAGGTATTTTCGGTACCGCCGCGGTGTGTGTGCTTTTGGTGTTTTCCATGTCGTGTGCCGGAGGAACGGCGTGGGGCGAAAGCGCCTACGAGGAGTTGTTGCATCGGTATGAGCAGCGTATGGCGGGGAGGGAAAAGATTCTCCCCGCGAAGGAGCTGATTCTCTCCTTCGCCAGGAGTGCTTCCCCGGAGGAGCGATGGACGGCCCTCGAAAAAGCGTTCCGAAGCGATGATGGCCGTGCCGCACCGAAGGGTCCTTTTTCCATGGAGATTGCCGCGGAGGCGTTGGCGCTGGTGGAATCCCTTTTCCCCGAGGGTGATCCCGGAAAATGGGATGCCGTCTCGGGATTCTGGAACTCCCGAGAGATCCCCAAATCGCTCGCCGCGGTGGATGCGGTGTTCTGGGCGGCGGCAAGTTTGCTCCGCGAAGGGGCGCCTCCCGGAGCGGAGTGGCTTGCCTTCTGGCTTCTGGACAGGTTTGCCGCCTCGACGAGGGCGACATTCTTCTTTCTGTCCACCTGCCCGGTCGAGGCCGACCTGTTGCTCCGGGAGATGACATCCCGGAATCTCGTTCCGCCCCGGGGGAGTTGGGGGGAGCGGCGTGTTCTCGGAAAGCAACCCCTTGCGGTGCCGCTCCGGGGTCTGGTTTCCTCCGAGACCGCCGTGGGGCGCGGGATGGTTTTTCTCGACGGATTCGGCTGCCCCGCCTCAAGCGGTCCCTTTGCCTGGGACCGGGAGAAGGGACGGCTCTACAGGGTTCTGGAGAGCGACGGGCCTCGCCTGTTCATTCCTCTGCGGTGAAGCACGTAGGTTGTTCCGTTTTTTCTCGCGTTGAGGACAAAGGTGGAAGAGCGGCTGCAGCTCCTCGCCTCCTCTACGGTCAAACCTGGGAGGCGCTTCATCCTCATTGAGTCTGCACAAGGCGCATTTCCGTGACCTGGTTGAGTTTTCTGTCCTCGTGCCGGAATGCGGCGAGCAGACCGCTTTCTGCGTCGTAGGTACATTCGAGCGAGTAGCCGGAACAGGACTCGACCAGTGTCACCAGAGGGCGCCCGTCCTGGCCGGCTCCGCGGAAGCTCACGGAGGTGGCGATGCCCGTCACGGGGTCCGTGTCGAGATGTTGGCCGGGCTGGAGTGTCCCGATACCGTCCGGAGGCAGCCAGAATCCGCCCGTTTGGGCGATGCCGCTGATCCGGGATGAATGCCTTTCGGAAGGCGGAAGGCCGGGAACCGACGCGAGGAGATCGATCGCACGGAGAAGCAGCCATCTCCCTCCTTGGGCGACCGTTTGTGCCGTGAGCGCCACGGGAAGGGGAAACGCGGGAGAGCCGGGGATGTAGACCGTGGTAGTCCCCTCGTAGCGGAGCGCTTGGAGTGTGGCGAGCCAGGGCGGGGGTGTCCCCTGCATCCAGGGAAGCGTCACCTGACGAGCCCCTACGAAGGTGCTCTGGCTCAGCATACCCGACGTCCCCGGGCGGAGTTCCTGCGTGAAGGAACCGGAGATGCGTCCCGAAACGGCGCTCCCTGCGTGAAGCAGCACGCCTGAGTCCAGATCGTAGACCCGGACGTGGCGCCCCTGCGGGTCCTCCGTCTGGAAGCGGATGGCGCGGTAGGTGGTCTGCCCCAGCGGATAGGGCATGCGGAGAATGCGGAGCCCCCCTTCGTTTCGTTCCTCCACCGAGGCGAGGAACTGGGGAGAAATCCACCAGTCGGAGCCTGCCGCGGAAGGCCCCTCGTACGCGTCGAAGCCGAGGAGCGAAAGAGCGCTTTGTTGTGCGCCGATGCCGGTCATTCCGAGGCTTTTGATGTGGAGAGCGACGCGCTGTCCCTCCAGAGCCGCCACGTCGATCTGGGTATAGCCATGGCCACCTGCACCGACGCTTTCCTCCTGCCTGTACCGGTTTCCCTGGTCGTCCACCCATGACCCGTTCTCATCTTTGAAGTAGAGATGACGTCCTTCCGGGATGCTTGCCGCGGAGGAATAGTAGGTGAGGCGCATACCCTCCTTGACCCATGGAGGCGCGGGCATGCTTTTCAGATGGGGAAAGAGGAGGAAGAGCGGGTTCTCCTGCGCCAGCGAGCCGGGAACCACGAGGACCGACAAAAGCAAACCCAATACAACCGTTTTTGCCACTCTGTTCATGGTTTCTCTCCAGCTCCTTTTTTCGGTTTGTGTCCTGCGCCAGTGTCAGGAATCTCCCGAAGTGGATATGTTCGGTTCGTATTCGATGAGGTGTGCCACGTTTTTCGCCACAGCGTGACCGAAAAGCAACGCCAGGATGTGTATGCCGAGGTCGATGCCGGAACTCACGCCTCCGGCCGTGACGATGTTTCCGTCCTGGACGACCTTTCTTTGCGTTACGGTCACGAAAGGGTATGCCGCGAGTTCCACAAGGGCGTTACCGTGAGTGGTGGCGCATTTTCCCCGGAGCAGCCCGGCTTCCGCAAGAAGGAATGCTCCGGTACACACCGACGTGACGTACCGGGCCGAGCGGGATTGGTTCCGCACAAAATCGAGTATTCGCATGTGCTTCATGGCGTCGATCCGCCCTTTGCCTCCAGGGGCGACAAGAACATCTAGGGGGGGACACTCGTCGAACGTCGCATGAGGAAGGACGCGCATGCCGTTGAAACAGTCCACGGGGTGGAGTGTTTCCGCCGTGAGCAAGACGCGAGTGCTTTCCGGAAAAATCTTGTTCACGTAGGAAAGCACCTCGAAAGGACCCACAAAATCGAGTTCTTCCACGTGGCGAAAGAGAAGAATACCCACTGTGTACACGAGATCATCACTCCGATAGCGGATCTGTCGCTCTTTCTTTATCGCAGTATAGCACGCTCTCGGCTGGCGAAGGTGCTCCGGAATTCCGGTAGTTTGGTACAATGGAGGAACATGCGGAAACCCCGCGAGGGTTTTCTTTGAACGGTTTCCGGTCCCTGTTTTCAGAGAGTGAGGCGTCCGGAATCTGTTGGTGATGCAAGGAGGAGAGGACATGGACGGAATGGCTGTTTCCTTCGGTTGTGGGGATGGATCGAATACGACACTGCCCGTCGTGGGATTCATCGGCCTTGGTGTCATGGGACGGAGCATGGCGGGGCATATACATGCCGCGGGATATCCTCTCTGCGTTTACAACAGAACCAAATCCAGAGCGGAGGAACTTGTCGCGCAGGGAGCCTTTTGGTGTGACACGGTAGGAGAGCTTGCCGCTCGAAGCGATGTCGTGATCACCATGGTGGGTTTCCCCAGGGATGTGGAAGAAGTTTATTTTGGTGAAGGGGGCATCCTGGCTTCCGTACGCAGGGGATGTTACGTGGTGGATATGACCACTTCCAGCCCGGAGTTGGCGGTGCGCATTCATGGCGAAGCGTCGCAACGAGGAGTCGCGGCACTGGATGCGCCGGTTTCGGGAGGCGATCTCGGAGCGCGGGAAGCACGGCTTTCCATCATGGTCGGTGGTGACGAGGATGCCTATCGGTGCATTCTCCCGCTCTTCCAGGTCATGGGCAAGAACATCGTCTACCAGGGGAAGGCCGGGAGCGGTCAGCACACAAAAATGGCGAACCAGATCGTCATCGCCTCTCAGATGATGGGCGTGTGCGAGGCCCTTGCCTACGCGGAGAAAGCTGGTCTGGACCCAAGGAAGGTGCTTGCCAGTATAGAGAGCGGTGCAGCGGGGAGCTGGACACTGTCGAAGCTGGGACCACGAATGCTCGCGGGGGATTTCGAGCCCGGTTTTTATGTGAAACATTTCATCAAGGACATGCGCATTGCCCTTGCGTCGGCGGAAGAGCTGCATTTGGACACTCCCGGCCTCAGAACCTCTCTCGGTCTTTACGAGCGCCTCGCCGGAGAGGGCGGAGAAAACGAGGGAACCCAGGCCTTGTTCAAACTCTACCGGAGATGACGTGAAAGAGGGGTTGAGCGTGGGGGAGGCCGGAGAAGTACGGGAACGAAAACGGCGGATCCTTTACAATGCAGTGGTGGAGTCGAATGACGAAGAGGGGCGCATTGCCTCGGTGCGGCTGTTCAGCTCCAACGAGCGAGCGAAAGCCTATGTGAGGTCCCAGGGAAAACGGAAGAAAAATGCGCGTTTTCTCGTGTTGCGCACCGATCTTCGGGATGGTACGCAAGAAAGCGGAGAAGGTGAGGACCCTCTGTGGATCGTTCTCATGAGCGACGGTCCCGTGCCGAAGACCCTGTCGGTTTTCTTGAGCGAAGTGAACGCGGCGACCCACGAGATCCGCCTCAGGCAGACGAACGTGAAAAGTGCCAAGGGGATAACCTCGGTGGCCTCGTGGCCGTGTGTGGTGGATGACGACGGAGATTCCCTTTCTCCGGGAGAGTCTTGAAATGCTCCGGCAAGGAGCGACTCCGAGAGGATGAAAAAAGAAAAAAGGAAGGATTGATGCGCGATGAGCAGGGCGTTCGTCCGGGAAGAGAACGAAACTGCGGACGATCGGGCTGATTTCGAGCTGGAGAAGATGAAAGAAGAGTGGCTGGAAATCCAGGAGAAGAAGCTTCGTTTTCTCCAGAGCGATCCGAAATCAAAGACGATGGATCAGGCGAAACGGAACGAATGGATTCGCACGATCTCGGCGGATATCGAGAAAACGCGGGGCGAACTGGAACAACTCCGGCGGAAGAGAAGCGGGTAAATTCGCGGTGGAGGCGCTTTTCGGCCTCCACCTTTTTTGGATACGGTGTTTTCCCGGGGGAAAAGGATGTCACCCCGCCTTTCGAGAGCTGTCTTTCCATGCCTCAGGAACATACTCCTTCAGCGATGATCGTCTCGGCGATCACATCTGCCGCCAGGGGGGCCGCGATGGCCAGTGCGTTCCTGCGCATTTCCCGACGCTTTTCCTCGTCGGCGAAGAGAAGGCGGAGATAGGTGACTACGTCCTCTTCGTCCGGAGCGAGAATGCCCGCACCTTTTTCCTGGAGATAGGCGGCGTTGTACAACTCCTGATAGGGGATGGGGTTCACCAAAAGGAGGGGGACGCCTGCGCAGAGGGCTTCGCTCACGGTGAGCCCCCCCGGTTTTGTGATCATCACGTCCGCTCCGGCCATGAGTTCGTGAAGATTGTTCACAAAACCGAACTTGCGAAAAACGACCGTTTCCGAGGAATCCATGTCGTCGATCTTTCTCAGGAGATCCCGGTTTCTTCCGGTCACCACCGTCAGCGCAAGAGGCATTCCCGCGTCGAAGATGTCCCGCATGATCCGGATGGCCTGGTTGTCCGGAATCGCACTTGTCACGAAGAGTACCGAGAAAAGCTCTTCTTTGGGAGGGCAGAGCGTCGGCGGAGGCGAGACGGGTGTTTTTGGGGCGACCTCCGCGGCCTCGGGATGCAGGGCCGCATACTTTCGGAGCACGGGAATTCCCGAGAGGACGATACGCTCTCGTTCCACTCCCATTTCCAGAAGGGCGTCACGGACCCAGTCTCCGGCCACGAAGTAACCGTCCACGCAGTCGTTTTTCCAGAGCTTGTGAAGGCCGTAGTCGGTGACCACCGTGTAAATCTTTCCTCGGTAGAGATCCTGTTCTTTCATGCGCGAGAGGACGTTCGCCGGAAAATAATGGGTGCACAACGCCACGTCGGGCATGTTTTCCTCGATAAAGCGCATGAATCCCTTCACGTTGTTCACACGGAGCTTTTCCACGAGGCGAACCACGCCGCTGGAATTTCTGTCGCGGTCGAGCAGTTCGTAGACGAAGCGGCAGGCCAGGTGAGAATGTTCGCTGATGAAGTCGTAGGCATCGCTGTAGGACCAACGGAAGACGGTGTTGGAAAAATTGAAGATGTCCGTGACCACGTTGGGAACGTTTCGTGCGTTCAACGCTTCTCGAAGTGCCATGGCAGCGGTTTTGTGGCCGTTGCCGGCGGTGATGTAGGTGATCTGCACAGGTTTCATGACGCCTCCAGAGGATTACGGCGAGGAAGGCGGAGTGCCGCACATCGCCGCCGGGGTCGCTGTTCGTGTGATACCGATGATTTCCCCAATCTTCTTGCATGGCTTCTTTTCGGTCAAGCCGCATAATGGCGGAATCGGATCGGAAGGGATCTTGCCACCGCCGCATGAAGCAGGGAGAATGGCACCTTGTGGGGTGCCAAAGCGGTCGATGACGAGGGAAACGGTCATGGAACGTGTTGCGACGAATGCCGTGAATGGCCTGTGAAAAATGAAAAGGAATCTCTGAATAAGGTTGCGTCAGCCCCGCAGGGCGCCTCGCAGAGCCTGATGCGACCCGAGTCAAGGAAAAGCGAAAGGCCTTTCTTCAGAGCTTCCAAAATATAAAGGAGGGGAAATATGGAACGGAGGAGTGACGGAAGGGAAGGTTCCGCGGAAAAGGGGCGGCGATGGTCCTCTCTGATTTTTCTCGCCTGGTTTCTCTTCGGGATGGGAGTGAGTGCTTCCACGGCCATCGCCGTTGCGCCGATAGGGGTGGAGTGTCCGGAGACCGTGCACATCGGCGAACCCTTTCGGCTTCGAGTCCGCCTTCCTGCGGTCTCGAAGCCGAAAACGCTCCGGGTGGCCTGGCTCGGTATTTCCCTGGATGTGGAGCTGCGCTGCCGTGGCGGTGATTGCGAGGGAGAGATCCTTCTCGGTACCGAGGTGGGCAAGGCCAAGCCGGGGACGCAGACGCTTCGTCTCGTGGCGGATGTAGAAGGGGAGAAAGTTGTCCTGCAGCGGAAGATCGCAGTGCGGGCAAAACACTATCCCGAGACCAGACTCTCGCTTCCGGAGAAGATGGTGACCCCTCCAAAGGATGTTCTCGAGCGTATCGCCCGGGAGCGGGAGCAGGTCCTGAAAGCCCGGAAGACCTTCACGGCGCGGCGTTACTGGACATTGCCCCTCCAGCGTCCGGTGCCCGGCGTGGTCACGAGCCCCTACGGGGGAAGACGTATCCTGAACGACAAACCGAGAGCCCCCCATGGTGGAGTCGATTTCCGCGCAGCCTCCGGAACACCCGTGAAAGCTGCGGTGGAGGGCATGGTCATCCTCACCGGAGAGCACTACTATGCGGGCAAGAGTGTTTACATCGATTCGGGGAACGGCATGATCTCCCTCTACATGCATCTCTCGGAAATTGCAGTGAAAGAAGGCGATCTGGTGCGGAGGGGACAGGTTCTCGGAAAGTCCGGAATGACCGGCAGAGCCACGGGGCCACACCTCCATTTCGGGCTTTGTCTCGGAGGACAGCTTGTGGATCCCCAGTCCCTTTTCGACGAGCGCTGAGAGACGGCAGGAGGTCTTTCAAGAGACGGAGGACGAAGGAGGCGGAAGCGGAAAGCGCGGGAAAACCGCATCAGGGCTCTCATTGCCTGGAACACGGTCTCTTTTTGTTTTCTACGGTGTCTCGGAAAAATTCCTCCGAAACGCCTCTCTTCCCAGCCGGAGACAACGCAGATCCGCCTGGTGCGATGCCCTGCTGCAAAGAACCAGGCGAACCTGCGAAAAAAGACCCTGGCTAGGATGTTCTTCCCGCTAGGGAATCTCTGAAAAGGCTGCGTCAGCCCCGCGGGGCGCCTCGCAGAGCCTGATGCGACCCGAGTCAAGGGAAGGCGAAAGGCCTTTATTCAGAGCTTCCCTAGGATTGCTTGAACCCTGATTCTTTGCCGGTCATGTCCGCGATGTCCACCCGGATCACCGCAACGGCCTGAAGCGCCGCGTCGGAAAAAGGAAAGGGTTCCTTCCCGTAATGGGTAATCACAGCGTTCAATCCGTGTCTTTTTTCTTCGGGGGTTTCAAGGATGGTCGCCGTTCCGCGGCCCACGACGCTGCGGTAGCGCATGCTCCAGTTGCAGGGATTTTCCGCGGTCAGAATCTGCAGATCCGTCTCCACTTCAAAGGCGACCCTAGGGTCTCTGCGGATCAGGTCGAGTTTTTTCCCTGACGTCGCGCCGTGAAGGAAGAGTTTTCCGTCCTCGTAGCCGAAGTTCAGGGGAACGATGTAGGGATATTCCTCGTCGAACAGGGCCAGGCGGCAGATCTCGCTCCTTCGCAGAACATCCTCCAGAAGGTGGCGCTCGGTGATTTCCTTGTCCTTTCTTCTCACGGCATTCCCTCCCCTACTCACAGGAGCGCTTCTGGGCGAAGTGACGGCGGCGGGCCCGATGCGCGAGTGCGTTTTCTCTCCGCAAAAATGTTCAGTAGACCGCGAGAATGGTAGAATGAAAAAAGGGAAAAAGCAAGCGGGCAACCCTGGGCGGATTCTTGAACCGGAAGCGGAGAGGACGGTGGAGAAAAATGCTCCTGCATCGAGGAATCCGGAGTCGAGGTTGTCTTGCTTCTTTTTTTGTCGCGATCTGTCTGCTCTGTTTGACCGTGCTTTCCTCTTTCGGTGACGAGCGTGTGCTCCGTGACGGGGACGCCCTTGCCGCGGCGGAGGAACTGCTTGCTCGATTCGAGGCCGCGATGGGAGGACTCCGGGAGTATTCCTGCCTGTTCACCAAGCGGGAGTGGAAGGACGGACGGCAGCTTCCGGAGGAAGTGATTTTTCTCAAGTTCAGGGTCGATCCGCGAAGTGTCTACATGCGGTGGGTCGGGACGGAGAAGAAGGGGCAGGAACTTCTGTGGAGGCCGGACTGGAATGAAGGCAGAATTCACGTCCATCCCGGCGGGTTCGGCTCCTTCGTCGCCGTGAATCTCGATCCTCTGGGAGCGAAGGCGACTGCCTCGAGCAGGCATCCCGTGACAGAAGCGGGATTGCCGTATCTGTTCCGCATCCTTCGGGAAAATGTGGAACTGCTCCGGGAAACGAGCGCGAGCGGCTTGCGCCTTTATCCCTCTCCGGAGGATGGAGAGGAAGAGTGTATCATCCTTGAGCTGCCGAAGTGGAAGAACGCCGACCTTTACTGCTACAGGACGGAATTCTGTTTCCAAAAAGAGACGTCGCTTCCGAAGCGGGTTCGGAGCTGGGATTTTGAGGACGGGGACCAACGGCTTGTGGAGGACTACATGTACGAGGACCTGAGGGAAAATCCCGGTTTTTCGGATGCGGAGTTTTCTCCGGAAAATCCCGCCTACGATTTTCCCGGCAACTCCCCGTCCCGGTGATCGTGGTAAGGAGAGAATGTCCGTGAACCGTCGAAAACTGCCGAAGGGCGACATCCTGTTCTTTCTCGGGCTCCTGATTCTCTTTTTCCTCTGGGGCGTGGCTCCGGGTGCGCTCTTTGTCGTGACATCCGCGCTTGCCTTAGGCTATCTCCATTTCGTCTCTCGGGAGGATGTCCCCCTTCATTTTGCCGTGGGGCTTTTGATCTCCTTCGGATATCTGTGTATTTTCAGGAACGTGTATTCCTACGGGCGGTTTGACGTGAAGCTCCTGTCCTTTCCCCTTTTCCCCCTTTTCGCATGGCCTACGGCCTTCTGTCTGCTTCATTACCTGACCAAGCGCGTCGCCGAATCCGTCGGTGTCGTTTCCGCAGGGGGACGAGTTTTGCTCGGATATCTTCTCTATGTGCCGTGTCTTCTTTTCGTGGAATACGTGGGGTATCACGTTGCGGGCATTCATCTCGAATCGGCCTACCCTTCGCTGGGTTTCCTCGACTGCATGCATATTCCCGCCCCGTTGAAAGCCGTCTATTTCGGCAATGGGTTGCTCTTTCTCCTGATCGTGTTCGGAATTCTCGATGAAAGACACATCATGCCGGTTTCCAAGGCGGCGCGTTCCACGGAAAACGCGCATTCCCCGGAACGAAACGAGTGAGTCACGGGAAAAAGCCTCCCTGCCTCCGTGGTTCTACGGGAAATTACGCATGTCTCTTCTTCGAGGTGTGCTAGTCTTTTGTTCGACTGCGTTCAACTCGCGAATTCTTCCCGAAAAGGGGGTGTTCGGTCTCGCCTGAAGGCGACGTCGAGGGCGGCACGCGAGGGTTTGCAAGACGCTCTATGCTTGGGCACGAGAGATCAAGGAAAAAACGAAGCTCAGCCAGACATCTAAGGAGGTAATCTCGAATCATGAAGAAGTCTCTTTTTGCAGTATGCACCGCTGTCGCTCTTCTGGCTCTCTTCGCCGGCGCGTCTCTGGCGGCGGCGACCATTCCGAATTTCTCCGGGAAATGGACGTGGAAAAACGAGGCGGGGGACACCTTCACCATCAATCTGACGCAGAAGAATGACATCATCAAGGGGTCCCATGAGGCCACCGCCGAAAATGGGGCCAAGGTGGACTCCAGCAATGGCGAGATCAGCATCTACGGGAAATACGTGGATGGAGCCTTTCTTGTGGAGTTCCGGAGTTTTGTCAGCGACACCAAGGGGCGGGCCATGATGCGGTTGGAGGACAAGGGAAAGGTCCTTCTCTGGCAGCTCGTGAATTATCCCGAGGGCGAATACTATATCCCTCAGGGCAACGTGTACATGAAGAAGGTGGCGAAGTAGACCCGTTTCGCCCTTTTGCGATCTCGGAAGACTGGAGAAGGCGAAGACCGCATTCCATCGGGATCTTCGCCTTCTCCAGTCTTTTTTCGTTTGATTTTCCCCCATGGCGGGCTGGTTCTTCCTTTGCTTGCGCGGTTTCTGAGAAAGGGATATACTCACCATCGGATCTCTGTCTCTGATTACTGTTTCTTCATGTAGTGTTTCTTCGCGGCGAGATCCACTATGGACGAAGAGATGGCGGATGCAGGTTTTCAATCCGTCTCGCTTTCAAGTGTGACCGAGAGGAGGCGGAAGTCCATGGAGGTCCTGAAGGTATCCGCGAACTCGCAACCCAAGGCTGTGGCGGGTGCTATTGCCGCAGTCCTTCGGGAACAAGGGGGCGTCGAGGTGCAGGCCGTCGGTGCCGGGGCGGTGAATCAGGCGGTGAAATCCATTTCCATCGCCAGAGGGTACGTGGCGCCCAACGGTATCGACATGATCTGCATACCTGCTTTCGCCAAGATCGAGATTGACGGCGAGGAACGCACCGCTATCAAATTTCAGGTGGAACCCCGCTAAACACGGTCACCGGTGCGATTCGTGCGTGCGTGCGCGGCGGCTCGACCCTCCGGGTCGGGTCGCTTTTTCATATGGATGGATCAGAAACCAGAAGGAGGCGTAGGGCATGGAGAGCATCAAGGCGCCCCGTGGAGTTCGGGACATCCTTCCCGAAGAGTCGTGGAAATGGGCGTTTGTCCTGGATGTCGCCCGTCGAACCGCCGAGGATTTCGGCTACGCGGAAGTTCATCTTCCCGTGTTCGAGCACACGGAACTCTTTTCCCGGGGGATCGGCGAGACGACGGATGTGGTGGAAAAGGAGATGTACACGTTCCAGGATCGAGCGGAACGGAGCCTTACTCTCCGCCCCGAGGCCACGGCCTCCATGGTTCGTTCCTATCTCGAACACGGCATGCACCGGGGAGTGCAGCCCGTCAAGCTGTGGTGTGCCGGTCCCATGTTCCGCTACGAGCGTCCTCAGAAAGGGCGCTACCGTCAGTTCTGGCAGCTTGACGTGGAGGCGATTGGTGCGTCGGATCCCTTCGTCGATGTGGAGATCGTTGCCCTTTCTTTGGAACTGTATCGGCGTCTTGGGCTCTCCAATCTCGAAGTGAAGATCAATTCCGTGGGGTGTCCAGAATGTCGTCCCACCTATCGAAAGACGCTGCGGAGCTTTCTCGAACCCCGCTTGAGCGAGCTGTGCGATACTTGCCGAGGCCGGTTCGACAGGAATCCTCTTCGCATTTTGGATTGCAAGAACCCCCAGTGTGCGGCCATCGCGGAGCAATCGCCATCGGTGGTGGAAAGTCTCTGCGGGGAGTGCGGTACTCATTTCGGGCTTCTGCAGCGTGGGCTCGAAGAAATCGGAGCGAGTTTCTCCCTGGACAAGCGCTTGGTGCGGGGGCTCGACTACTACACGAAGACCGCCTATGAAGTGCTCTCGGGGGATCTGGGATCCCAGAACGCCGTGTGCGGCGGAGGACGTTACGACAATCTCGCCGAGGCCATAGGCGGACCACATGTGCCGGGTGTCGGTTTTGCCTCGGGCATCGAAAGGATTGTTCTGACCATGGAACAGCAGGGATGCTTTACGGGCTCGGCTCCCCACCCGGCTGTCTTCGTGGTCTGTCCCGACGAAGAGGCACGCCCGGAGGCGTTCGCGTTGCTGCATCTTCTGCGGCAGTCCGGTGTCTCTGCGGACATGGACTTCACCGGGAAGGGAATGAAAGCGCAATTGAAGGTTGCGGCGGGCAAGGGGGCGCTCCTGGCCTGCATTCTCGGCAGCGAGGAGCTGCGTGCTTCCCGGATGGCCGTCAAGGATCTCGAAAGCGGGGAGCAGCATCTGTACGCTCGAGAAGAAGGAGTCGCATCGATTCGCAGTCTCCTCTCGAACAAGGGTATTTCCCGGAAAGACGGCTGAGCCGGGCGAGCTTTTTTGGCCGCATCAGCGGTTCCTCTTTTCGAAAAGCGACGAAACTCTAGGAATACGAAGGTGATGGGTATTATGGAGCGGCGGTTTTTCGATGCGACATGGAAACGAACGGTCTATTGCGGGGAAGTCGGCTCACGTCACGAAGGAACAGAAGTGTGTCTCAACGGATGGCTTCGTCGCCGCCGTGATCTGGGGGGCATCATCTTCATCGAGTTGTGGGATCATACGGGAATTGTCCAGATCGTGTTCAACCCCGAGGAACAGGAAGCGATCCATGACTTGGCGGGAGAACTGCGGAACGAGTACGTGCTCGCTGTCCGGGGCGTGGTCCGCGCCAGACCCGCTGGAACGGAAAACTCCTCGATTCCCACAGGATTTCACGAGGTCGCGGTTTCGGATTTTCTGCTCCTCTCCCCGAGCCGTGCCCTTCCCTTCGACATGAACGATGTGGACAAGGTGGACGAAAACCTCCGTCTCCGCTACAGATATCTGGATTTGCGGCGCCCCAGGTTGCAACAGAATCTCCGGGTCCGCCACCGGATCGCCCTGTTTACGAGAAACTTTCTCTCCAACGAGGGCTTCCTCGAAGTGGAGACGCCCATGTTGACCAAATCCACGCCCGAGGGCGCTCGGGACTATCTTGTTCCCAGTCGGGTCAACCCGGGGATGTTCTATGCTCTTCCCCAATCTCCCCAGATCTTCAAGCAGATTCTCATGGTTGGTGGCTGCGACCGCTACTACCAGATCGTGAAATGCTTCCGCGACGAGGATCTTCGTGCGGATAGACAGCCTGAATTCACCCAGATCGACATCGAGATGAGCTTCATTACCGAAGAGGACATTCAGTCCCTTATGGAAAAGTTCATGCAGGGACTTTTCAAGGACATTCTCGGCGAGGAGCTTTTGTTGCCTTTTCCCAGGATGACCTGGAGAGAGGCGATGGAGTCTTACGGAAGCGACAAGCCGGATCTTCGCGTTTCCGCAAAACTTGTGGATCTTCACGATGTCTTCGCCGACTCAGGAATGGAGGCGTTCCGCACCCTCCTCACCGAGGGGGGAAGTGTCCGCGGATTGCCCTTTATCGGCGGAGCGGCGCTGTCGCGAAAGGAGTTCGCCGATCTGGAGGCGAGAGCCAAAGCCCTCGGTGCGGCGGGTTTGGCGGTTTTTCAGGTCAAGGAAGGTACTCTCAAGGGACCTCTTGTCAAATTCCTGGACGAGGCGGCTCAGAAGCGACTCCTTGTCGCGGGGCAAATCGGCGAGGGTGATGCGCTCCTCGTCGTGGCGGACAAGGACTGGCGGAAAGCCTGTGGCATCCTCGGCACGCTGCGGCTCGAACTCGCTCGGGAACGGAACCTTGTCGAGGAAGGATGGCGCTTTCTCTGGGTCACGGAATTTCCCCTTCTCGAACGGGACGAGGAAGAGAATCGGTGGGTTGCCGTGCACCATCCCTTCACCTCGCCGAACATGGAGGATCTCGGGCTCCTGGAGAGCGATCCCGGCAATGTGCGTTCCCGGGCCTACGACATGGTCCTCAATGGCAACGAGGTGGGGGGAGGTTCCATACGCATCCACGATTCGGAGGTGCAGCAGAAACTCTTCAGCGCCCTGGCCTTCACGCCTCAGGATGCGGAGGAGCGCTTCGGCTTCCTTCTCGATGCGCTGCGAAGCGGAACACCGCCGCACGGAGGCATCGCCTTCGGGTTGGATCGCCTGGCCATGTTGCTCTGTGGCGGGCGATCCATACGGGATGTCATGGCCTTTCCAAAGACACAGAAGGCTCAGTGTCTCATGTCCGGAGCACCGGGCCCGGTGGAGGATCGCCAGCTGGCGGAACTTCATGTGACGAGAGCGCTTTCCTCAAAGGAATAAGCTCGAAAAACGGAGTCCTCGCGGCAAAAGGAACGAGGGAAACAATGCGGAGGTGGAGTCCATGGGCACTCCTCTCCGCATTGTTACGTTTTTTTCGAGAAGGCCGGGATGGTTTCGGTATAATGGAGCCGATGGAAGTGCGGGCCCCCGCGCAAATTCCGAAACAAGGAGGAGATGGGAATGCAAATAACGTTTCTCGGACATGCCGCGTTTTACGTGAAGAGTGAAGGGCTCTCGGGTCTCATCGATCCCTTTCTCTCGGGAAATCCAAAGGCCGCATGGACGGCGGACTCCGCGAAGGACGTGAACTACATTTTTCTCACCCACGGTCACGGGGACCATCTCGGTGATACCGTGGCCATAGCGAAACGCACCGGGGCTACGGTGATCACGAACTTCGAACTCGCAGCCTATCTTGAGCGACAAGGAGTCGCCACCCACGCCATGCACATCGGTGGTCGGACCACCTTTCCCTTCGGCAGAGTGAAGCTGACACCGGCATGGCACGGCTCGGGCATTGCCCACGGCGATACCGTGCTCTACGGGGGAACTCCCGCGGGCTTTCTCTTGGAACTCGAGGGCAGGAAACTCTACCATGCGGGCGATACGGGGCTTACCATGGAAATGCAACTCCTGGGCGACGAAGGAATCGATGTGGCGCTGCTTCCCATCGGAGGGAACTACGTCATGGACGTGGAGGACGCCGCGAGGGCCGTGGGGTTGCTGCGTCCCAAAATCACCGTTCCCATGCATTACGATACCTTCCCGCTCATTTCTGCCGACCCGGAGCATTTTGCCTCCCTTTTGCGGGGGAAAACGGAGGTGCGGATTCTCGACCCCGGTGAAGCGCTCACCCTTTGAGACGGATCAGCCGACACGGGTTTCCATGTCGGCCTGGACTCGGAAGATCTGTGCAGATTTCGGGATGAAACGGAGGATCCCCTTCCAGAGGCGCATCCGCGCCTCTGGAAGGGGATCAGTATTTGAGACCGAAGATGGGATGGAAAATGCGCGTGTCATACAGAAAGGCCGTCTGCTCCTCCAGTGCCTTTTTCGCCTGTTCCCCCAGGCTGATGGCGAGGGCCGAGGTGAGGACGTGTACGAGGAAGAGCGGTCCGATGATGCTGCTTCCGAAGGTCGGGCTCGCGGCGCTTACGAAGAGGGTGAGTTCACTCTCCTTGCAGACGGGAGCGGCGGGACTGTCGGTAATGCTGATCACCGAGGTGCCTTTTTTTCGGCAGATCGCGACGGTTTCGGTGACTTCAACCACATAACTGGGCAGTTCGCAGACCACGAGGAGATCCTCAGGCCCGACGGAGCGGGCCTGTTCGATGAGCGTGAGGGAGCCCCGCCGAAGGGAATGTCCGCCGAGTCCCATGACGCGGAGGCGTATATAGAGAGATTCCGTGACGAGAGAAGAGATGCCCCAGCCGAGGCAGTAGATATCGCGCGCCTTGCGGATCAGGCGACAGAAGGCGAGGATTTTTTCCTGGTTGAGCTGGGTCCAGGTGTCATCCAAATTGGCATGCTCCATGCGAAGAATGGTCTCGTAAAGGCTTTCTTCCCTGTCCATGGATTTCGCGAGCATCGCTGCGGGATTCACCTGCTCGAGAATGGCTTCTTGCAGCGCGTCCTTGAGTTCCGCATAGCCGGCGAACCCGAGCATGCGTGCCACGCGTACCAGCTGTGCCTTGGACACTTCCAGTTCGTCCGCCACTTCGCCGATGGAGCGAAATGCAGCCTCCCTCATGTTGCTGAGGAGATAGGCTACGGCTCGCCTTGCCTTGGTGGGCATCTGTTCCATTTTTTCCTGCATCAGCGCCTGGAGATGCGAGCGATCCATGGAGGTCACCATCCTGTGAGCGTGATGAACTTCGGTAACATTAACGTCACTTTAGTGTACGGAATACAGGAGGAAAGTCAAGACGAAGGGGCATCGAGTTTTTCTATTCGTTTTTGTGCGATGGAGAGAAAGACCAGGGAGAGCACAAAGGAGACAAGCGATGAGAGAGGCTGGCACCACCAGACACCGTCGATGCCCCAGAGCATCGCGAAGAGATATGCCGCAGGGGCTCGAACGACGAGGGTCCTCACAATCTGGACTGTCATTCCGAAGAACGTGTACCCTATCCCCTGAAAGAAGCCGTTGTAGGTAATGTCCAGCGCGGTGAAGACGTAGCCTGTTACCGAGGCGCGAATGGAAGCCGCCGCCATGGCGGCGACGTCCGGATCGGGGCGGAAGAGGGCAAGCAGGGGATAGGGACACGCGAAGATGAGTGTTCCCACGACGAGCATCATGATCGTGTTGGTCGTCGCTGCCAGGTGGACGCCTTCCTTTATCCGTCCGAGGTCGCCTTTGCCGAGATTGTATCCCACAAAGGGGATCAGTGCGGCATTGATGCCGAAGACGGGCAGAAAAGCCAGTCCCTCGATGCGGTTCCCGAGCATCCAGGCGCCTATTGCGTCGGCCCCGAACGTGGAGAGAACCTTGTTCACGCCAGCCATGCCGAGGGACATGCTGCTCTGGGAGAGAGAAACGGGAAGTCCCACAGCGATGATACGCCTCCAGGTAGCGGCAAAGGTCGGTTCCCAAAGGGGGAAAAGAGGAAGGGGGATGTCGCTTGACCTGCGCAGTGCGGCGGCGACGTAGAGGATCGAGACGATGCGGCCCATGAGAGTTGCGAGGCTCGCCCCCGCGATACCCCAGCCGAAGGCGAACATGAACAACGGATCCAGCAGAGCGTTGAGCCCGTTGCCGAGGACCATGCTCACCAGAGGAACCATCGTGTTGCCCTGGCTGCGGAAGGTGCTGTCCGCGAGGATGGAATAGGCCATGAAGGGCATGCCGAGAAGAATCCAGTAGTTGTAGCGGTAGCACTCTTCCAGGACTATGTCCTCGCCGCCGAGGGCCGCGAAGAAGATATCCGAAAAAGGCCTGTAGAGAAGGGGCATGGTCGTCAGAGAGAGGAGAAGCGTGAGGATGAGTCCTGCCCGTGCGGTGGTACGGGCGCTTGCAAGATCGTTCGCCCCCAGATTTCGGCTCACGAGGGCCGTGCATCCCACGGCCATGCCGTTGGTAAGAGCAAAAGAGATGAACAGAAGAGGAGAGGTGAGGGATGCCGCGGCAAGGGGGACTCCGCCGAGCCAGGCGATGAAAATCGTGTCAACAAGATAGAAAAGGGTATGAAAGAGCATGGATGCCATGGAGGGAAGGGCAAGGCGCAACAGAGTCCTGCCCACAGGACCGAAACCCATGTCCAGGCCTTTGTTTCGGGAAAACCCGATCACGCCGTCTTCCGGAGAACGTGTCGTTTTTTCGTGTTCCGAACCGGCATTTCCCTTCAAGGTACGTTCCTCTCTTCGTCCACCTTCGCTCCAGGCGCCTCGTTGTCTTTGTCGCCGGGCATGTTTTTCGAGACGTCGCTTCCTCTCCGGTTTTTCACACCTCCAGTCCAGAAAAGAAGACGGAGCACCTCGACGGGTTCCGCGCCGGTGATGCGGGAGAGAAGGCGTATTCCCCATCCGCCGTGTCCCGTGAGCAGGGATCGCTGTGCTGCGGGAACGCCCCAGGGACCTCGGGGGTTTGTTTCGGCAAGCTCCAGTGCCAGGGCCGAACCTCGAACCAGTTCACCCAAGGCTGGGTGGTAGGGGCCGGCGACAACGGACTTTCGTAGGGAAATTGTTTCCTGGAGTCCGATACGCAGAACGGGAAAACCGAGTTTTTTCGCATGCAGAAGCCATCGGCCCCCCTGTATTGCCGCGTCCTCCACGGAGAGCGGTTCGTATCGTCCCTGGCGAAAGCACCGTTCCAATTCCGTACCGGCAAGAACGAGACAGGGATACAGGCGCAACGGAAGTTGCCGGGGGTCCGAGAGGGTTGCGAGGCGGCGGAGGTCTTCCAGCACCGAGGAAAGGTTTTGCTCCGGAAGACCCAGCATAAGTTGGACTCCGACGGGTATGCGGTGGGCACGCAGTTTTTCGATGCCCGAAAGAACTGTTTCTCCGTCGTGATTCCGGTGTGATGCGGCGAGGACCCTTGCATCGAGCGAAGCGGCCCCGAGTTCTGCCACTGAGATCGGATAGGTTTCCAATTCTTCCAGAAGAGAGGCGTCGTCAAGACAGCGGGGATGTGTGGAGAAACGGAGCAGGCTTCCCGGAGGAGCTTTTCGGAAGGACTGCAGGTATTCTCGAAGAAGAGATCTGGGAAGGCAGGTGAAACTGCCCCCGAAGAAGCAGACTTCGAACGGCTCGGGAGATGTCGTTTTCTGCCCTTTTTCCGAGGAGATGCCTCTGCTGCGGGTGAAAATGGTTTCTGCGACATCCCGAGGAGAGGGCGGTTCCACTCCGGTGATTTCCCGTTGATCGCAGTAGACGCAGCGGGAAGGGCACCCTCTCATTGGAAGAAAAAAAGGAATCCGCCGCATGGTCTTGTACCCCCTGCTCCGTCGAAGAGCGGAAAAGTTTCGGTCGGTTTTCCCCTAGGTCTGTCTCGGTTGTTGCGGGCGCTTCTCCGGATGCGGGAGGCATTATACGCGGCAGCCCCCCCGTTGACAAGGATTGCTGCGGGCCAGGAGATATGCGCGCCCTCTTCTCATTCTCAGCGACGACGGTTTCCTCTCGTGTCACGGTCAGGGCCGGGGGGTGCCCTTTTCGCCCTGATATCTCAAACGCTTCGGGATCCATTTCCCGTATCGTTCCTCGATGCGACGCGGGGAGCGGGGACGAGAGTCTCCGCGCTTTTCCTCATCGGTGTCATCTCTCTCGAGAAAGCGCTCTTTCGTGTTCCGAGTTCCGAGAAAAGATCTCATTCGAAAAACCGGCTTCCAGTTTCCTCGCACCAGTGGAGAAACACTGTTGCCGCGAGAAGGTCCGCCGCACCTCCCGGGCTGATCCCTTCGGAGGAGAACCGTTCGTCAAGGGAGTATAACCTGCTTCGTCCCTCGGTGGTGAAGACGCTTCCCTGTTCGAGCACGTCCAGAACGATCTGTTTGTATTCTTCCATCCAGAAGAGAAACCCTTTTCGATGCATGACGTTGCTGTCCTCGCCGACGAGCATGAGGTGAAGCAGGCAGTGTAGGGCTGCGTCGTTGAAGGAACTTCCTCTTTGCAACGCATCTTTCAGGGCGGGAAGGCCATGGTGAAGCAACGAGGGAAATCCTGCCTCGGCTTCGCCTCGGATGCCGGTGACGCCGTGCTCCAGGTAGAGTTTCTCTCCATGGGTCAGGGGTCTCGGCGGGAGGGATGAGCGCAACGGTGCGAGTTCTTTGGCCACGCATCCCCGGACGGGTAGAGAAGCGATGTGGCAGAGGGGCACTGCCGCGGGTGGGGTTTTCTGTGCCACACACCGTCCTCCGCCGTACAGGAGCAGGGAGAGAATGAAGATCAAGCCCTTGTGGGTGTTGATACCTCCCGTTGCGGAGAACATGGTTTTCTCCATGAAAAGACCGTTTTCCCGGAGGCGGGTGAGCGCTTTTTCGGGAGGGACGGCCTCCAGACCCACCCGGGCCTGTTCCCGCCATTGAGGCGCGAGAGACCGGGCGCTCGTTACGAAGAGGTCGAAATCCATGTCCTTGTGGGCTCCCGAGGAAAAACGATCCACAAGGCCTGGCTTCGGCGCTGCGTAAACTTCCCAAAGGGTGGCGGCGGCGGCGAGAAATCCGAAAAGTGCGTCTGCGGGCATGTGTGAGACCTCCCCTGTCTGTGTGGCTCGTCGCTGTTTTGCCCGATCTTTTCCGCGATGCGGAGGGATGATGGCGCTTCGTGTTCCACCCGGAAACGAAGGATCTCGTGGTACCTTCTTCTCCATCAAAAGGATAGGGTCAAGGTAATGATTCGTGTTGACGGAAAGTGCGACGTGAGGCATACTCGAACTAAAATAGAAAGCACTAACAAAGGTAGGTGGATGTATAGATGGCAACCGTGACGTCCCGGGGCGAAGATTATCTGAAGACAATATACAAGCTCCAGCGGGAACGCAAGGTAGTGCGCATGAAAGATCTCGCCGCGGAACTCGGTGTTCGGGCGCCCACTGCAGTGGGGGGCGTGCTCCCCCTCAAGGAAGAGGGGCTTGTCCGGCAGGAGCGGTACGGTTATTTGGAACTCACGGAGGCTGGGGCCGGTCTGGCTGAGGAGATTCTCGAAAGAGAACGGCTTCTCGGCGCTTTTTTCCAGGATGTTCTCGGCCTCGACGAGGACGCGGCATTGTCGAACGCATGTGCGGTGGAGCATTGCATTACACCTGTGTGCCAGGAGCGTTTTACTGCCTTTCTCCGTTTCCTCCACGTCTGTTCTTTACCGACGCCGCGCTGGCTCCAGCGGTATCATGAGTACCTCAGGACGGGCGAACTTGTCCGATGCAGTTGTGATCACAGCGATTCCTGCACTTGTGGAGATTCTTCGGAGATTGTCCACGAGTCGTGAAGGGGTTTGCACCTCGTGGTACAATCCCTGAAGATTTCGTCGAATGGAGGAAAACGGAATGACTATCCGGCTTTATAGCACATCCACATGTCCTTGGTGTGAAAAGGTGAAGGCATACCTTCGGAGGCGGGAGGTGGCGTTCGAGGAATGTGATATTGCCAGGGATCCGAGCGCGGTGGAGACCATCAAAACGCTCACGGGCCAAGTGGGCGTTCCCGTCCTCGACATCGATGGGCGCGTCATTGTCGGATTCGACCGGGACGCCATCGACGACGCGCTCGGCGCGTTCGTCGAGGCGAGCTGATTCTTCGGAAAAGATCGTGGACAGCAGGGAACTCGAGAGTTTCATCACCACTGTCGAAAAAGGGAGTATTTCGAGAGCGGCTGCCTTTCTGGGGCTCTCTCAGCCCGCAGTGAGCAAACATATTTCCAAACTTGAAGAGGAACTCGGAACGGATCTTCTCGTTCGTGGGCACGCACGCTCGTTGTTGACCCGTCAGGGAGAGGTCGTCTATCGCTATGCCCTGCAGGTCCTCGAACTCCAAAGGGCTGTTCGCAAGGAGATCGCCGAGACTTCCGGAGAAGTGGAGGGGCTTGTCCGCCTCAGCGCCAGTTCGATTCCGGGCGACTTCCTCCTGCCGGAACTTCTCGTTCGTTTTCACAGGAGCTATCCCCGGGTTGAAGTGGAGGTGTCCGTCTCGGACACGAAGCAGGCGCTGTCGGATCTGATGGAACGACGTGCGGATCTGGCTGTGGTGGGAGCCGAGCGAAACCTGCCGGGACTTGCGAGTACCCACTTCTTCACGGATGAACTTGTGCTGCTTTGCCCTCGGGAACATCCCTTCGCTAAAAGGGAGTCCATTCTGCAGGAAGATCTTGCCGGGCAGGAATTGGTGGGGCGCATCGACGGATCGGGAACTCGCCATGTCCTCGAGGAGGCACTCCGGAATGGGGGTCGGGCGATTCCAGCCTCTCCGCTGCGTTTCGGTCATACCGCCGCATTGGTGAGGGCCGTCGCCGCCGGAGGAGGGATGGCGGTGGTCTCCTCGCTTGCGGTTCCTTCCGACGGCAACCTCGTGGCGCGTTCCTTCGCACCGCCTCTCCTGCGCCCGTTCTTCTTCGTTCACGGCAGCCTGGCTTTTCGGCCGGTGAAGACCCTTGTGGAATTTCTCCGTCAGGAGGTGGGGATGCCGTGAGCTTGTTCGCGGAGAAAGGTTTCTTCCACTTCCTGTCTTCGGGGCGTTCGCGGTTCCTTCCACGAGGGCGAATCCGGACGCCGTTGTCGCTCTTCTTTTGCCTCGGGCTTTGTGTCTTCGTTTTTGCCGGACAACCTTCCGGAGCGGAGGCAAAAGAAAACGATTCCGTAGACGTCCTTTTCTGGAACAGAAAATGGCAGCCTCTGAATGCTCTTGTCGTTGCCAGGAGTGCCGATTTGTCTCCCCGGGAACTCTCTGTCGCTGCGAATGCCCTTTGGATGCAGCGGCGTTACGGAGAGGCCATGGAACTTTTTCACAGAATCGGAAAAGATTGCCCCCAGGAATTACACCCCTATATGGAGATGCTCTTTGTTCTCGGAGAGGAGCGTTCGGACAGAAAGCAAGCGGGGCTTGAAAGGGCGAAGAGCCTCTGGAAAACCGCACCTCAAGGGCTCAAATATTATGTTGCGTATGCGCTGGCCCGGCTCGAACGGGATCTCGGCAACACCGCGGCGAGCCGCACATGGTTCCGCCAGATGGTGAAACTCGGAGACGACAAGACGCTGCGCAAGCCTGCACTCGACGCACTGCTGGCGTTTCCCGAGGCGGAAGTGTCCGATGCGCTCCGCATGCTCGACGACTACCCCATGAATCGAACAGCCCTCAAGCTTCTCGGAAAAAAGAAGAATCTCGGTGCCGACGCCCTGACGAAGCTGGGATATGCCGCTTACGTGGATCAAAACTACGCCAAGGCGGCGCAATTCCTCAAGGATGCGGAAAAGAAGGGGGCAGGGGAAAGGGCCCGATTTTGGCACGCCTTTTCACTGTACCGAATGGGGAAGGCAAATGAAGGGATCGCTCTCTGGGGGACTGTGGCGATCTCGGGAGATCGCTATGCGGAACGAGCGGTGAAGCGGCTGGACATTGCCGCGAGAAACGGCTATCGCGATGTTGTTCTTCCTCTTCTGTCCGAAGTGGCGGAAAAACGCACGGGCAAACCAGGAGAGGCCGCAGCGTACTATCTTGTGCGGCTTCAGGAAAAGAGCGCTCCGGAAAAGGCCCTGGAATGGCGGGCAAAATTGTTGAAGGGGGCTCCCCGCAGCTTCTATGCGGCGGAGCTTCTTTGGGAGGATGGTTGGCGTGCCTGGCTGCGCGACGAGTGGAAGACCGCCGCGCGGTTCTGGGAACAAGGGCTCGAAACCTCCGCCGGAGGCGACTGGCCTGCAAGGTTTCTCTATTGGAGCGCCGAGGCGCGGGAGCGAATCGGAGACGGTGCATCCGCTGTCCGGAACCGCCAGCGCCTGGGCGAGTCGTTTCCAACGAGCATCTATACCTTTTGGCTGAATCCCCAGGGATCGAAACCTATCTCCGATGATCTGCCTCCTGTTCTTCAGGGGGAGGGGAGTCTCCTCGAGCAATGGGGATTCATCACTTATGCGAGAATCCAACTAGGAAAGAGTTCCTCTCCCAAGGACCGTTTTCACGCGGCCCGAATCGCCCGATGGCAGGGGGACATTCGGGGTGCCTATCATCTGGCGGGAACGTTGGCAGGGCTTCTTCAACAGGGGAAGACGCTTCCGCGGGAGTTGCTGGAGATGCTTTATCCCCGGCCTCACGAAAAAGAAATCCTCGCTGCGGCACAGCGTTTTGGAGTGGACCCGCATCTGCTCTGGGCGGTGATGCGTCAGGAAAGTGCCTTCGACCCCAACGCCACCAGCTATGTGGGTGCCATGGGACTCATGCAGCTCATGCCCGCCACGGCAAAGGGCGAAGCGAAAGGATTGGGCATGGAGCTGGGGAACGCCTACAAGCCGGAGACGAACATTCTCTTGGGAACAGCCCATCTTTCCATGAACCTCAAACGTTTCGACGCCATCGAGCATGCCGTCGCCGCCTACAACGCCGGTGGTGGGGCGGTGAAGCGCTGGCTCGAAAACGGGCGGGACATTCGTGAATGGGTGGAGAGTATTCCTTACGAGGAGACCAACGGATATGTCCGCAAGGTCATGGCCAATCACTTTGTGTACCGCCTGCTTTATGCCGGGTCCGCACCGTCGTCCGGCGAAAACGGCGGGGTCTTGCAGGGAGGGGAGGCTTCGGAGATCCCCTCCGAGATGGAAGTGCAGGAATTCGTCGAGGAGGAACCGGCCCAGGAATAGAGAAACACCGAGGAGGGGAACAGCCGTTGCAGCAGACGCAGCAGACGGATTCTGTCGAAAAAGTCCGTAAATGGCTCCACGAAGCGGGATTTCCCGTTGAGATCCGGATGACCGAGGCGACTATCTTCACCGTGGAGGATGCCTCCATGGCCGTGGGCGTGCCGCCGTCGGAGATTCTCAAGAGTATTCTGCTTCTCGCCGATGAAAGGCCCGTGCTTGCTCTCATGAGCGGTCCGAACAAGGTGGACCTGAAGAAAGTGAAGCGGCATCTGAATGCCCGCAAGGTGCGCATGTGCGATCCCGATTTTGTCTTCGCCTATTCGGGGTTCCGCATCGGCGGAGTTCCTCCCGTGGGATACCCGGAGCAGCCTTTTGCGCTTCTTGATGAAGAACTCTTTCAGTTCCCCGTGGTATGGGCGGCGGCAGGCTCGGATCACGCTTTCTTCCCCATTTCGCCGGAGGAGTTGCGACGCATCACCGGAGGCGAGGCCAGGGACATCAAAAAGTGACGATGTCTTTGGGCTCGAGGTGCCTTTTCCGTAACCGCTCCAATGCATCCGACGCAACGAGGGAGCCACAGGGCTCCCTCGTTGCGCATCGTGCGTTCCCTGCGTTCCCTGTTGTCGCCTTGTTCCCGGTCATTCTCTTTTGAGCGGAAGAATCGCGTCGAACCACCCGTCGAACTTGCGGGCGAGACTGATGGTATTCAGTGGTTTGAGGAAGAGTTCCACATTATGGTCCGCCACTGCTCGGAGGAGGTGCCCCCCCACCACGGAGTGATCGGGTTTGCTCAAGGCGCCGTGCAGGTGGGGGTAGAGTGCCTGGTCCTTGATGCTCACATTGCCGCTCAACGCAAGAAGTTCGAAGACCTCACCGTATTCCTTCGTCACGTATTCGTTGCCGTTGAACCAGCCGAACGTAACGTCCCGTAGCATTCCCACACCGCCTACGACCACGGCGGAGTCAATGTTGTTCTCCTCACACACTTGGGCAATACAGCTCCGCACATCTTCACCCTCGGAGAGCCGGATGGCCACTATTTCGCTGGTCGCCGCGTAACGCATGGTCTCCACCTCCTCGTTTCTTGTGTTTACTTGTATTCTACCATAGTACAGTGGAAGTACAATGGGCAAGGCGAATTTCAGGAGGAAATGTTCGGTCGTTTTTCTTCAGGAAGAGGAGGGAGAATCGGAAGATGTCGGTGCGGCCTGGGGGCGGAACCATTTCCAGCAGGCTACCGTGGTGGTGACGGCCAATCCCCCGGAGAGAAAGAAGATCGAGGCGAGAGAATGGCCGCCGATGCTGCCCCCGAAAAGCGGACCAAGCGCCCACGCAGTGTCCTGGGACGTCATGTATCCCGTGAAGGCGGCATTGCGGTTCTTCGGAAACAGTCGTGCCGTAAGAGCCATCATCGAGGGGTCGAGCGGCCCCTGAAAGAGGCCGTAGAGTCCTGAGAAAAGAGCAAGGACTGCGGTTGTCTTTGCCAGGCTGATGCCGAAGACGGCGACGGAGATGCCGCAAAGCGAGGTGAGGACCACGGACATGGGGAGGAAGAGGCTGATGCGCCGGGCCAGAATGCCCCGAGTGAGGAGATTCCCGAGACTGTAGGGAATGAAAAAGGCCGAGGCGTAGCTGCCTCTGGATGCAGCGAGGAGTGCGACGAATGTCTGCACGATGCAGTTTACGAGGTTTTGCGCGAAGGTGATCGTGAGAATCTGCCGGAAAAGAGAATTTCGCAGCATGTTTTCGGGAGTGCTTCGGTGTTCCTCCGGGGACGTGTCCCGAAAGGTGAGGAGGGACGCACAGCCCAGGGCGGCGAGGGCCAGGATGCCGAGAGAGAGGAAGAAAGCCCCCACCTGTTCCGAAAGGAGGAGTTTTTCCGCAAAGGGAACGATCACCAGTTGTGGCAGGATGGTGGTGAGCCCGAGCCAGGAAAGCCCGCGTTGGAGGAGGGGGAGGGGAAGCGCGTGTGAGGCGTAGACGATGTATGCCACGAGAAGAAACGACAGAGAAACGCCGTGAAGCATTTTTGCCGGAACCAGGAGCCAGAAGCGGTTGCCCGCCAGGTACATCGCCAGGGAGGCCAAGGCGAGAAGCGCGGAGGCGAGTATGAGGGTCGATTTAGGTCCCATGTGATCGAGAACCCATTTGACGGCGGGACGAGCGAGGACGAGCGCGCAATCCATGGAAAAAGCGAGCCAGGCCACGTCCATGGTTGAAAACCCCCATCGGACCAATTGGATGGGGAAGGCGAAGAACGTCATGGCGACGCACAGGTGGAGAAACGCCGTGCTCCACAGAAGGAGATAGTCCCTTTTCCAGGTCATGGGTTCGGAAGGGCGCGTGCTCTCAGCCCTCTAGGAGGTAACGCTGGAGGTCTTTCCCGGCGAGTCCGGCGCCGAGGCCGACGGCGAGGCGAAGACGTGCCTGTTGAGGGCGGAGGGCGCCTCCGTCGAGGACGCCCATTTCCATGAGCCTGGTGGCGCTTCCCTCGTAGGATCGGTTCTTGACGACTCTCCCCTGATTGCACCGGGAGGTGATGACCACGGGAATTTCCTTACGCACGAGGTTTTTCAGGTGGGGCAGCCACGAGGGGGGGACATTGCCCATGCCGAATCCGGCGATGACGAGTCCATCCAGGTCCGATGTCTGGCTCAGGCAGGCGAGAAGGCGGTCTCCGCTTCCCAGAGACGCGGTGATCAGTTCGACTTCCCTGGCGGGAATGACCGATTCTCCCAGTGCGGTGGGGCGTGTGGGGCGCCGGTTGATGAGGAGCCGTTCTCCCACGATTTCACCGATGGGGCCTCTTCCAGGGGCGGCGAAGGCATCTCTCCGATGACTCACGTCTCTTGTCACTTCCGAGGCGCTGAAGATCTGGTCCTGCATGCACACCACGACGCCGAGTCCCCACACGGCTTCCGACGTAGCGGCGAGGAAGGACTGATACAGATTGACCGGCGCATCGGAGCCGAGGTTTTCCCACTGGACGAGTGCTCCGGTGAAGACCAATGGTTGCGGGTAGACCCAAAGGAGGTCCGTGAGGTAGGCTACTTCCTCCAGAAGGTCAGTGCCGGAGGAGACGACGATGCCGGAAACACCGTCTTCGACGAGTTTTCGCAGGAGTTCAACCAGATCCGTCGCCATCCGTATGGTATAGTGGCTCGTGGGTTGGCGGCTCCATTCCACGAGCTCCACGTCCAGTTCTCTCAAGTCTGGAAAGATGGAAAGGTCGCAAAGAGGATGTTCTTTGCCGTTCTCTTCCCCTTTTTTTGGGGAAGATGGCAGGGCTGGACCGCCGGCGATGACGAGGGCGAACGTACCACGTCTGGGCAAGAGATGACACCTCCTTGAAAATTCCCGGAAGAGTGTACCACCAAAGCGGGGATGAGGAAACGTTCATTGGTTTGTGAAGAGGTGAGAGATCGTGCGCATAGTGATCGTCGGAGCGGGGGAAGTGGGATTTGCCGTTGCGTCGCAGCTCTCCCAGGAGGGGCATGACGTCACGGTGGTCGAGGCGGACGAGGCCAAGGCCACCAAGGTTGAAAACGAACTCGACGTAATGGTGGTCCGGGGGAACGGAGCCCGTCCTCATGTCCTCGAACGGGCTGGCATCTGTATTCCCTGTGCTACGGATCTGCTCATTGCCTGTACGAATCACGACGAGGTGAACATCCTCGCATGCTGGATCGCGAAACGGGCGGGAACGCCCAAGGTGATGGGGCGGGCCAGGAGCCTGGAATTCACGGACAACGAAAACTGGTCCCGGGAACTCGGCATCGACATGCTCATCTCCCCCGAACGTTCCGTCGCCCGGGAGATCGAGGAACTGCTCGCCGTCTCCTCCGCTGTCCGGACCGTGGAGATCGCCGGAGGAAAGGCGGGAGTCTATGCTTTCCGCATCGCCGAGAGGTCCCCTCTTGTTGCGACGCCCTTGAAAGAATTAAGGAAATCCTTCCCGACTCTTGTCTCGGTCGTCATCTATGTGAACAGAGGTGAAGAGGGATTTGTTCCCTCCGGAGAGGACGCGCTCCTTGCGGGTGATCTTTGCTATGTGGTCTGCGCCAGAGATCAGGTCTGGCGACTGGAAGAGCTGTTCGGCCTGCGAAAAAGTCGTCCGCTCCGCCGGGTTCTCATCGTGGGTGGAGGAAAGATAGGATACCAGGTTGCCCGAAGATTGGAACTCCGGGTTTCCGGAGTGGACATCCGCCTCATCGACCAGGATCGAGAGAAGTGTGACCGGCTTGCCGGAGAGCTGGAACGCACCATCGTGCTCTGCGGCGAAGGTACCGACAAGGAACTGCTCCAGTACGAAGGCGTGGCCGAGGCGGACGGATTCGTCACCACCACGGCGAGCGACGAGGCGAACATTCTCATCGGCATTCTGGGGAAGAGCCTGGGTGCGGCGAAAAGCGTCGCCGTGGTGCGGCGGAAGTCTTTCCTCCAGATGGAACGGCATGTGGAAGTGGATGCCATGGTGAATCCAAACCAGGCCCTGGCATCCATCATCATGCGGCATGTCCGTTTCCCCAGGGCCTCGGGGCAACTCTCTCTCCTTGAGTCCATCGGTGCGGAGATGCTGGAGACCACCATCCCCGCATCGAGTTCCGCCGTAGGAGAGGAAGTGCAGAAATTGGGATTGCCCAAGGGAATCGTCCTCGCTCTCGTGGAGCGGGGGAGAGAGGCCTTCGTTCCTTCGGGGGACACGGTTCTTCGGGAGGGCGACCGGATTATCCTTTTCGCCTCCAATGAACTCATGCCCAGAGCCCTTGAGGTCCTGGGGGTGGAATAGATGCGCTTCTCCATCGTCTGCAAGGTACTTGCCCTTGTCGGTGCCGTGGTCTCTCTTTTCATGATCTGGCCCATGCTCTGGGCCGTCAAAGATCGGAGCGCCGACCTGGCGTCGCTGTTCTTGTCTTTTTGCGTCGGTCTTCTCCTGTCGGGCATTCTCTTCACCTTGGGGAAAAATGCCGCAACTGCGGAACTCGGGCCGAAAGAGGCTTTTGCTGTCGTGTCCCTTTCGTGGATCGTCGCCTCCGCCATCGGAGGTCTCCCCTTCTTGTTTTCCGGAACGGTGACGACCTACACGGACGGTTTTTTCGAGGCCATGTCGGGGTTCACCACCACCGGGGCCTCGGTTTTGACGGATATCCAGTCCAATCCGAGGGGAATCCTCTTCTGGAGAAGTCTCACGCATTGGCTGGGGGGGATGGGCATCATCGTGCTGAGCCTCGCGGTGCTGCCCTTTCTCGGGGTGGGAGGAATGCAACTGTACAAGGCGGAAGTTCCCGGCCCCATTCCGGAGAAGCTCACTCCCAGGGTGCAACAGACGGCGCTTCTTCTGTGGGTTGTCTACATGCTGCTTTCGCTGGCGGAGACACTCGCGCTTCTCCTGGGGGGCATGCCCCTCTTCGAAGCACTCACGCACGCCTTCGGAACCATGGCCACGGGGGGGTTTTCACCGCTCAACGGGAGCATCGGGCAGTATGACAACGCGTATTTCGACTGGGTCATCACCCTCTTCATGTTTCTCGCGGGGGCGAACTTCGTCCTGCATTTTCTCTTCCTCAAGGGAAATCGGAGAGTCTTCTGGCGAGACCCTGAGTTTCGTTTTTACACGCGGCTCGTTCTCGGGGCGACGGTCCTCGTCACCTTTTTTCTCGTCTTCGGAGATTCCCGTGAGAATCCGCTGACGGCTCTCCGCCACGCGGCTTTTCAAGTGGTGAGCATTCTCACCACCACGGGATTCGTCACGGCGGATTACGAGATGTGGCCTTTCTTTCCGCAGATGCTTCTTCTTCTTCTCATGTTCATCGGTGGATGCGCCGGATCCACGGGGGGCGGGCTGAAAAATATCCGTGTCATGGTCATGTTGCGCCATGCCAAGGCGGAAATGCATGCACTTCTTCATCCCCAGGGAATCTTTCCCATTCGTGTTGGAGACAAGGTTGTGCCTCGCGACGTGGTGGGATCGATCACAGCGTTTTTTCTGCTTTATATGGCGCTTTTCGCCGGAGGGACCCTCATCATGACGGCTCTCGGATTGGATGTGCTCACCGCCATAGGGAGTGTTGCCGCCACGCTCGGCAACATCGGTCCCGGCATCGGCGGAGTGGGACCGATGGACAACTACAGTGCCATCCCTCCCCTCGGGAAGTGGGCGCTTGCATTGTTCATGCTGCTCGGGCGGCTCGAGATCTATACGGTTCTCATGCTCTTCCTTCCCGGAACGTGGCGAAGATAGAAAAACGCCGGCCAGGGGAGGCGCGGTAAACCGCATTTCCACTGGCCGGTTTCCAGCTCCCAAGGATTGTAACGTAACAGCTTCCGTGTGGCTTGGCCCAGGGAACGCATCACTCTGTTTTACGGAGAGGATGTTCTGTGCGTGCATCGAACGACTGGAGAACTGGATTATGCTCCGCACGTGGGCCGAAACAGGGAAAAAGTCGAGGGACCTCTGAATAAGGCTACGTCAGCCCCGCAGGGCGCCTCGAAGAGCCTGATGCGACCCGAGTCAAGGGAAAGCGAAAGGTCTTTATTCAGGGTTTCCTCGAGATTTAGAACCCCAGATGCTCCCCCACGATGATCACATGGATCTCTCTTCCGAAGGGCGCCCGTTCCATGGTGAGAACCGCTCGGCATGCCCGCTGGGGATGATTGCAGTCCACACAGTACCCGACTTTCGCGCAGGGGATGTCCATGGCAAGACGAAGGGCATTGATCGGCGTGGCCCAGTCGCGTATCTTGATAAGGGCCTGTTCCATATTTCGGGCGATCTTGTTGATTCCCGCCACGAGGATGACCTTGCTCGTTCCCCAGGCCATGGCGGCCACGCGGTTTCCCGTGCCGTCGATGTTGACGAGGGTTCCGTCGTGAGTCAGGGCATTGGTGCTGCTGAGAAGAACGTCGCAAAGGAATTCTTCTCTGAGGCGTTCCGCCTTTGCCACGGAAGTGGTCAGGGACGGATCCCAGTGCTGCACGACGGTGCATCCCTTGCGTTCGAGGGCGTCAAAGGCACCGATCTCCCGTATGGTTACGCTGCCGGGAACACCCACCTTCGCTCCGTCGGGAATGAGATCGAGAACGAGCTGGAGCGCTTGTGTGGCATCCTCGGCGTAATGGCCGATGAAGCCCTTTTCGGAACAGCGTTTTGCCACGGTCTCTCCGAGGTTCCGGTAATGCTCTTTGCGGAAACTGTCCCAAGGTTCCTTCATGATGTTCATGGAACTCCCTCCTTCGCAACGTGGCGATGGGATGTGTTTTGGAGTATCATACCCCTGCTGGGATCATTGTCTCATATCTGTTTTAGGTGAAAAGAGCCGAAGCGGAGAGGAAAAGACATACCGGATCGACGATTTTCCGTTTTGCGGCGATCCGTGATGAAGGAGGTTGGATAGCCATGTGCAGAGTCATCACTCCTGGCGGAGAAGAACATGCGGAACACGTGCACGTCTCTCATCCGATGGAGGTGGCGGAACTCCTTCGGGAGACGCTTGCGGAGGAGTTGCGTTCCCTGAACGATCTTGCCGCTCGGTGGCACCTCATCGACGACGAGGAGACAAAGCGCTCTCTCTGCCACGTCATCGGCTACAAACGAAGAGCGATGGCGGAGCTTTGGAGCGCTCTCGCCGAGGTTGAGGAACGCGCCTTCGAGGATGACGCCGGGCATCACTGTCACGATCATGCGGTGCCACACTCCCACGGCCATTCTCACGTCCATACCCACGAGTGAGTCTCTCCGGCCCGGGAAACGCTTTTTGTGCTTTCACAGGCAGCAAAAAATGGAGCGGGGTTTCCGCTCCATTTTTTGCTGTGGTTTTGTGTGTAAAGGCCCAGGCCTTGACGCACGCAAGGAATGTCCCTATAATCCCTTCCGTCACGCCGAGGGCCGTCGGCGTTTTTCTGGGGGGTGTTTCTTCCGTGGGAGGAGAAGAGTTTCTTTCCGAGCGGATGCATTATGCTCGTCTGTATGATCTCTACGGAACACTCCTTACGGAAAAACAGAGAAGAGCCTTTGAATTGCACGACATGGAGGATCTTTCTCTCTCGGAAATCGCGGAGTTGCTCGGCGTAAGCAGGCAAGGAGCCCATGATCTGCTCCAGCGTGGAAAGGAGCGGCTCGCGACGGCGGAGAGAACTCTTCGAATCGACGCTCGGGAGGCTCTTTGGAGTGAGGGTGTGCATTCGCTGAAGAAACTTCTCGAGGAATTCGCGGAAAAACTGCCCAGCGAGTTCACAGAGCGAGTGGAATCGTTGCTTGCCGAGCTTGAGGACGGATTTCGTGTGCCGGATTCCTCCGGAGGCGGGAAGGATGGACGACCATGTTTGATTCCCTGAAAGAACGTCTCGAAGGAATCTTCAAGGGACTTCGCGGAAAGGGCAAGCTCACCGAGACGGACGTGGCCGATGCGCTTCGGGAGGTGCGAAGAGCGCTTCTCGAAGCGGACGTGAACTACAAGGTGGTCAAGGACTTTGTCGCCAGGATACAGACCCGGGCGGTAGGACAGGAAGTTCTGGCCTCCATCACACCGGCGCAGCACGTGGTCTCCATTGTTGTGGACGAACTCGTGGCTCTCATGGGTGGCGAGCCGTCGCCCCTCGTCGTCTCGTCCAAACCTCCGACGCGCTACTTGCTTGTGGGCTTGCAAGGCTCGGGAAAAACGACCACCTGTGTGAAGCTCGCCAAGCGCATTTCCAAGGGGCACAAGCCGCTGGTCGTCGCCTGCGATCTCCAGCGTCCCGCCGCGGTAGAACAGCTCCGTGTTCTTGCGGAGCAGGCCCGGGTGGGTTTTTTCGGCCCTCCCGAGGGAGAGCGCAATCCTCTTCGTGTCGCCGAGGCGGCGTTGCGTTTCGCCGAGGATCACCTGTTCGACACGATTCTCTTCGATACGGCGGGACGTCTCCACGTGGACGAGTCTCTCATGGCGGAACTCTCCGCCGTGAAGGATCTCGTGGCGCCCCATGAAATTCTTCTCGTGGTGGATGCCATGACGGGGCAGGAAGCGGTGAACGTGGCGGAGAAATTCCACGGTCTGCTTTCGCTGACGGGAGTCATCCTCTCCAAGCTCGACGGAGACGCCAGAGGCGGTGCGGCGCTTGCCATACGAGCCGCTGTGGGAGTGCCCGTGAAGCTCGCCGGGGTGGGGGAACGCATTGAGGATCTGGAGATTTTCGACGCCAAGCGGATGACGAGCCGCATTCTCGGTATGGGCGACGTTATGGGACTTATGGAACGGGTCCAGCAGGTCACCACCGAAGCGGATGCGGAGCGCATGGCGGATGCCCTGAAGAAGAACCGCCTCACCATGGAGGACCTCCTCGTGCAACTGGATCAGATAGAAAAGCTCGGTCCTCTCGACAAGGTTCTGGAAATGCTTCCCATTCCCGGAGGAATGAAGGGCTTTCGGGATGCCGACTTGGATCCGTCGCGTCTGCGGCACACGAAAGCGGTGATCCAGTCCATGACGAAGAAAGAGCGGCAACGTCCGGAGATCATCAAGGGAAGTCGGCGCAGGCGTATCGCCCAGGGCTCTGGAACGAGCGTGCAGATGGTGAATCAGGTGCTCAAGCAGTACGAGCAGATGCGTGATCTATGGAAGAAATTCGGCAAAGGTGGCGGCAAGGGAGGGCTCCGTTCCCTACGGAACCTTCTCCCTTTCTGAACTTACATCTGGAGGTGTGGGACATATGGCAGTACGCATTCGATTGGCTCGGCACGGGCGCAAGAAGAACCCCTTCTATCGTCTCGTGGTGGCGGATTCGCGGTCTCCCCGCGACGGACGTTTCATCGAGATGCTTGGTACCTACGATGTGATGAAGGATCCCGCGGAGCTTCTCGTGAACGAAGAGAGAGCGCTTCATTGGCTTCAGCAGGGGGCACAGCCCTCCGAGACGGCCCGCTCCATCCTCAAAAAGGCCGGAGTGTGGGACAAGTTCGTGGAGAACAGAAAGCAGTAGCCTGAAGACGATGCCGGACTATCGCGAATTGGTGGATCATATCGTGCGGCAGCTTGTCACGGATCCCGAAACAGTGCGTGTGGCGAGCGAGGAGAAGGACGATGGGTCCTTTCTGGTGCGCATCTCCGTGGCTCAGGAGGATGTGGGCCGCATCATAGGCAAGAAAGGGGCGACCATCAACGCGGTTCGCCAGGTTGTGCGTGCCGCCGCCTCCAAAGCGGGAGAGCGCGTGGACGTTGATGTGGAGGAGTCCTAGGTGGCTGCTTCGAGCATGCCGAAGAAGAACGTTCTTCCCGAAGAAAAAGGAGGAGAAGCGCCTTCGGTGACGGTGGGGCGCCTGGTTGGTGCTCACGGTATCGCCGGAGCGTTGAAGGTGTTCCCGCTCACGGATTTTCCCGAGCGTTTTTTCTCCATGAAAAAGATGCGGCTCTTCCGTCCCTCCGGGGCCTATCTCCGCACGGTGACGGTGACGAATGTGGCAGTTCTTGAGGGAAAGGGACAATTCATCGTTTCCACCGAGGAAATTGCGGACCGCGATGAGGCGGAAAATCTTCGGGGTGCTCTCGTGAAGGTTCGCAAAGAAGAGCGCATGCCTCTTCCGGACGGAGCGTTCTGGGTGGAAGATCTGCTTGGAATGGAAGTCCGGGACGCGGACGACGGCACAATGCGCGGCATCTTGAAAAACGTGTTGCAGACGGGAGCTCATGACATCTATGTCCTGGAGGATCCCGAGGGAAAGGAACGTATGTTTCCCGCCGTTCGCGAGGTGGTGCTCCGTGTGGACGGTGAGAGGCGGATCATGGAGGTCCGCATTCCCGAGGGACTTTGGGAAGAATGAGAATCACCGTTGTCACGGCGTTCCCCGATTTTCTGAAGTCCTTTCTCTCCACGAGCATCGTGGGGAGAGGGGTGGCGGCGGAACGACTCGTGGTGGATGTGCTTGACCTTCGCGACTTCGCCGATGGCGCCTATCGTCAGGTGGACGATTATGCCTTCGGAGGAGGCGGCATGGTGCTCATGGCCGAACCGTTGGCTAAAGCGCTGGAAAAGGCCGCAGGGGACGGCGCACGTCCTTTCGTCCTTGGCACGAGCCCCCAGGGGGCCGTTCTGACCCAGGAAATGGTGGAATCACTCGCCGCGCAGGAGCATCTTTTCATTGTCTGCGGGCATTACGAGGGATTGGACGAGCGCTTTACGCGCCGTTTCGTGGATATGGAAGTCTCCATCGGCGACTATGTGCTCACGGGGGGCGAACTGCCCGCCATGGTGCTCATCGACGCAGTGGCCCGAAGAATTCCCGGCGTGGTGGGCAAGGAAAGTGCTGTCGAAGAGGACTCGTTCTTTCGAGGATTTCTCGATACGCCGCATTTCACCCGCCCTTCGGTGTGGCGTGGAGAGTCCGTCCCCGAGGCACTTCTGTCGGGTGACCACGAGGTTGTCCGGTCCTGGCGGCGACGCCAGGCGGTTCTTCGGACGCTTCGGCGACGCCCGGACGTTCTCAGCCGGGCGAACGTGCAGCCTTACCTGCCCTGCGGAGCCTATGTGGCCTTGCTGCATCATCCTGTCCTGGACAGGTTGGGAAACGTCACCACCACTGCGGTGACAGGGCTCGATCTTCACGACATCTCCAGGACGTGCACTACGTTCGGCGTGCGGCGTTTCTGCGTCGTCACGCCTCTCGAGGGGCAGAGGGAGATGGTGAGAACCATCGTGGCCCATTGGACCGAAGGATATGGGGCGACCTTCAATCCCAAACGCGGAGAGGCGCTCCGACGAATAAAGGTTTTTCCGGAGTTTCGCGGCATGCTCCGGTGGGTCGAGAAAAAGGAACGGAATGTTCCATTGGTTGTAGGGACCAGTGCTCGTTCCAGAAAAGGCGCGGTGCACTGGTTGGAACTGAAGAGACGGATTGTCGAGGATGCCCGCCCGGTGGTTTTTCTGTTCGGCACGGGATGGGGGCTCGACGAGAGTGTGCTCGCTTCGTGCGACGTACAGCTGCAGCCGATTCGCGGAGGTGAGGGTGCTTACAATCACCTTTCGGTGCGGAGTGCCGTTTCGGTGCTCCTCGACCGATTTTTCGGCTGGAGGTAGCGGAAAGACGACGACGGAGACACAAGGCCTGGAATATCGGGCCGTTCGCCTGGAAAGAGGATGTACGCGAGATCCTGAGGAGGGAATGAGATGGACCCCAAGATTGCATTGGTGGAAAGGAAGTACTGCAAACAGGAGATCCCCACGTTTCGTGCAGGGGATACGGTGCAGGTCCATGTGAAAGTCAAGGAAGGGAACAGGGAGAGGATTCAGGTTTTCGAAGGCGTTGTTATCGCCAGGAAACATGGAGGACTGAAGGAGATGTTCACGGTTCGAAAAATTTCCAACGGCGTGGGTGTGGAGCGTATTTTCCCTCTCCATTGTCCCAGCGTGGAAAAAATCGAAGTCGTGCGCCTCGGTAAGGTTCGCAGGGCGAAACTCTATTACCTGCGACGCCTCAGTGGCAAGGCTGCCCGTATCAAGGAGCGCCGTCAGTAGGCCAGATCTTTCCTGATGCTGCAAGGGAATCTCTGAATAAGGCTGCGACAGCCCAGCAGGGCGCCTCGCAGAGCTTGATGTGACCCGAGTCAAGGGAAAGCCAAAGGTCGTTATTCAGAGCTTCCCAAGGGCTTTCGAAACCGACTTCCGGCGGGATGAAAGACAAAACGGAAGGACGAGAAAAACAAAAACGCAGTTGACGGAAAGAGAAAGGCTCAGTATAATGTGCCTCGCGTTGCCGGGGTGGTGGAATAGGTAGACACGCACGTTTGAGGGGCGTGTGGGGAGACCCGTACGAGTTCAAGTCTCGTCCCCGGCACCATTCTCCGTAAACCCTCGTCCCCCTTTCTTCGAAGAGAAGGAAGGGGGATTTTCTTTTTCGGACCGTTTCTCTCTCAACCGTTTTTCGAAGAGATAGTCCGATTTTCATTGTGGTGTTTCCAAAGTCTCCCATTTTCTCCACGTTCTGCTATGATGGAATACATTCCGTGCGGTCTGCACAAAGGGCTCCTGGAGGTGTGCACCCATGAACGACGTGCCACAGGCGAAGCTGTATGATCTTCTTTCCCGGCAAGGGGCCGAACTGCTCCGTGAACCGGGACGTCTTCGTCTTCTCCTGCTCGAGGAATGTTCGAATTTTCCCGAAGAAGTCGACGTGCTTGTCCGTGCCCTGGAGTACGGACTTGTTTCGCTTGTCGCTTCGGGGGACGAAGCGGAGCGGGAGACGTTTCTACGCCGTTTCCGGGAGGAGATCGAGAATTCGCGGGAGCTTGCCCTGTGGGCTATGGATGCATGGGAAAAAGCCCGGGAATACCTTGCCCCGTTGCGTGTCTCTCCGGGTACGGAAGGGACGATGCCACCCTGGGCGGATGTGTTCGGTTATGCGGCAACCAGGGCGATGGACGGACAAACCGGTTCTGCATCTTTGCCTGAAGAAAAACCGATTCCGACGGAGTTGGCGAACTTTCTCGCCGCGCCTTCGGTTCCGGTTTCCCCGGAAGCCGAAGCACGTTCTTTGCCGCAGGGACTGGTGACCTTTTTCGAAGCACCCTCTCCGCTTCGTGCGGCGCGGGAACCCTTGGTTCAACCGGAGTCGTTCGTTATGCCCATGTCGGAGGGACCGCGGTCATCCGCCTCTGTCGAGGCCGAGGCCGGTTCAGCCCTCTTGACCTTTTTGGGCGGTATTCCGGAAGTGGCGGCGAAACCGACGGAGGAAACGCTGGAGGAGCCCACCGTGAACGATACTGGCCCTGCCGCCTTTCTTCGTGAACCTCGTCTCGGCGAAAATCTCGCCCCTGTTTCGGAGAAAAATCCGGAGCCTTCGATTGCTGCCCTGGGAAAAAATTCTTTCGAGGCCGAAACGAATGCCGAAGAAGTCGTGCTTTTGGGCGAACCCTCCGCTCCCGGGGATGCCTCTCCGAAACCCTTTTCCGTGGCCGGAGATGCGGACTCGAAGCCTGAAGAATCATTTCACTCGCCCCTCGGAGCCGACGCGTTGTCTTCCCCGAAGGAGAAGACGAGTGAGCGAGGGCGGATTCCGGCGGGTAAATGGCTTCTCGTCGGTGCATCGTTTCTGGCGGTGGGAGTTCTACTCTTCGGCGTGTGGTCCTATTTGCAGCGCCCGGCCCGCCTTATCGCCTCGGGTGAACGTCTCTTTCGGCAGGGGGATTATGCGGGAGCATTGGAGTATCTCCAAAGGGGACTTTCCGGAAACGATGGAAATGGGGGGGAATATTTTCTCCTCGGTGAAACACTGCGCGCGCTTGGTCGCTTTGATGAAGCCGTAGCAGCCTATCGCAGGAGTGAAAGCATCGATTCCGGAGATGCGCTAGTGTATTTAGGCTTGGGAGATGCCTATCTCCACCTCGGAGCGTGCGAAGAGGCGGTGGATGCTTTCGGAAAGGCTCTCGCCAGGGTTGCGCTTCTTCCCGATGCCCAGAAGGGATTGGGTGCCGCGCTTCTGTGTCTGGGACGCGACGACGAGGCGAAAAGCGTCCTGGAGAAGGTGCTTGGAACCGATCAGGCGGATCCCTCGGTTCTCGACATGCTTGCAGATGTGTACCGCCGTTCGGGGGAACCTGCGAAGGCCATTGCTCTTTACGAACGGGCATTGACTTTGAACCCCGATGATTCCCGACTCCTTGCCGCTTTGGATGAAGCCAGAAAAGAAGCGGCCCGTCTGGTTTCCCTGGAGCGGGAACGCCACGTCACCGAGGAGACAAAGGCGCTTCTGGCAGAGGGAAAATCCTTGCAGGACCAGGGCAGGTACGAGGATGCCTCTGTGGTGTTTCGCCGGGTCCTTGACCTCGATGCCGAAAATCTGCTCTCTCTGAGGGGACTGGGGGATTCCTATGCGGCTCTGGGGCGGGTTGACGAGGCTGTGCGCGTCTACGAAGAACTGCTCTCTCTCTCCTCGGGCGACCTGGAGGCAAAGGCGGCACTTGAACGATGTCTGACCGCGAAAAACGTGTCGGAAGAGCAACAGAAGAAGGATCTGGCTCTCCGGGAGAAGCTTGGGCGAGCCGATGCCCTGGCTGCCGCCGGGGAGAACCTTCAAGCGGCCACCCTTTACGGAGAAGTCGCGGAAGAGCGCATGGATCCGCTTCTTTTCGTCCGCCAGGGGGAATTGTTCTTTGCTGCGGGAAAAGAGGCGGAGGCGCTGCATGCGTATGAACGGGCACTGAAATCCGTACCGGGAGATCGGGAGATAGCCCGACGTGTGGAGACGGCGCGAAAAGCCGTGGAAAAAGCCGAAAGGAAGCAACGGATGGAGCAGTTGCTCCGGAAAGCCGGAGATGAGGAACGTCAGGGTCACTTCCAGGATGCAGTGAAGACCTATCGAGCTGCTCTTGCTCTTTCGAGAGAGGCCGGAACGGAATCCAGCGTCGAGCAGGGAGAGATTTTGACCGGATTGGGGAGGGTGCTCGCTGTTTCCGGTCTGCTGCAGGAAGCGGAGAACATTCTTGTCGAAGCGATCCGAACGTCTCCCGGCAAGGATGCCGAAGCCAAGCGACTTCTCTCCGGTGTGCGTTCTCGGCTCGAAGCCCAGCGGAAGCGAAGAGAAGCGGCTGTGTTGGCCGAAAAAGGGAAAAAACTCGTTGCTTCCGGACGGACGTACGAGGGGGCTGTGCAACTGCGGGAGGCGGTGTTGCTGGTTCCGGAAGATCCGGAGCTCCGCTTTCTCTTTGCCGAGGCGCTGAGTGATCTCGGTATGTACAGAGAGGCCGCGGGAGAATATGCCTACGTGCTTCGAAAAAGCCCGGAACGGGTGGACGTGCTGAACAGTCTCGCGTGGTCCTATGCTAAACTCGGACAGTACGACGAGGCGTTGCAGGTTCTGCTTTCGGCTCGAAACAAGGCGCCGGAGAATGCGGTTCTCTTGGAGAACGAGGGATATCTCTATTTCCGGAGGGGGGAGTTCGACCAGGCGCTCCGTGCTTTCGAAAAATCTCTGCGTCAACCTGAAGCCTCGCGCCCGACGGAATATCGGGAGATGGGACCCCTGTGGGAGTCGAACAGGTCTTCCGTCGGAGGCAATACGATGATAACGGAAGGATGGCTTTCTCTTCCTCGGGAAACTCCCTTCTGGCTTCCGTCCCCGGCGGGAGCGGGCGTCTCTTCTGCCGGATTCTCCGGCCTCTGGCACCTTGCCTTGCCTCGGGAAAGTCTGCCCGGGGAACCTTTTTCGGAGATGCTACAGCGGGCCATTCGCCTTGATCCGCAAATGAAAGCGCTCTACGGAAACGCCGCGGTGGCTTCTTCGTATGTGGGACGCGGGAGAGTGAACCCCGCGGACCGTATTGCTCCCGTCGTCGGAGTTGCGAGGGAAGACGCTTTTCCCCGTGTTCTCCTCGGGCACGCCCTTCTTCGCAAGGGCATGGTCGATTCCGCGATGGAACAACTTGAGGAAGCGCTGAGAATCAATCCTTTCGACAGCACTGCCTATACCCTTCTTGGGTACGCGGCACTTCGAAAGGGGCAGAAAGCTCTGGCGCTGGAAGCATACAAAAACGCTCTTCTCTTCGATCCCGAAAATGACCAGGCGAAGCGCGCTCTTTCCGGACTGTCCCGTTAGAGAAACCTTCTTTCGAGGCTCTGCGGGAAACCGGCGGGTATTTACGTCCAGTTGATGGTGTGCGCATTTTTGGGTACACTTACTTCTTGGTGGGGTGTGCGTGGGGTCATGGAGGAATGGAGGGCCAAACTCGATCACGGGTGGTGATTCGTGCATGGATGTCCGAAGCGTCGAGGAATGGAAAGATCTCTATATTCGAGAGCACAGCCTCTACCAGGGTTTTACCGAGCGATTGGAGCATCTTGTACAGGATCTCCTGGAACAGGTGGGAATTGAACTGTTTCATCTGGAGAGCCGAACCAAGAGCATCGAGAGGTTCATGCAGCGCATCACGAATCCTTCGGCGTCCTTTCGGGATCCTGTCAACGAAATGTACGACCTCTCCGGCGTCCGGGTGGTTTTGTATTTCGCGGAGGATCTGGAGAAGATCGCTCGCATGGTGGAGGAGGAATTCACCGTCCACAAAGATTTCTCCGTTCCCTACGATGCCCTTCAGGATCCCGATGCCTACGGATACCGATCGATTCACTATGCGGTGTCCCTCGCTCCACACAGGGCGACACTGCGGGAATGGCGCCGTTACGGAGATCTGAAGGCGGAGATCCAGGTTCGGACGATTCTCCAGAATGCCTGGTCGGCCATCACGAAAAAACTTCCTTACGATGAGGTCGTTCAGTCGAAAAGCCTGCTGAAACGTAAACTGCTCCGCATGAGTGCCCTTCTCGAAGAGGCCGACGAGGGCTTTCTCTCCGTGTGGGATTTCGTTCGCCAGGGGCCTCTTCCTCCCGATTCGGGAGGTGCGGGGGTGTTCCAGTCTCCAAAGGGGCCGAAACCTTCCGGAGGAGCGGGGGGAGAAATACCTCGCACTACCGGAGCTTCTCTCCGATTTGCGCAGAATCGTTCCGGAGGGGATGAAATTTCCGTACAGACGCTTCGCCTTTATTTTGAAACCCACGCGCAGAAGCTTCGGGAATGGACTGCCATAGCCATGGAAATCGGCTATCCGACAAGTTCACGCTCCGAGGAATACGAGGAGAAAAGCTTGGAAAACCTCGTGGCGATCCTTTCTGCGGCGGACATCACCTCTATGGAGGATTTTGAAGCCTTTCTGGGAGAGATGGAAAACGGCGGAGTCGGACGGCAACATCTGCGTACGATTTTTCGCTCCTTCGAAAAAGAAATCCCTCACTGGAGAATCGATATCTATTCCTTGTTTTTCCTTCTGGTTCTCAATGCCAAATGGGATGTGCTGCAGAAGAAAGACCTCGTGCAGCTTGGCATCAAGGGTGCTACGGATCGGATCAAGGGTGTGGAGTGACCTTCCTCCGGAAGGAGGAACGCAAAGGTACATATCGAGGGTGAGAGTCTTCTCTCCCTCGTTTTTTTTTACGAATCGATCCAATGCGGGGAGGAGTTTTTATGGAGCACGGAGGCCAGGCAGCTTCCGGAAAAACTGCACGTGTTGTTGCGGTGCGTGAGATGCGCAAGGAGAAAGCGGTCCTTGTCCTTGAGGGAGCCGCCTTTCGACCTTCCGGAGGCGGACAGCCGGGAGATTCGGGAACGCTTCGGGGGGAGAATTTCCTCGCCCGCGTTGTCGATTGCCATCGCGAGAACGGATTTCTCGTCGCTCCCGTGTGTATCGAAGCGGGAATTCCACGGGAAGGCATGTCCGTTGAAACCGAGATCGACATGGAGCGACGGTATCTCCTTTCGAGAATGCACACGGGGGAACATCTCCTTTCTAGAGTGCTCGAGGATTCCCGGGAGGGACTTCACATCTACAAGGTCGCCATCGGAGAGGAGGAGTCCACTGTATATGTGCACTACGACGGAATTGTGGACTGGGAGATGCTCTTTGCGGCGGAGGAACGAGCGAATGGGCTTGTCGCGTCGGGACTTGCCGTCGAAATTTCCGAACTGACGAGGGAGGAGGCCCGTTCTCTTCCGAGACTCAAGGCAAACTGGGATCGGTTGGAGGATGATCGTATCCGGGTCGTCTCCATCCCTGATGTGGACGTCATTGCCTGTTCGGGTACCCATGTGGAGCACACGGATCAAGTGGGGCGGCTCTTTGTCACCGGATACGGAGGAAGTGCGCCCGAATGGGAGTTTACCTTCACTGTTCACGGAGAGTCCCGACTGGCCGAGTGTGGAAAGGTTCTTCGGAGACTTTCCCGTCGGATCGGCTGCCCCGTCGGTGAAATTGAGAAGGTGTATGACAGAGTCCAGGAGGAACGGGGAGCTTTGGCAAAGGTGCTCGACAAAGTCAAACCCTATCTGAATTTTCCCTGGGAAGAGGAGTCGCTCCAGGGAGTTCCCTTCTGCCATGTCGTTGTTCCCGCACTTCCAAGGGATCTCGCCACTGCGCCCGTGAAGCGTCTGGTGACGGAACGCCCGGACAGTCTCGTTCTTGCCCTGCTTCCTTCGGGGAGCGATGCCCCCTTTCCTTTCATCCTTGCCCGGGGGAGCGCATGTTCCGTCGATTGCCGCGAACTGATACGGGACGAGAGCGTGAGGGCAAAAGGTGGAGGCTCCGCCGATTGGGTGATGGGCGTGACGTGCTGTGCGACTCCTGCGGTCTGGCGACGCGCTTTGGCGATGCGAGTGACCTCTCGGTACAATTGAACTGCACAGACGAGGTGCGAATATGAGAGAGACTATGCCGCAACTCGAAAAACTCTTCCTTCCGCGTTCCGTGGCTGTAGTCGGGGCGTCTCCCGCGTCGGACACCATTTCGGGAAGACCCCTCAAACTTCTGAGAGAGTTCGGTTTTTCCGGGAATGTCTTCCCCGTCAATCCGAAATATCGAACGGTGGCGGAGTACCCATGCTACCCCGATGTGGCCTCTCTGCCGGAGACTCCGGATGTGGTGCTTGTCGGAGTTCGGGCTTCGTTGGTCCCCTCGGTGATGGAAAGTTGTGCTGCTCGGAGCGTTCCCTTTGCCGTCATTTTCAGTTCCGGATTCGCCGAGAGCGAAGACCGTGATGCTCAAGAGCGGATCCTTGCCATTGCCCGCGAGGGTGGAGTGCGCATCCTGGGACCGAACTGTCAGGGTATGGTGAATCTCGTGTCCCGGGTCCCTCTTTCCTTCTCCGCATCTCTGGAGGGCGGGCGCATTCTCCCTGGGCACGTGGCCTACGTCTCCCAAAGCGGCGCCTTCGGCTTTGCGACCTTTGCCATGGGAAACGACCGCGGTGTCCGGTTTCGTTACGTGGTCACAACGGGAAATCAGGCCGATCTCGACGCTATCGACGTGGGGCGCTATGTCCTACAGGATCCCGAGGTGCGATTGCTTCTCATGTATCTGGAGGGAGTGAACGATGGCGAGCGCTTCCTTCGCATGATCCGGGAAGCGCATGAGCGGCGCATCCCCGTGGGGGTTCTCAAGGTCGGGAAAAGTCCTTCGTCCAAGGCTGCGGTGCGAAGCCACACGGCGGCGCTGACCGGGGACGAGGCGGTGTGGGACGCGGTATTTCGGCAGTACAGTATCATCCCCATGGAGGACGCAGAGGATATCGTGAATCTGGGGCTCGCCTTCGGAGCACCCCAGCGCCCGAATGGAAAAAGGGTAGCCATTCTCACGACCTCCGGAGGTGCCGGAATCGTTACCGCGGATCGCTGCAACGACATGGAACTTTCCGTCCCAACCCTCTCCGAAGCGACGCAAGAGGAGGTACGACGCCACATTCCGCCTTTCGGTTCCTCGCTCAATCCTGTGGACATGACAGCTCAGATCATTAATGATCCCGAGGGATTTCCAAAATGTCTGCGGGCTGTTCTTGATTCCCCGGAGGTGGACATGGTTGTCTCCGTCCACTCCATGATCACTGGGGAGGCTGGATGGAGCATGGCCCGAAGTCTCGCAGATGCCTGGGGAGAGAGTACCAAGCCCCTCGCGTGCTGCTGGCTCATCGACGAGGAGCACGGCGGACTCTTCCGGAAGTTTCTCCGCGAACGGGGAGTTCCGCTCTTTCAGAGCCCCCGGGAATGTGTTCGTTCCCTGGCGGCGTTGGCCCAATGGGAAAGCGCCGCGCCGGGAAAGACGTTCCTGGCGGAAGGTTCTGACGGGGAGAGGGAAAGCGCATGGCCGTCCCCCCTCCTTCCATCGTTCTCCGGGACTCTCACCGAGTACGATGCCAAGAGACTTCTGCAAGCCTACGGAGTTCCCATCACGAGAGAAGTGCTCTGCACGTCCCTGAGCGAAGCCAGGGATGCCGCGGAAAACATTGGATATCCCGTTGCACTCAAGGTCATGTCAGGCGATATCCTTCACAAGACCGAAGCCGGAGTGGTTGCCCTTCATCTACGCGGCGAGGAAGAACTCCGGAATGCCTACGGAAGACTCCTCGAGCGTGCACGCGCCTTTGCTCCTCATGCACACATCCAGGGCGTTCTCGTGCAGGAGATGATCGAGAGCGGGCTCGAATGTCTCGTGGGCGTGAAGCGGGATCCCCTTTTTGGGCCCATCGTGGCGGTGGGGCTCGGTGGAGTCTATGTGGAGGTACTCAGGGATCTCGTTCTTCGGAAGGCTCCCGTGGACGAGCCCACCGCGCTGAACATGATAGAACAGCTCAAGGGCTACCCACTCCTGGCGGGAGCGAGGGGACAGAAAAAGCGTGATATCGCCGCATTGGCACGCCTTCTCCGGATTGTTTCCGAGTTTGCCTGCGCGGAGCCCGATCTCCTTGAGCTTGATGTGAACCCGGTCTTCGTGCGCGCCGAGGGTGAAGGTGTCGTTGCGGCGGACGCGCTGGTGCTTCGGAGAGGAGGGATATCGTGAATTCGATGTGGCTCCTGGTGGGGTATCTGTGCGGATCCATTCCCACGGGGCTTCTCGTGGTGCGCATGGTGAAGGGTGTGGACATACGGACGTACGGTTCCGGAAATATAGGGGCCACCAATGTGGGGCGCGTTCTCGGGAAATCCTGGGCTGTCGCCGTGGCTCTTCTGGACATGGTCAAAGGCGGTGTGGCCGTTGCCGCTGCTCGTCTCGCAGGGGTGCACGACCCATGGCTGCTTTCAGGCATCGCCTTCTGCGGCGTGTGTGGGCACAACTTTCCCGTCTGGCTCGGGTTCAAGGGAGGCAAGGGGGTCGCCACGTCCTTCGGCGTGGTGTTCTTCATTACCCCTGTTGTCGCGCCCGTAGGTGGAATTCTCTGGTTCGTCCTCATGAAAGGAACCGGATATGTCTCCGTGGCGTCCATGGTCTCCCTCTGTACCATGCCTTTGATCATGTGGCTCGTCGATGCCGCTGGAAGTGCCCTTGTCCGGGCAGGAACACTCTCTCCCGAAACGGCACGGTTTCTTTTCGGCACATCTCCGGCGACGATGCTTCTCGGAGGTGCTCTGGGGCTCCTTACGGTCTTCCGCCATCGCGCCAACATTGCCAGACTCCTTGCAGGAACGGAGAACAAGGTGGGGCGCAAGCCCTGAGCGCGAGGAAATCGGAGCGCCGACGGAGGAGGCTGTTTCTTGACGTATTTTGACCATATGGATATAATGGTCCTAAACAATAATGGTCAAAGGAGGGCCTCCTGTGTCGAGTCTGACGCGCGATATCGAAAGCTACATCAGGGAATTGTTCGAGGAAGCCCAGGAACATCAGTTGTCCTTGAGGCGGAAAGAGTTGGCGGAACGTTTCGGTTGCGTTCCCAGTCAGATCAATTATGTTCTCGCCAGTCGGTTCACGCCGGAGCGGGGATATCTTGTGGAGAGTCAGAGAGGCGGACACGGGTACATCCGCATCATGAAGATCCGTTTCGCGAACGCGGAAGAGCGCATCTCCCATCTGGACGAGCTCGTGGGAAACGCCATCGGCGAGCAGGATGCCCGAAGGCTGCTCACAAGTCTTCAGGAACGTGGTCTCCTCACCCCAAGAGAACGGCTTCTTATCGAGGTTGCACTTCGGTACCTCGACGAAGTTTGCCGAACACCTTTCGATGTGTCCCCCTACAAGCGCGACGTGATGCAGGCGGAACTGCTCAAGCGAATGATCCGAGGTCTCGTTTTGGCCTGAAGGTAGGGAATTGTCCCGTGTTGTGTGAACATTGCGGCGGAAACGAGGCGGAGATCCACATCCGCGAAATGCGGAGGGAGGAAGTCCGGGAGTATCATTTCTGTAGGGAGTGTGTTCGGCGTATGGCCGAGGATAAATTGCTCCCGGAGTTTATCCTTGACATGTCTGCGGGAAGCGTTCCCCGGCTTGAATTGACCGTTCGGTTGCGAAATATGGCACAGGAATCGCAGCCATTGCGGGGACAGAGGAGGAAACCATCCATGTGGCAGTTCTTCACGGAACGTGGGAAAAAAGTTGTGCAATTGGCCCACCGCGAGGCGCTGAGCATGGGGCATGACGTCATCGGTACGGAACATGTTCTGCTCGGATTGCTTGTGGAGGGAGAAGGAGTTGCGGCCCAGGTGCTGCACGCTTTCGGAGTTGAACTCGATGAGGTACGTCGGCGCATCGAGGATGTGGTGGGGAGGGGTATTCCCAAAAACAGGCCGGTGGACCTCCCGCTGAGCCCTCGGGGGAAGAGGGTGCTCGACCTCGCCATGCGTGAGGCCAGGAACATGGGCGTGAACTACGTCGGGACCGAGCACATTCTTTTGGGACTCATCTCCGAAGGCGAGGGGATTGCCGCCCAGGTTCTGACGAGCATGGGAGTCGATCTTGCGAAACTCCAGCAGGAGGTGATCGGTGCCGTTTCCGGAAACGATACTGGCCAGGAGAGCGGCGGCGAGGGACAGGCGACCGGACAGAAACGCGGTCGCTCGAAGGCGCCTACGCTCGATCAGTTAGGGATCGATCTCAGTGAAATGGCCGTCCGTGGTGAACTGGATCCGGTCATCGGCAGGAGCAAGGAGATTCGAAGGGTCATCCAGATCCTCTCGCGTCGAACGAAGAACAATCCTGTTCTCATCGGTGATCCCGGAGTGGGCAAGACCGCCATCGTGGAGGGGCTTGCCCAGAAGATCGCTTCCGGGGACGTTCCCGAAGTGCTGCGGGACAAGCGAGTGGTTCTCCTCAACGTAGCCAATCTGGTGGCGGGAACGAAGTACCGGGGAGAGTTCGAGGAACGCATGCGCAAACTCGTGAAGGAACTCCGGGAAGTCAAGGACGTGATCCTCTTCATCGACGAGGTACACACCCTCGTCGGTGCGGGAGGGGCGGAAGGTGCGGTGGATGCGGCGAACATCCTCAAGCCGAGTCTCGCCCGGGGGGAATTTCAGGTCATCGGTGCCACGACGCTCAACGAATATCGAAAGCACATCGAGAAGGATGCCGCCCTGGAACGCCGTTTCCAATCGGTTCTCGTCGACGAGCCTGGTCTCGAGGATGCCATCGCCATTCTCAAGGGCCTCCGGGATCGTTACGAGGCACATCATCGGGCGAAGATCACCGATGGGGCCATCGAGGCGGCGGCCAGGCTCTCCGCACGGTACATCACGGACCGGTTTCTTCCCGACAAGGCCATCGACTGCATCGACGAAGCCGCGGCGAAGGCTCGCCTGAGGACCATGGAAGCTCCTGAGGCGATCAAGGAACTGGAGCGCCGCTTCGAAACGATCCGAAAAGAAAAGGAGGCCGCCGTGGTTGGTCAGGAATTCGAAAAGGCCGCCCGGCTTCGGGATGAGGAGCGGATGCTCTCGGAGGAACTCGAGACAGCCCGGAAGAACTGGCAGGTCTCCCGAAACCAGGAGGAGCCCGTGGTCGACGCGAACGAGATCGCCCAGATCGTCTCGGAGTGGACGGGAATCCCCGTCGTGCAGATGACCGAGGAAGAAGCGGCCCGGCTGCTCCGCATGGAGGAAGAGATCCACCGACGTCTCATCAATCAAAGCGAGGCCGTGAGCGCCATCGCAAGGGCAATTCGCAGGGCTCGAAGCGGCTTGAAGGATCCGAGGCGCCCCGTGGGCAGTTTTCTCTTTCTTGGCCCCACGGGAGTGGGAAAGACCGAACTGGCCCGGGCTCTGGCGGAATTCCTCTTCGGCAGCGAGGATGCCATGATTCGTCTTGACATGAGCGAGTTCATGGAACGTCACGAGGTGGCGAAACTCATCGGAGCTCCTCCCGGATACGTGGGTTTCGAGGAGGGGGGCAAACTCAGCGAGGCCATCCGGCGTCGTCCCTATTCGGTGGTCCTTTTCGACGAGATCGAAAAGGCGCATCACGACGTGTTCAACATTCTGCTCCAGATCATGGAGGATGGACGGCTCACGGATGGTCAGGGGCACAGTGTGGATTTCCGCAACGCTGTGGTCATCATGACCAGCAATGTGGGGGCCGAGAACGTCGTCAAAGGAAAAGGACTCGGTTTTGCCGCTCCGGACATGGAGGCTGCCGCTGACTGGACTCGAACCCGAGGGCAGATTCTCGATGCGGTGAAACGAACCTTCCGGCCCGAATTCCTCAATCGCGTGGACGAGATGGTGGTCTTTCGTCCCCTCGAGAAGGAGGAGCTTCTGCAGATCGTTGGAATCATGCTCCAGGATCTCCACAGCCGGCTCAAAGAACAGGGTGTGTCACTCGTCGTTTCAGAGGAGGCGAAGTCCCTCCTTCTGGAGAAGGGATTCGACCCCAAGTTTGGTGCTCGTCCTCTGCGCAGAACCATTCAGCGCATGGTGGAGGATCACCTGGCGGACTTGCTTTTGGAGGGGCGCATCGAGCAGGGAAGCGAGGTCTCAGTACACATTCACGAAAAGGAACTCCGTTTTTCTTTCGGAGAGGAAAACGACGTGTTTTTCCCTTCGGATCAGGAGGCGGCGGAACTCCGGAGGTGACACGGAAAAGGAGTCGGTCCGGTTCGCGAAAAGAGCGGGAATGCCGTGACTTTTCTTCCGAGTTCTGTTAGCATGACCGCGGCACAGTGTCGTTTCCGCCTGTTTCCGGAAGCGGCCTTGCTCCATGTCCGAAGCAGAAGGGGGAACTCGCGTGGGGGGAAAGGTTCGGCTGTCGTTGGGATTCGTCCTGTTGGTCGGGTGTCTTGTCTTCGCAGGAATGGCCTGGGGTCGGACCGTTGCCGTGGTTGGAGACGAGACCATCGAGGAAGAGGAGGTCCTTGCACTTCTCCGTCAGCACACCGAGGGAAGCGATGCCCTCTCGGGGGTCCTTCTCTCTCGCATGTCCGCGGAAGAGAGAAGGGCGTACATCGAAAGTCTCGCGGACTGGCTTTTGCTGGCCCGAGAGGCGACACTCCGGGGGTTGCGTTTGCGTCCCGATGTGGCGGTGTTTCTCAAGTGGAGTGCCATTGGTATTCTCGGTCAGGCGTATCTGGCGGAACTCCGGAAAGAGTGGGATTTTTCCGAGGCGGCGCTCCGAGCCCAGTACGAAGCGCATGCGAAGCGTTATGCGGAGGAAGATGCCGTGCGGCTCCGCTGGTGCGTCGCTCCCGACGAGAACAGGGCGAACCGGATGCTCCTGGATCTTCTCGGTGAGTCGCTTCCGTCTCTTCCGCGAGGAGAAGACAATTCCAGTGGAGTGTGCTGCGTGGACACCGATTGGCTCCGGAGGGATGCGTTGCCGCAGGGGATCGTCGAAGAGATTTTCCGTGCCTCGCCTGGAACAACTGGCGGGCCGATTTCCACCGAAGAAGGGTATGTGGTTTTTCGTCTTCTCCAGCGAAGAGAGGGGCACCTTCTCTCTTTCGAGGAAGCGGAGGATCGGGTGCGAGAGGATCTCCGGGACGTTTATCTTCAGAGAGAAATGGAACGTGTTCGACAGAAGGCTAATATTTCCATGGATGAGATGGTGCTTATGGACTTGGGCAATATTCCAGCACGGTGAGAAATAAGTCGGGGGCCGAAAAGGCCCCCTTTTTTGTACTTAAGTAAAGGCATGAGCATGAAATGGAACCAGAAATTGCTGGACAGGTTTGGAGAACCGCGTATACTTTTGATTGAAATGTCGGAAAAGGTGGAATGGAGGTGGTATCCGGGGCGGAGTTGAAGTTGAAAAGGAACGGAAAGACGGGCGTTCTTTGGGTGTAGTTCTTGAGACGGAAGGGGGAATCTGCTCCAATGACATCTCAGGAAGGTCGCAAACCCACGTTTGCAGAAGCATTGATCATCCTTCTTGTTTGTGCGGGCATCATCAGTTACGGTGTTCTTAAGCTCGGCGTGGATGCGCATATCCCCATCATCACCTCAGGCGTTCTCGTTGCTCTCTGGGGATGTTTCGGACTCAAATATCCCTGGAAGATCATTGAAGAAGGAATGCTTCAGGGGATTACCATGGCCCTTCAGGCAATTGTGATCCTCATGATGGTGGGCCTCGTCATCGGTTCCTGGATCCAAAGCGGCGTTGTCCCGAGTCTCATTTATTACGGTCTCGACATCCTCTCTCCAAAAGTCTTTCTCTTCGCTACGCTGCTCATCTGTTCTGTGGTAAGTCTTGCCACGGGAACCTCCTGGGGAACGTCCGGCACCGTGGGTATCGCCCTCATGGGAGTCGGTGCGGGGCTCGGCATTCCTGCTCCCCTTACCGCCGGCGTGGTCATCTCCGGTGCCTATTTCGGGGACAAAATGTCCCCTCTTTCGGACACGACAAACCTTGCTCCCGCAGTTGCCGGAACGGACCTATTCAGTCACATCCGGGCCATGGTCTGGACCACCGGTCCCACCTATCTTATCGTCACGGTCATCACGATCTTGTTCGGCATGAAATACGCGGGTGGCAGTCTCGATGCGGGCAAAATCGACGCCATTCAGGCGGTCATGAAGAGTGAGTTCTCCATCAGTCTTCTCGGTCTCGTTCCGCCTCTCATCGTCATCGGTATGGCCGTTGCCAAGATTCCCGCTCTTCCGGGTCTCTTCGCCGGAATCATCTTTGCCTGCGGTATGTCTTTCTCTCAGGGATTCGGTCTTGCCGACATCGTTGGTGCGCTGCACTATGGCTATGAAGCGACGCTCTCCGCGGAAATCGCCGGAACGGAGGCTTTCGAAGCGGTGGCGCAGCTTATGGCGGATCACAGCATAGCGGGAATGACGCCGGAACTCGTGAAAGATGCGGGAAGCATGCTCTCGGAGCTGCTCACCCGGGGTGGATTGGATTCCATGATGTGGACCATCTCCCTCATTCTCGCGGCGCTTTCCTTCGGTGGTATCATGGAACGCTGCGGTTTTCTCGAGGTTCTTCTCCACGCCATCTTGAAGAGCGTCAAGAGCGTGGGGGGACTGGTTACCTCCGTTATCATCTCCTGCTTCATCTCGAACCTCTTTCTCGGCGACCAGTATCTTTCCATCGTTATGCCGGGACGGATGTTCAAGACGGCCTTCGAGGAAAAAGGACTACATCCGCGTATGCTCTCCCGTTCCCTGGAGGATGCAGGAACCCTCGTGTCGGTCCTCATTCCGTGGAATACCTGCGGTGCTTACAACAGCGGTGTGCTTGGCGTTCCCACCCTCGAGTACGCTCCCTATGCGTTCTTGAACTACATCAATCCCCTCGTGGCGATCGCCATGACCTATATGGGCATCGGTGTGTTCTGGAAAAAAGAGGAAGAAAAAGCCGCGTCATAACGGAACCGGGCGATAGATCGAAAAAGTGGGAGGAGCGAAGAACGTTCGCTCCTCCCTGTCGTTTCGTCGGAGGTGTGGATGGAATGGAGATTCTCTGTCTTTCGAAGACGGGGCAACATCCTAGGTGGATGCGTGTGGTTTCCTTCGCGGTCGGGCTTTTTCTGCTCGCCGACGGGTTGCGTCTCTATCTCAGTGCCACGCTGGAAACGGGATTCAATCGGTTTTTCCCCTACCTTATAGTGGGTGGAGCGCTTCTTTATTTCAGCGGTTTCAAAAAAAGGATATTCCTCTCTCCCGAGGGGCTTGTGCGGGAAAGCAAATCCTGGATGGGAAGCAATTCCCAGATTCTCGCATGGAAGGATGTTGCCCATGTCACATTGGCGTTTCGGAGAAACCAGATGATGTGTTTCTTTGAACGCAGGGAGAGTGTAACGGGCATCAAGGTTCTCTTCGATCGCGACCAGGAGTGCGTGATTCGGAACATCCTGGAGACATATTGCCCGACGGTGGAAGTGAATACCCTTTCCTAGCGGTAGGGCATGTTCGATCCGAGAACGACAGCGTAAGGCAGAGAGCGTTCCTGTCCATCCGAAGGCGTGTTGATGAGCTTGCCCCGCCACCAGAGGGTGCTTGAGCCGCCTCCGTCCAGATTCAACGCGTGGGTCAGGCCGGCAGCGGCAGCCAGGCGTTTTGCCTCTTCGAGAGTCACTCCGGTGCTTCTCCAGGAGTTTCTTCCATCCACGACCATCCACCACATGTGTTTGCCGTCGTAACCCACGAGGGTTCTGGGATGACGGAGTGCGGTGAGGGATGGCGGGAGTCCTTCATTGCCGAGAGCCGGTTGTCCCTCCAGGAGCAACAGTGGTCCGGCCTGGAGGACGAAATCCATCCTTTCCATCGTACCATCCTGCCACGTGATCTGGAGTTCCGCGGGTGTTTGGAGAGGAAACTCCATCATGCGTTTTTGAAGTGCCCCTCGCACCACAAGAAGAAAACCGTCCCCCGGAACGGGGTGTATTCCCTGGGCGAAGGAACGCCAGGTCATGACACCATTTCGTATGTGGATCTTCAGCCCGTCCCCCACGTTCGCGAAAGCGCCGGAAGGTGCCGTGAAAAGGCCGGCACTTTCCGGCGGTACCTCGCCGTTGAGCTTGCTCACGGGAAGAGACTGCGCTCCCGCGAGGACCCATGCCCGGTAGGCCCCGTTTCCGAAATGCACATCACCGGAACGGTTCCACCCCACGGCGGATCTGTTTCCGTGGGCAAGTGCGACAGGGACTCCTTCCACGAGGAGACTCCCTATGGGAACGGAGCCGTCGAAATAGCCTCCATTGATGCCACCTTCGCCGCCAAAACCGTCGGCGAGGCGCGAAAGGGGAAGCCGTTTTGCCCCGAGAAGCGGAGCCGGAACAATGCGAGGGGCGAGACGTTCCGGAGATCCGACGATGGCTGCCCAGAACAGGGCATTGCTCGCGCTGCCGCCGTGGGGAATCACCGTGGGGTTGAATCGTTTCGGCAGGGAGACGGCGGCCTTCCATGCCTGAAGATAATGGGTGTAGGGACCGGTCCGAACCGACCAGGACGAGGCGTTCTCCACTATCAGAGCGGTATGGCCTGCGGAACGAAGCTCTCTGGCGCACGCCTCGGCGGGGCCCTTCTCAGGAAACTCTTCCACGGCAACGGCCCACGCGCCGGGAGGAGACCCCACATTTTCCCGATGCACGACAAGATCCCCCGTCTCTCCGGGAAAGGTCTCTTGCCAGACGACACGACGGCGCTTGCACTCTCGGAGCCATGCGGCGAGAAGGTCTGCGTCGCCGGGAGTACAGTTTTTCTTTGCCTCGGAAAGGAACTCTTCCGGTGGAGGAACGGTCATGGAGCGGCCGATCTTGACGAAAGCGGCAAAGTGCGGAGGGAGTTCGGCGTCGAGATCGGTGGCGAAGGTGCGGACGAGTTCACCCTCCCGGCGCCATCCCATGGCGAGAAAGGCGAAGCCCAGCGCTTCCGCTCGTGTCGCTTCGATGTCGGGGTGAAATCGGTCCCCCGGTAAAAGAATACCCAGGGCCGACGCCGTTTCGATGGCCTTTGCCCGGGGGTGGGTAGAGGGGACATCGGCGAAACGTTCTTTCCCTCCCCAGAGGGGGAGCCCCAAGGCATCCACGACAATCTGTACCACGTCACCTCTCGTGACTGCGGCGCAGCAAGTCGGGGAAAGAAAAAGACCGGTCAGTGCAAGAAAAAAGAAGCACGTGATTTTCTGCGTCTGTCCCCGTGGCATGCCCCATGTCCCCTTTCGAAAAGAAAATCGTTCCTGCTGCGAGTATAGCGTGTCTTTCCCCTTCCGGGGAGAGGTAAGAGGAAAGATCCGGGTCTGTCAAGACGTTCGGCTTTCCGGCGACGGCCGGCGGTTGCTTTGAAACAAGTGCCGGTTGACAGAATTCCTCGGGCTCCCTATAATGTGCTTCGTTCCGCGAGTGGGGCTGTGGCGCAGCGGGAGCGCGCTTCCTTGGCATGGAAGAGGTCAGGGGTTCAATTCCCCTCAGCTCCACCACTTGGTACACAAGGAGCTTCGGCGATTCCGGCCGGAGCTCTTTTTTTGTAGGGAAGCGGTCACGAAGGGCACGCTCCCCCCTTTGCATTCTTCGCCCTTCGAGTCCCCCGAAAGAGATGTTTCGGGGGCGTGTCTGTGGAGAAGGCTGTCCTGATCTACTCCCTTTGGTTCATTTTAGGGTATGATTCAAGGGGAAAGAGGTCGGACCGAAAAAGATGTCGGACCGAAAAAGATGTCGGAAAATCGGAAAACATGAAGGAGGGAACGACGTGGAGTGGTTCATGAGAGCCGGAATGGCGGAGGTGGACCCTGAGATCTACGGTCTGGTGTCGTCGGAATTCGCTCGACAGCGGGATGGCATTGAACTCATTGCGTCGGAGAATTTTGTTCCGTTGGCGATTCTCGAAGCCCAGGGATCGATACTGACGAACAAATATGCAGAAGGATATCCGCACAAGAAATATTACGGTGGCTGCGAGTTCGTGGAAACCGTCGAAGAGGTGGCCATACGCAGGGCCTGTGATCTCTTCGGCGCCGAACATGCGAACGTGCAACCCCATTCGGGGACGCAGGCGAACATGTCCGCCTTTTTTACCTTCATGAACCCCGGAGACACCATGCTGGCCATGAGTCTGGATCAGGGCGGGCATCTGTCTCATGGACACCCGTTGAACTTCACTGGGAAGCTCTATCGTATCGTCGGATATGGCGTTTCTCCAGAGACGGAGACCATTGACTACGAAGCGGTGGAACGTCTCGCGAAGGAACATCGCCCTCGGGTGATCGTCGCCGGAGCGAGCGCCTATCCCCGCTTCATCGATTTTTCCCGCTTTGCGACCATTGCCGCCGAAGTGGGAGCGGTCTTCATGGTTGACATGGCTCACATCGCCGGTCTTGTCGCGGGAAAAGTTCATCCGAGTCCGGTGCCCCACGCGGATTTCGTCACCACGACGACCCATAAAACACTCCGGGGACCTCGGGGAGCACTCATCCTCTGCAAGACAAAATACGCTCAAGAGCTGGATCGTTCCGTCTTTCCAGGGACGCAGGGCGGTCCTTTCATGCACGCCATCGCGGCGAAAGCCCTTTGCTTCAAAATGGCAGCCACCGACGAATTCCGAACGTATGCGGCCGGTGTCGTGGCAAACGCGAAGAAGCTTTGCGCCGCCCTTGGCGAGCGAGGGTTCCGCATCGTCTCCGGCGGCACCGACAATCACCTTATTCTCGTTGATGTCAAAGGTTCCCGAAATGTGACGGGAAGGGATGCGGAGAAGCTTTTGGAAGATGCAGGCATCACGGTGAACAAGAACATGATCCCCTTCGATAAGGAAAAACCCTTCGTGACGAGTGGTGTTCGTCTTGGAACGGCGGCGGTGACCACTCGGGGTATGGGTGAGGCGGAGATGGAACGGATCGCGGAGATCGTCGACAGGGTGCTTTCCGCTCCCGAAGATGAATCATTGCGAATCGCCGTCCGGAAAGAGATCAAGGAGCTGAGCGAGGCATTTCCGTTGTATCCGGAGCTTTTGCAGACTCCTTCGGGAGTTCGTGCCGCTTTGTCGCCATTGCCGAGAAACTCCTGACGGACAAGGTGGCCCGAAACACGGAACGAGAGTGGACGAAAGAGGGACCCTCAGAGGGTCCTTCTTTCGTCGAAAAATGAGGGAGGAATGTGTTATGGACCGTCTGCATGCCCTGGAACTGGATTTCGAGGAATGGGTTTCGCTCCTGCGGGACGAAATGGGCGAGCCCGACTATCGGGCGGGGCAAATTTGCGACTGGATCTACAAAAAGCGCGTGTTCACCTTTGAGGAAATGACGAATCTCTCGAAGGAATTGCGGGGAAAGCTGAACGCTCTCGTTCGTTTCACCATGCCCGTGCTGGAAAAAGCGGAGATGTCCCCTCTTGACGGAACTCTGAAATATCTGTGGCGGCTTGAGGATGGGGAGCGAATCGAGTCGGTCTTCCTGCGGCATCCTCAACACACTACGGCCTGCCTTTCCTCTCAGGTGGGATGTCCTTTGGCCTGCAGCTTCTGCGTTACCGGCCAGGAAGGATTCGTGCGGAACCTTTCCGCAGGAGAAATGCTCACCCAGGTCCTTGCCATCGAGGCGCATCAGAAAGGGCCGATTCAGAACGTGGTGTACATGGGCATGGGTGAGCCGCTTCTCAATACAGAGCAGGTTTTTCGAAGTATCCGCATGCTCAGGGATCCTCATATGCGGGGACTGGGGCAGCGGCACATCACCATTTCCACCGCCGGTGTCGTTCCAGGTATCGACGCCCTTGCGTCGGAATCACTCGGAGTCGGACTCTCCGTGTCTCTGCATGCGGCGAACGATTCCCTTCGCTCCCGCCTGATGCCGCTGAACCAAAAGTATCCTCTTGCATTGTTGCGAAAGGCACTGCTCCGTTATCAGCGAGTTTTAGGGGATCGCATTACCCTCGAATACATGTTGCTCCGGGACGTGAACGATTCTCCCGCCCACGCGGAGGAGCTGGCGGCGTGGATCGGCGATCTCAAGGTCTATGTGAACCTTATTCCCTACAATTCCGGAGCGGGCAATTTCGAACGCCCTCCTCGCGAGCGGGCGGAGCGTTTCAGGGATCACCTGCGCGCCTGGGGAGTCAACGCGGAACTACGCCGCGAACGCGGAGGAGATGTTCGTGGTGCGTGTGGTCAGCTGCGGGGGCGGGAAAGTACTCCTTCTCCGGCAGGAACTTCCCGCGAGATGCCCCCCGTAAAACAGCACGGTGGCGCTCCTCGTGTCTCCCTCGACAGTGTGGGAAACCGGCGTTCGGGACGCCGGGAAGTGAGAAATTCCGCCGAAGCGCCGCAGGGTAGGCGGCGGGATGTGGAAGAGATGTCCGAGAAAGGCGAAAGACGTGCGATTGAGGGGCGTTTTCGCGGCGAATCGGGCAAATTTGGAAAGACGGAACGGGAAAGGTCTGGGGTGTCCGGTCGATTTTCCCCCCGGAATCGTTCGGGCGGGCGGTCCGGAGGAATGTCCTCTGCTGAAAAAGATGCCCGGGAGGAAAGGACTTCGTCCCGATTCGGAAGGCAGCCTCGCGAGGGCGAGAGTTTTGCGAAAGAAAGAAGCGGTGCGGAGAGGTCCTCGCGGAAGGATTTTTCTTCGCGCGCTCCTCGTGCCGATTCGGGAAGTGGTCTGCCGGAGCGGAAAGAAAACCGTGGTCCTTCTGAATTTAAAGCGAGAGGAATGAAACGGACCGAAGAGGGTGTTTCCCGGAGGGGCGAGAAGCACGCCCCGGGCGAGCGCGGTCGTTTCGAGTCGGGGGACATCCGGAAGAGTGGGCCGAGATCTTCCGAAGGCGGGGAGCGGCGTCAGGATCGGGGGTACATGTCCCGTGGCTCGGGAACATCGAAGCGGACTTCCCGGGAGAATGAACGTCCGAGCCGGAGACGTAACGAGCGAAACGCGTGAGCCCTTGTTTTTCACGGCCTGGATTGTCGATGCAAACGCAACCGGCGTGGAGGCAGGGTGCCCCTACCCCTTACAGGATCGGGCAGGGGCAGATGTGATTCAAGGATTCCATCGTCCGGTGAGAAGCTGCTTCCAGGAGAGGTTCATGATGCTTTCCAAAGAGACTTGTTCGCTCTTTGCCAGTGCTTCGAAATCCTGGAGAAGAAGCGAATAGGCCTTCCGTCTGCTCTTGTCGGTCTCATGGGATGCGACGAGGGTTGTCACGGGAAGGAGTTGCTGGTACACATCGGGTACGTTGACGAAACAGGGGCCGTTCTCGGTAAGTGAGATCGTGTAGATGAAGGAAAGGGATGGGCCTTCCGTGCTTTCGCCGGTGGCCTGATAGGCCGGTGTGGAGGGAGAGACGTAGAGGGATGTTCCCAGTGGTGCCATGATTTTCAATGGAAGAGTGTCCCACAGGCTCGTTCCTGCGGGGCTCGCGACGAGCCAGAATTGAGAGGAGCCGGAGAGCGCGCCGAACCACAGGAACTGTCCTTTCGCCTGGTTTTCCGGATCGACGAAGCTCAAACGCCACAAGACATCCCGTCTCCAGTCCAGGTCTGCGTGCCACACGGTCAGATGCTGGGCGGAATAACGAAGTCCTTCCACCTCAGGAAGACGCCTGAGGTGGCCCGGTGCTCGGAAAAAGGCTTTTACAATGCGTCCGTCCTTCTCGGTGAAGACGATCCTGAAGGGATACTCCGGAATTGAGAGAACTCGTGTCGTGCTTCCCACGGCATATGCGGGAAGCACGGAGAGGAATGTTCCGAGAAAAACGAGAAGTGCCGTGGTGAAACGACGGATACACTGCTGCATGACATACCCCCTGAAGGATCGCAGGCTTTTGTCGCCGTCAGAGAAACGAGATGAAAACGGGATCTTCCGGTTCGGGGGGATTGCCGGGACTTCGTTCCGGAACGTCCGCTGTCGGCAACCATTCGGGAAGAACCTCAAGGAAGGGGATACGTGGAAAAGAGCCCTTTCCGGCGGAACGGATCAAGAAGCCTTCCCTGTCCGACGAGGCCAAAATGGAACATTTCGGGGCGCAGGGCAAACCGCGGACTGCCCGGTCGAGAGCGGAAAAATGTGCTTCTGCTTCCTCCGGGGCGGTTACGAGAAGACACACACCCAATGCCAAAAGGCGGGGCGTTTCAGAGAAATCTATCTCGTAGACACCGCTCGTCTTCTGAATTTCAAAACCCGAGGCCACCAGAAGATCTCGAGCGCTCCTCAGCGAGCCGAGACGGTTTCCCGAAGTCGCTTCCAAAAACACGACCCACTCTAACACGGCACAAAAGGGCGCCGGAAGCGCGAAACTACTGTCCTACGGATCATGACCAAAACTCCCGGGCGACAGAATTTCTGTCGAAAGATGAGGGGCAGCGGCGCGCCCGGTTCATCTTAGTCGGTGCGCTGGGCAAGGTCAAGAGTGAAGCATCGACCCAAAACACCAGGGGCCGCGGAACGGGACCGGTCGGGGCGGAGACGGATCGCTTGCGGGGGACGGGTGATTTGGGATGCATCGATGATGCGTTCGCGCTCACACCCATTCGGAGATATACTCCGCGAGATGTCTGGTTTGATTGAGTAGGGTGCAGCAATATCCCCTCCGAAGGTCGTGAGTGAGGAGACTGTACGAGGCGGTATCCGTATGAATTCTCCAGAAATAAGGCTCGGCGATTCCAAGCGCTGCGGCGAGAAGTGGTTTAAGGACCGCTCGGTGGGTGACGATGGCGATGGTGTCTCCCTTATGCAGGTGCACCAGGTGTTCCAGGTTGGAAAAGGCTCTCCTCTGCACATCCGCAAGGCGTTCCGCGCCGGTAATGCGAAGCCGTTCGGGGTTTGTCAGCCACAATTCCCATTCGACAGGGAAGTTCTCGCGGATGGTTTCCTTGGGGGCACCCTCCCACGGTCCGAGAGCCATGTTGTTGAACCCCTCCCGCACGTCTACGAGAGCCCCGCAGGAGTGAGCTATGGCTTCGGCGGTTTCCGTCGCCCGAGAGAGCGGGCTGGTGTAGATGTACTTTGGAGCGAAGGACATCATCTCTCGGGCAAGCGCTTTTGCCTGTGCTTGCCCAGTTTCGTTCAGAGGGAAATCCCTTCTTCCCCGGAAGAGCCCCTCCCGGTTTCCGGCGCATTCTCCGTGGCGGATCAGAATGATTGTCGTGTGGCCTTTCTGTTCTTTCACGAGCGTTCAGCCTCCTGAACCTGATGGAATTGTGACGGATACGCGGACGATTCTCCTTTTTGCCGGTTGCTCCTTTGTCGCTCGGCGAGCGGATCCTTCCGGGCGTTTCCTGCATTCTATCACGGGATCCGGAGGATGGTTGCCACAAAGACGAGTGCAGGAGATCACGCTTATTGGGAAACATGCGGGAGTGCGTGAAACGGTATGTTTTTTTGCGAGATTGTTTGACCAGTCTTGACAATCCCGAGTTACGTTGGTACGCTACGGTGCGGATGATGACGGAGAGCTGGCACTCGTCTCCAATGAGTGCTAGCAATTCGATCGGAAGGGGGGTGGAGGAATGCTGTCCGAACGCCAACTGGAGGTTGTCCTCGCCGTCGTCTACGATTATATCCAGACAGGAGAGCCTGTCGGTTCCCGGACGCTTTCGAAAAAGTATCTCACGGGGCGGAGCGCGGCGACAATCAGGAATGAAATGTCCGATCTCGAGGAGCTGGGGTATCTGGTCCAACCGCATACGTCGGCGGGAAGAATCCCCACATCCAGAGCCTACAGGTTGTATGTGGACACCATCCTTCAGCGCCGTCGTGTGCCTCATCCCGAGGCGGAGCGGTGGATTGCGGATTTGCGGGAGCAACGACGCGACGTGGAAGGGGCTCTCGCCTACATTTCCCAACTCCTGACCAGAGTGACGCAATATGTGAGCGTCGCCGCCCTCGCGCCTTTTCAGGAGATTCGCCTGCTCCGGGTGGATTTTCTGCGCATGGACAGTACACATGCGCTCGCCATTGTCGTCGTCGAGGGCGGGCTTGTGCACCACAAAATGATTTCCTTTCCCTGCGAGGTTCGGCAGGAGGAACTCGAAACGCTTTCAAGGAGAATCAATACGGTCATGGCGGGGCGGACATGGAATGAGGCCAGGAATGACCTTCTCCAATATGTGATGAACGAACTCCGGGAAAAAGAGGAAAACTGTCGCGCCGCCATTTCCGAGATGGATGGGCTCCTGTCGGCTCAACCCTTTCGTTTCTACCGTGGAGGCGCCCATCATTTGCTCGCAATGCCGGATTTCAAGGATCTGGGGAAACTCCATGCGGTATTTTCTCTTCTCGAAGAGGAGTCGGCCCTCGTGGAACTCGTGGATAATTGCGCGCTGAACGGGACGCTCACGGTCACCATCGGGGAGGAAAATCCCGAGGAGCGCATGCACGACTGTTCGGTGGTCCTTGCCACGGCAAATACGGGAGGACGGAAGGCGATCCTCGGTCTCATCGGTCCGGTTCGGATGAATTACGAAAGCTCCATCGCCGTGCTTGAAACGGTTCTGGAAGGCCTGCGCGACGACGATGGAAGTGAGGAGGAACAACGACATGTTTACTGACGCGAAAATGCGCGACGAAGCTCTTCTTCGGGAATGTCGTTCTCCCGGGGAAGAGCGGGGGGAAGGAAAGCTCAGAGAAGGAACGGACGTCCATGGAAGACGGGGTGGCGGCCCCACCAGGGCGGAGCTGGCTGCCTGTGTGGCTGGGCTTCAGGAAGAAATGGAGGTGTTGCGGCGACGTCTCGATGAGGCGGAGGCCCTTGCGGAATCACGCAAGAAGCTCCTGGAGGAGATGGAAAAGGAGCTTGCCGAAAAAAATGAGGAAAGTGCCCGTTTCCGCGCCGATTTTCACAATTTCAGGCAACGGACGGAGCGCGATGCGGCACGTCTTCGGGAACTCGCGGCGGAGCGTGCGGTGACGCTTCTCATCCCGGTGCTCGATAATCTTGACAGGGCGATTGCCGCCGCTCAGGCGGACGACCCCCTTCTGAAGGGCGTTTCCATGGTGCGGAAGCAGTTTTTCGGCGCTCTCCAGGAATTGGGAGTGAGTGCCATCACCTGCGACGGTGCATTCGATCCCGCCGTGCACGAAGCGGTCGCGCTCGTCCCCGTGCAGGATCCCGCGAGGGATGGACAGATTGTGCAGGAACTCCAGAAGGGATATCTTCTCGGCGGAAAAGTCCTGCGGGCCGCGCAGGTCCACGTGGGGCGCTTCCAGGCGGATTCCGATTCGGAGGAAGAGTGAGACAAAACGAGAAAGGCGGGAACGCAGATCCGGAATGGCTGCGTTCTCTTGGAAGTTCATTTCAAAGGACGACGAGGTGATCCGAAATGGCAAAGGTTGTAGGAATAGACCTGGGAACCACGAACAGCTGTATCGCAGTTAAGGAAGGCGATGCCATAACGGTGATCGCCAATGCGGAGGGCATGCGTACCACTCCTTCCGTCGTGGCGTTCACAAAAGAAGGGGAACGGCTTGTTGGGCAACTCGCCAAGCGGCAGGCCATCGTCAACCCCGAGCGCACGGTGATCTCCATCAAGCGGAAAATGGGTACCGATTACAAAGTGCGCATTGATGACAAGTACTACACGCCGCAGGAGATTTCCTCCATGATTCTCCAGAAAATGAAGCGCGATGCCGAGGAGTATCTGGGCGAGCCCGTCACGAAGGCGGTCATCACTGTTCCCGCCTATTTCACGGACGCCCAGCGCCAGGCGACAAAGGACGCCGGCGCCATCGCCGGGCTCGAAGTGCTCCGCATCATCAACGAACCCACGGCGGCGGCCCTTGCCTATGGTGCGAACAAGGAAGGGGAGCACAAGCTCCTGGTCTTCGATCTCGGCGGCGGTACCTTCGACGTGTCCGTCCTCGATGTAGGAGAAGGAGTCTTCGAAGTCCTCGCCACATCGGGGGACAACCTCCTCGGCGGCGATGACTGGGACATGAAGATCGTGGACTGGATGGTGGAGGAGTTCCGCAAGAGTGACGGCATCGATCTCCGCAAGGACAAGATGGCCATGCAACGCCTTCGGGAGGCTGCGGAAAAAGCGAAGATAGAGCTGTCCTCCATGCCCGAGACCTCGATTTCTCTCCCGTTCATTACGGCGGATCAGAACGGTCCCAAGCACCTGGAACTGACGCTCACTCGGGCCCGTTTCGAGGAGATGACCGCGGGTCTTCTGGAGCGTGTCGTGGAGCCTACCCGCAGAGCGCTCTCCGATGCCGGGCTCACTGCACAGGAGATCGACAAGGTGCTCCTCGTGGGAGGTGCCACGCGCATGCCCATGGTGCAGAAAAAGATTCGGGAACTTCTCGGCAAGGAGCCTACGAAGGGAATCAACCCCGACGAGTGCGTCGCCGTGGGCGCCGCGATTCAGGCGGCGATTTTGGCGGGAGAGCACAAGGACATCGTTCTCGTGGATGTGACGCCTCTCTCGCTTGGTCTCGAGACATTGGGCGGGGTCTTCACGAAGATCATCGAACGAAACACGGCCATTCCGGTCTCCAAGAGCCAGATCTTCACCACCGCCGGGGACAACCAGACGCAGGTGGAGGTGCATGTCCTGCAGGGCGAGCGCGCCATGGCCGCGGACAACGTGAGTCTCGGGCGTTTCTTCCTCGACGGAATTCCCCCTGCACCAAGGGGAGTTCCTCAAATTGAGGTGACTTTCAACATCGACGTGAACGGCATCCTCAACGTCACTGCCAAGGACAAGGCCACGGGTAAAAGTCAGCACATCACCATCCAGTCCTCTCGGCTCTCCGAGGAAGAGATCGAGCGGATGAAGAACGAGGCGGAGAGCAACGAGGACGCGGACAGGAAAAAGAAGGAACTTGCCGAAGCCAGGAACGAGGCGGACAGCACCGTGTACAACACGGAGAAGCTCCTCCGCGATCTGGGCGATAAGGTCACGCCCGAGGAGAAAGGCAAAATACAAACCGGCCTGGAGGCACTCAAGAATGCCGCTTCGGGAAGCGATCCCGAGGCGATCCGGAAGGCGCTGAGTGCACTCACTGCGGAGGTGCACCCTCTGGCGCAGCGGCTGTATGCTCAGGAATCTCCTCAGGGCGATGCGGCGAAGGCGGCGCCGGGACAGGGTGCCTCCGAGTCTCAGGGGGATACGGTGGACGCGGAGTTCTCGGACAAGGGCGAGGCGTAGGGAGTGACGAAAGATGCCGGGGCCTGTACAGACCAAGGATTACTACAAGATATTGGACGTGCCCCGGGAGGCGAGTACTGAGGACATCAAAAAGGCCTACCGCAAGTTCGTCCGCAAGTTTCACCCCGATGCGAACCCTGGAAATCGGGAGGCGGAGGAGCGATTCAAGGAAATCAACGAGGCCTATGAGGTCCTGAGCGACCCCCAGAAGCGGGCTCAGTACGATCAGTTCGGTTTTGTGGGCGACATTCCCCAGGGTGGTAGTCCCTTCGACGGAACGAGCCCCTTCGGTGACATCTTTGGAGATATCTTCGACAGCTTCTTCGGTGGTGGAGGGCGGCGGGGCCGCTCCTCCACCGCTCCCCGGAGAGGTTCCGATCTGGAGATGGAATTGGAATGCACGCTGGAGGAAGCCTTTTCCGGTGCGGTCAGAGAGGTGTCGATTCCCCGGTGGGAGGGATGCAAACGGTGCGGAGGAAGTGGTGCGGAGCCGGGAACTTCCCCAGAGACGTGTCCCGCCTGCGGAGGACGGGGCCAGGTGGAGCACGTCCAGAGAACCCCCTTCGGGCAATTCTCGTCCGTGACACCTTGCGCCCGGTGTGCAGGAAAGGGGAAAATCATTTCGTCACCGTGCAAATCCTGTAGCGGCAGCGGCGTGCTCCGGCAGTCCCACCGGCTGGATGTGCGCATTCCTCCCGGGGCGGATACGGGACTCAGGCTTCGTATTACTGGAGAGGGAGAGGCGGGAGTCAACGGTGGACCTCCCGGAGACCTTTACCTTCTGATACGTGTGCGGGAACACCCCCGCTTCGAACGCGACGGGGACAGGCTGCACACCAAGGTTTCCGTCCTGTTTCCCCAGGCCGCCCTAGGGTGCGAAATTCCCATCGAGACCCTCGACGGTGAGGAAGTGCTCGACATTCCGCCGGGAAGTCAGCCCGGAGAGACCTTCCGGCTGCGCGGCAAGGGAATGCCGAGGCTGCGCGGCAAGGGACGAGGCGATCTTGTCGTTCATCTCTCGGTGGAAGTTCCTCGGGATTTGACGGATCGTCAGCGAGCGCTCCTCCAGGCGCTTGCCCAGGAAATGGATGTCTCTGTCAAGGAAAATGAAAGCTTCCTCGACAAACTGAAATCTTTTTTTGGATAGGCAAACAACACTCTGGTGGCGTACCGTTGAAATTGTGGTACACTTGAAAAAAGAGGCAAGAGGGAGGCTTGGCCTCCCTCTTGCGGTTTGTGGAGGTTGATGTCATGTCGATGACGGGCGGAGACGGTTTCTGGTGGTACGTGATCCTCGAGGGAAAAGACGGGGATGAGGATGTTCTCGCCTCTCTGGCGGAACTCTCCGGCAGCATCGGCGCGGAACAGCAGCAGGGAGCGGAGCGGATTCGACTCCGGGCTTATTTCCGGAATTCCCACGATCTCGGATTCTGGCTCGGGCGCTTGGGAGAGGCCCTTGAGCCGTGGCCGAACATTTCCATCGTCGATATGGGAAAAATCGAAAATCGACAGTGGCACACCGCATGGAAGGACGCCTTTCCGCCTCTCGACGTGGGGCGCAGCTTCGTCGTTCTCGCCCCGTGGCACCGCGGCAAGGAACCCGTGGGCCGGATTCCTCTGTACATCTATCCCGGGAGTGCTTTCGGAACAGGCTACCACGAGAGTACCCAGATCATGCTGGAACTTTTGGAGTCCCATGCATTTCCAGGCATGACCGCCGTGGATATCGGCTCCGGATCGGGCATTCTCTCCATTGCAGCGGTCAAACTCGGTGCAGCGGACGTGACGGCCAGAGATCTTGACCCCGCGGTGATTCCGGAGATCGAGGAGAATTGCCGCCTCAACGATCTTCCCGTCGGAAAGGTTCGGGTGGAAACGGGAGATCTGCTTCGTGGATTTGTCTCTTCCGTGGATTGCCTGCTGGCGAACATCGTGCTCGAACCTCTTCTGGAGATGCTCCCATCCGTGTGTTCTCTTCTACGGGAAAAGGGGGTCGCCCTGTTTTCCGGTCTTGTGGTGCGGGAACGGGAACAGTTCCTCGCCGCGCTCGATCGGGCCGGGCTCGTTCCCCTGCAGGAACTTGAGAAAGGAGACTGGTGGGGTGTCGCTGCCGCGCCTTCGACTCGAAACGAGTCTGCGAACGCCTGAAGGGCGGTGGATTCTCGATGCCGATGAAGTACACCATCTCGTTCGGGTTCGCCGGTGTGTCGTCGGTGACAGGGTGGAGGGGCTGCTTCCGGGATGGCGGGTGATTCTTTCCCTTGAGAAGAACCAGGAGCGATGGGAAGGTGTCGAATGCGAGCGGATTCCCTCTCCGGAAACCTCGCTCCATCTTCTCCTCCTTGCGGGAATCCTCAAGGAGGATGCCTGGAACGCGCTTCTTCGGAACGCCGTCGAGGTGGGCGTGGCACAGATCCTGCCTCTTCGCTGCGAACGGAGTGTTCCCAAGGGCGCGGTACTTTCCGCGCCGCGACGGATGGAGCGGTGGCAGCGAATTCTCCTTGAGGCTACTAAGCAGTGCGGTGCATCGTCACCGCCCCACCTCTTCTCTCCTTTGGAGGTCGAGGAAATCGACCCGGTCACGCTTCCTCCCGAATGCTACGCGGCGATTCTCGACGGAGGTGCCCGCCCCCTGGGGAGTGTGCAGTGCGGCCCGGACGTCGCTTTTGCGGTGGGCCCCGAGGGCGATTTCTCCCCGCGAGAAAAGGAGCGTTTCAGGGAAATGGGTTTTGTGCCTGTTTCGCTCGGTCCGAGGATTTTGCGTGCTCCTACGGCGGTGACCGTGGGGTGTTCCTGGTTTTCTCTGACGAGAGAGGGGCTGTGTCGGACCGATGATGCCCTGTCTCTCTGAACGGCCGAGAATCCTGGTGCGTTCCCTCGGCTGCCGCACCAACCAGTACGAGGGAGAGGCCCTCGCTGCGGCGTTTCTTGCCCGGGGAGCGCGGTTGGTCGAGGAGGCTCCGCTGGATGCGGCGATCGTGGTCTCCTGCACTGTCACTGCCGAGGCGGATAGAAAGGTGAAGCAGCTTCTCCGGCGTCTCCGCCGGGAGAATCCCGAAGCCTGTCTCGTTCTCTGCGGATGTTTGGCCCAGCGCCTGGGCGACGCGGCAGGAGCGAAGGCACTTGGAGCGGATCTCCTTGTCGGAAACCGGCGCAAGCACCTCGTTCCGGACCTGGTGGAAGAGGAACTGGCCCGACGGCGTAGAGGAAAGCATGTCGTGGCTGCCGCATGGCCGCGGATTTTTGTGGACGACCTTCGTTCCGACGAGTCCTGGGACTCCCTGTTTCTTCCCGCCCCCACTGCCCACACCAGAGCATTCGTCAAGATTCAGGACGGATGCGATCATTTCTGCAGCTACTGTATCGTTCCCTTCGTGAGAGGCAAGCCGGTAAGCCGCCCCGAGGCGGACATCGTGAGCGAGGTCTCGAGCGTTGCGGAAGCGGGATGTCGTGAGGTTGTCCTCACTGGCGTTCATCTCGGGCGATACGGTGCTTCCGGAGACGTCGCCGATCTTTTCGCATTGGGAGGTCTGGTACGGAGGCTCGCCCGGATTACGGGGATTTCGAGGATTCGTTTCGGCTCCCTGGAACCGTTCTCCGCGAGCGAAGAATTGCTTCGAATGCTTGCGGACATTCCTGCGTTCTGTCCTCACCTGCACATACCGCTTCAGAGTGGGGATGCGGAGGTGCTGTGGCGCATGGCGAGGGGATACTCACCGGAGAACTTCGCCAGGATCGTCGAAAGAATCCGTCGCATCCTCGGAGAGGATGTACACATCAGCACGGATGTCCTCGTGGGATTTCCCGGAGAGGACGAAGGTGCGTTTCGAAGAACCCTGAGCTTTCTCGAGGAGATGCGCTTTGGCCGCCTGCATGTGTTTCCCTTTTCGCCCCGGGAGGGGACCGCTGCGGCTCGCTTTCCCGGAAGAGTTCCCCCGACAGTCCTGAGAGAACGGTGCGAGGAGACACTCGCGTTGGGAAAAGAGCTTTTGCGGCGTACCATGGCGAAATGGGTGGGGAGAAATGTTCGGATTCTCGTGGAGGACGACGATGGCCTTCGCGCCTCGGGCCTTACGGAACACTTTCTTGCCGCCTCGTGTCCTTCCGGCGTGCTTCCCGGCTCGGAGATTGCCATCCGTGCGGATTTGCTTCACAATGATGTTTTGGAATGTGGTTTTCCTTCGAGACGGGGCGAATGAGGAGGCGAGATCCCATGAGTTCGCCGATTCTGGGCATTGACCTTGGAACCCGATACGCGCTTTCGGCGGTGGCGCGTCCCGAAAGACCGAATGCGCCCGTGCTCGTCCCGAACCGGTGGGGCAATGTTCGTACGCCCTCCTACGTGGCTCGGACGGACCCACAGGGCTGGATCGCCGGCGAGGATGCCGCGAGGATTGCGCTCCGGGAGCCGAGGAAAGCCTGGTGGAACGTGAAGCGTCACGTGGGAGACTCCACGTGGCGGGTTCGTCTCGGACGCAAGGAGTACGGCGCGGAAGAACTCTTGGTGCCTCTTCTCACGCTTCTCCGGGAGGATGCCGAGGCGTTTCTCTGCGAGTATGTCACGTCCTGTGTCCTTGCCGTTCCGGCGCATTTCAGCTTTCCCGAGAGGGCGGCCATGATGCGCGTCGCCAAAACCTCCGGATTTACCGAGGTGAAGATCGTCAACGAACCCACCGCCGCAGCTCTCGCCGTTGGAGGTGATGGCCGTTTTCTCGTGCTCGATTTTGGTGCGGGCACGGTGGATGTCACTGTTGTGGAGCGGGAAGGACAGGTGTGGCAGGTCATCGATTCCATCGGTCGTGGGGACCTCGGTGGCGCCGATCTCGACGTGCTCCTCGCCGAATGGCTCTGGAGTTCCGTCTCCGGGGAGAAACCCGACAGGGATGATCCCCGCTGGGCGGTTCTTCTCGCCGAGGCGGAACAGATGAAGATCACTCTCTCCGATGCGTTTCGTGCTGTCTGGTATCCTCCGGGAGGGCTTTTCCCCGGAGAGTCTGTCTGCCGTGAAGTGGATCGGGAGCAGCTCGAAGCGCTTATACAGCCTCCCATCGCGGAGGTGGTGGGGCTCGTTCGGAAGCTTTGGCGGCGTCATGCTCCGGAAAAATTGCTTCTCGTGGGAGGGAGCAGTCGGATTCCCCTTTTGCGCCGTGCCCTTGCCGCCGGTGTCGCCGAACCGGATCATCTCCGCATGTGTCCCGACGAAGCCGTGGCCATCGGCGCTGCTTTGTGTGCCTATCAGAGCGGAGAACGCCTTCTCATCGACGTGCTCTCGGGCAACCTCGGCGTCGAAGTTGCCGATGGAAGCGTGGTGGTTCTCCTCGAACAGGGAATGCCTCTTCCGGCGTCCGCATCGAGACGATTCGCGACCATTGGATCGGGAGGATTCACCGTCTCGGTGGTACAGACGGAGCGGCGCGGAAGGTCCCGCAGATTTCTCGGAAGCGTGCACGTCGATGCGGACGTCAAGGGCGCGGAAGTGGAAGTGCACTTCCTGGTGGACTCCGGAGGTGTCCTCCGGGTGGAGGTCTTTCGCCGGGGCGGGGGGATCATTACCTCGGAGGTGCTCGACATCACCGGAGGAGCGGCGGCGGATGCGCGTTGCCGGGAGGATCTGCCTGCGTTGGAAAGGCGCTTGGCGCGTCTTTCCCTGGCGCTTTCCCCCGAGCAGCAGGGGCGGATCTCCGTGCTTCTCGGCAAAGTTCGGATTCTCAAGAACGAGAGAGCAATTTCCGAAGATGCCCTGCTCATTTTACGACATATGGTTGAGGATCTGGAAAAGGTGGTGCACGAATGAACTCCGGAGTGGAACTGCACGCGAGCTTCCGTAAGCTCGGGCTCCGTCCGGATGCTTCCTGGGATGAGGTGAAGTCCGCTTTCCGGCATCTTGCCCGTTCCTGTCATCCCGACGTCGCGGGGCCTCAAAGCGCCCGTCGTTTTCAGGAGATCACCTCCGCCTATATGACGTTGAAAACGCAGATTGCCTCTCGCGACGGAGCGGCTGTCCCCCAAGGCGGAGGACGACGATCCGGGGGAACCTACGGAGCGGGCCAAGGAAGGTCATCCACCCAGAACCATCCCGGAAATTCCTCTTTTTGGGCCAGGGCTGCGGAATCTTGGGAGAGCTGGCGAAAGAGCAGAAAAAAGCGAGCCGAGGAACGCGTCGCGGAAGAACAGGAGCGGCTGCGGCGGGAGGAACGCCGGGAGAAGCAGCGAGAACGACGGATCTCAGGAATCATCGCCGAGGCGGAGGAGCGGGTGCGCGAGTTTTGCGCCGCCAGGCACGAGGAAGAGGAAGGCGCGGTTCTCGCGCTTCACTTGGAACGGCTTCGGAGCCGCCACCCTCTTGTCCGGGCTCTTGCGGTGGACGCACTTCTTCCGGAAATCGCGACGAAGGGAGTCTGTGAAGCCTTCGAGGCGCTCCTCGCGGACGCGACTCTTTCGGACGAGGAGCTACGACGCCTGCTCGACGCAATTCCTCCCGAATCATCTCCGGGAAGGCGTTTCGCTTCAGTCCTGTCGGCCAGGGCGCGCTCTCTCGGAGAGAGCCAGGCTCTTTATACACTCAAGTGGCTGCACGTTCTGCCGGAGCGGAATGAGTTTCTGTGTACCTTTCTGTCGCACGCTTCTTCCATGGTTGTGGGAGAGGCTCTTGTCGTGTGGTCCCGGGAAACCGCCTGTCTCCTCGATGAAGGCTTGGTGCTCAGGCTTCTCCGGCGTTCCGAGGAACAGGTACTCGTGCCGCTTCTGCGTCTTCTCAAGCGTTCCGGAGAGAACGGAAGCGGTACGGAACGTCCCCTTTCGCCTCTTGTGCTGACGGCGCTTCGACGCTTGCTCAGAGAACATCCCTCATCGTCCGTTCGGGTCTGGGCAAAAGCTCTTGTCGAGCGGGCTTTCTGCCGTTAGAATGGACGGGCTACAGAAGGAGAGGGGAAAAAAAATGAACGAGATGTGCCTCTTCTGCGGCATCTGTCGAGGAGCGGTTGCGGCGCAGGTGATTCGCCAGGACGAGTGGACCGTTTCCTTTCGGGACATCAACCCTGTCGCTCCCGGGCATGTTCTCGTGGTTCCCAGAAAACACGTTCCTTCCGCTGCGCAGTGTGACGACCCTGAAATGTGGGGGCATCTCATGTGTGCCGTTGTGGAGACGGCGCGGGCGGTCGGATTCGAGGAAAGGGGGTACCGTCTCGTCGTCAATTGCGGCGAAGAGGCGTGCCAGACCATTCCCCACCTTCACGTTCATCTTTTATCGGGGCGTCGTTTTTCCTGGCCTCCGGGTTGAGTGTTGGTGGCGGTGGAGAAGGGGGGGAACGGGAATGGCAGCACATGTTGTTCGTCGGGAAAACGAATCCATTGATGATGCACTGAGGCGCTTCAAGCGCGAGGTGCAGAAAGTCGGAGTCCTTCGTGAAGCCCGTAAGCATGAACATTATGAGAAGCCGAGCGAGATCAAGAAGCGCAAACGCGCTGCGGCGACGCGCAAGAGCCCCAAGGCGTAGCGTTTTCGGGGCAGTTTCCCCCGTGTTCTTTCGATGACACCTTTGTACGACGAGTGAATGAGGACGGATCGCGAATCCGTCCTCGTTTCTTTTTCCCCGTTTCCCTCTCGTGTTGAGTCCGAAGACCCGGAATATCCTCATGTCAAAGGGAAGAATGGCTCATCTTTTCAGCTTCGCAAAACACCACATGTAATGTATAATTACCGTCAACGACACTATATGGAGGTGCGCGCATGCATTGTGTGCGTTGCGACGCTTCGGAGACGCGTGTCATCGAGACCCGCACCACCGAGGAGGGGCGGGTCATTCGGCGTCGAAGGGAATGCCCCTTCTGCGGAAATCGTTTCACCACCTACGAACGCGTGGAGGAATCCCGCCTTGTTCTCGTGGTCAAGAAGGACGGGCGGCGGGAAGCGTTCGATCGTCAGAAACTTTTGAGAGGACTTGTCAAGGCCTGTGAGAAGCGCCCCGTTTCCTTGGAGGGACTCCAGGATATCGCGGCGCGTATCGAACGTGCGATGAAAAATCGCGGGCAGGGGGAGATCCCGAGTACGCTCGTGGGAGAGCTTGCCATGGAAGAGTTGCGCTGCCTGGACAAGGTGGCCTATGTCCGGTTTGCCTCGGTCTATCGGGAATTCGCCGACGTCTCGGCCTTTGCCGATTTTGTGAAAAAACTCGACGAGAAGAGATGATGCGATCGTGAGCCCCTTGGAAAAACTGATTGAGGCGGAGACGCCGAAGCGGAGACAGATACCCCTTTTTACGGAGGCCACCGATCTTGCGCTCATGGTGGATGCGTTGGCTCAGGAGGAACGATCTCCTTGGAACGCCGGGCGCATACAGCAGGCTCTCGTGGTGGAGGCCGGAGTCGAGCCCGGAATGGCGGGGGAGATTGCCCTCGAGGTGGAGGAAGACCTCCAGCGGTGGGGGCGTGATCGCGTCACCACCACGATCATTCGGGAGATGGTGAACGTCAAGCTGTTCCAACGCGGGCTCGGGGCGAAGCTGCGGGACCACAGCCGAATCGGCCTTCCTCTCTACGATCTGGAGACCATGATGCTTTCTCCCAACAGGGAGAACAGCAACACGACCCACAATCCCGAGTCCATCAACCTCACCATCGCCGAAATGGTTCTCAAGGAGTACGCGCTGTCCAAAGTCTTTTCGTCCGACGTGGCGGCGGCCCACCTCGCAGGGGACATGCATCTTCACGACCTGGGCATGGTGAACAGACCCTATTGCTCTGGTCAGAGTCTCGCCTACGTGGCGAAATACGGACTGGACCTTCCTTCCATCACGAGTGTCTCCGGTCCGGCGAAACATCCCGAGGTATTGCTCGCCCATCTCCTCAAGATGACATCGGTGCTGCAGAACAACTTTGCCGGGGCCATCGGTTGGGATGCGGTGAACGTTTTCTTCGCTCCATATCTGGAGAAATGCGACGACGCGAAAATAAAGCAGTTGGCTCAGATGCTCATTTTCGAGTTCAATCAGCTTGCGGGAGGGCGGGGAGGACAGGTCGCCTTCACCGACATCAACCTCTACTACGAAATTCCCGAGCATTTCCGGAACGTCGCCGCCATCGGCCCCGGAGGTGTTCCCACGGGAAAAACCTATGGGGAGTACGCGGACCTCTCCAAACGCTTTCTCCGCGCGCTCTTTTCGGTCTATCTGGAGGGCGACAGTCGAGGGCAGCCCTTCTTCTTCCCCAAACCCCTCTTTCACGTCACCGACGCCTTCTTCCGGGAGCCCGGATGGGAGGAGATGCTCCACCTGGCCTGTCTCGTCGCGTCGGAGAAGGGCAACACCTACTTCGTCTTCGACCGGGGGGGCGTGGCGAAACTGAGCGAGTGTTGCCGTCTCAGCTTCGAACTCACGTCCGAGGACCTCGTCGAGGCGGCCACTCCGTGGAAAATGCGTTTCTGCGCCATGCAGAACGTGACGATCAACCTTCCCCGTCTTGCCTATCGGAGCGGCGGAGACGCGACGCTCCTCTTCGGCCTTTTGGACGAGGTGATGGAACTCGCGGGCAAGGCGCATCTCCAGAAGCGTCGTTTCATCGAGGAAATTCTCGCCCTCGGGGCAAAGGGGCCTCTGGCGGTCCTCTGCGTGGACCACGACGGAGAAGCCTACCTGCGCTTGCGCAAGAGCGCCTTCCTCGTCGGGATCCTCGGTGTGAACGAGATGGTGCGTTTTCTCACGGGCAAGGAGCTGCACGAAGCTTCCGAGGCCATGGAACTTGGCCTGGCGGTGGTTCGCTACATGCAGCTCAAGTGCGATCAGCTCGCCGAGAGATACGGATTGAAGATTGTCCTGGAGCAGACTCCCGCGGAAAGTACCGCTCACCGCATGGCCCGCCTCGACCTGCGGGATTTTGCGGAGCTTGCCGCAGGAACGGTACGGGGAAATCCGGCGAAAGGGGACGTGTACTACACCAACAGCACTCATTTCCCTTACGAACTCCCTATGGATCCGATCACCCGTGTTCTGGAGGAGGGGCGGTTTCACCCCATGATCAACGCGGGAGCCATCACCCACGTCTGGATGGGGGAACATCGCCCCGACCCGGGGGCGCTGGCGTCCTTTGTCCGAAAGACCTTCGACGGGACAGAGAGCGCCCAGCTCGCCTTCAGTCCGGAGTTTACCGTTTGTAACGACTGCGGCAGGGTGGTCCGTGGGTTGAAGGAGTGCTGTTCCTCCTGCGGCTCTTCTTCCGTGGACGGCATCACCCGGATCACCGGCTACTTCACTCGAACGTCCTCGTGGAACGCGGGAAAACGGGCGGAACTGCGGGATCGTCGTCGGACCCCCGTGGGGGCATAAAGACTCGTGCGGATCGGAGGATGTCTTCCCGCCTCGTTCCTCGACTGGAAAGGACGGGTGGCGGCCGTCCTCTTCACTCTGGGGTGTCCGTTCCGCTGCCCCTATTGCCACAATCCGGATCTCGTACTGGAAAGGATGGAGCCGATTCCTGTGGAGGATGTCTTCGCCCGCCTTTCCGAGCGACGCACCTTTCTCGACGGCATCGTTCTTTCCGGCGGGGAGCCCACGATGCAGTCCGAACTTCCCGGTTTTCTCCGGGAACTGCGGATTGCAACGGGACTTCCCGTCCGCCTCGACACAAACGGATCGACCCCGGAGATTCTGGAGGAACTCCTCGCGGAGGAACTTCTCGCGGGAGTCGCCATGGACGTGAAAGCTCCCTGGGAAAAATATTCCCGTGTGTGCGGAGTCTCCGTGGATGTGGCGGCGGTGATCCGCTCCTGGAAATTGCTACGACGGTCTGCTCTCGACGTTGTGTTTCGGACGACCTTCGTTCCGGCGCTTCTTTCTCTGGAGGATCTGGTGGAGGTCCGAAACCAGCTGAAGAATGATCCGCGCTGGATTGTGCAGCGTTTCCGGAGGACGGAAATTCTCGACGCGAACCTTTCCCTTTTGCCGGAACCGTCTCCGGAGTGCCTTCGGGAAGCCCTTCCCGGCGTCGGCATCCGTGAATGACCGTCGAATTGCCGAATGTTTTGCGTGTAATTCCCGTTCACAGGATGGAACGCATGGCGTATAATCTAGAAGAAGGGTCGGAGACGGCCAAAACGAATAAGGAGGGGTGCGTTCATGAAGTACGGCAGATTGATTCTTGGTGTGTTGCTCGTGTGCATTCTGGCTGGAACGGCATTTGCGAGTGAGGACGTGATCCGCATCGGCGTCTATCTTCCCCTGACGGGGCAGATGGCCTTCGGCGGCCAGCTCGAACTCGACGGCGTGAAAATGGCCCACGAGGCCGTTCCCGAGGTGCTCGGAAAGAAGGTCGAACTCATCGTCATCGACAACAAGTCCGACAAGGTGGAAGCGGCCAATGCGATGCAGCGTCTCATTGAGAAGGAAAAGGTCCACGCCGTCATCGGCACCTACGGTTCCTCCCTCGCCATGGCGGGCGGCGAGATCTCCGAGAAGGCGGGTATCCCCGTCATGGGGACCTCCTGCACGAATCCTCTCGTGACCCAGGGCAAGAAGTACTACTTCCGGGCTTGCTTCATCGACCCTTTCCAGGGTGCCGCCGCTGCTCAGTACGTCTTCGACAACGGTGCCAAGAAGGCCGCCATGCTCCTGGACGTCGCCTCCGACTACTGCGTTGGCCTCGGTAAATTCTTCGAAGATCAGTTCAAGAAACTCGGTGGGGAACTCGTCGCCACGCTGAACTACCAGTCCGGAGACCAGGATTTCACGGCGCAGCTCACGGAGATCATCAGCAAGAATCCCGACGTGCTCTTCATTCCCTCCTACTTCGCCGAGGGGGCCATCATCATCAAGCAGGCAAGGGAACTGGGGGCCAAGTTCATGATCATGGGCGGCGACGCCATGGACAACCCCGAGATGGTGAAGATCGGCGGAGAGGCCATTGAAGGTTTTGCTTTCACCACCTTCCCCTACGATCCCTCCATGCCGGAGATGAGCGAGCTTCAGGTTCAGTTCACCGAGGCTTGGAAGGCAAAGTATCCCGACAAGGAGCCCAATGCGAACAGCGCTCTCGGATATGACTCCTACATGCTCGTTATCGACGCCATAAAGCGCGCCGGCTCCGCCGACCCCGAGGCGATCACGAAAGCGCTCGCCGAGACGAAGGACTTCCCCGGCGTGACGGGGAGCACCACCATGAACGCCACGCACGATGCGGAGAAACCCGTGGGCATCAAGAAGATCGAGGGCGGCAAGCAGGTCTTCGTCGGCACGGTCATGCCCAATCTGTAGGCGCTCCTTCACACCTGCCCGGACAGAGCAGGTTCCGGTCGCAAAGAGAGGGGGAGGTCCCTCCCCCTCTCTCTTTCTGTAACAAGGGGGAGCTCGTATGAGCCTTGCCATGTTCGTGCAGCACTTTTTCAACGCCCTGACCCTCGGCAGCCTCTACTCTCTCATCGCCATCGGGTACACCATGGTGTACGGTATTCTTCGGCTCATCAACTTTGCCCACGGGGACATCTTCATGCTCGGAGCTTATTTCGTCTTCTTCGGCACCATCGCGTTCAAACTGCCCTGGCTTCCCGCAGTGTTCCTGGCCGTCGCAGCCAGCTCCTTCGCCGGAATCCTCGTGGACCGCATCGCCTATCGCCCGTTGCGTGACGCGCCGCGCATTTCCGCGCTCATCAGTTCCATCGGTGTCTCCTTCTTCATCCAGAACCTGGCCATCGTGCTGTTCACGGGCATTCCGCGTCCCGTACAACAGCCCAAGGTCCTCACGAGAATCATGGAGTTCGGAGCGGTGCGTATTCTTCCCCTGACGTTGGTCGTGCCCATCATCTCCTTTGTTCTCGTGCTGGGACTGCTCTGGATCGTCAACAAGACGAAACCGGGACTCGCCATGCGGGCCATTTCCAAGGACATCGAGACCACCCGTCTCATGGGAGTCTCCGTGGACAAGATCATCGCCCTCACCTTCGGGCTGGGGTCGGCCCTGGCCGCCGCGTCGGGTATCATGTGGGCTCTTCGATATCCCCAGGTACACCCTCTCATGGGGAGTTTCCCTGGATTCAAGGCGTTCATCGCCGCCGTGCTGGGAGGAATCGGCTCCATCCAGGGAGCCATGGTTGGGGGGTTGCTTCTGGGGTTCATCGAGATCATGATCGTCGCCTTTCTTCCCGCCCTTTCAGGGTACAAGGATGCCTTCGCATTCGTGCTGCTCATCATCATCCTGCTCGTCAAGCCCACGGGGCTGATGGGCGAGAAGCTGGAGGAAAAGGTCTGATGAAACGGACGACGAGAAACACGCTGTGCAACCTCCTGCTCCTTGCTGTCGGAGCGGCATTGCTTCTGTGGGCGGATCGCACGTTCGATCGCTATGTGGTGCAGGTGCTCAATCTCATCGCCATCAACACCATTCTCGCTCTGAGTCTGAACCTGATCTACGGATTCACGGGGATGTTCTCCCTCGGACACGCGGGTTTCATGGCCGTAGGGGCCTACGTCAGCTCCCTTCTGATTCTTCCCCAGGCGCAGAAACAGACGATCTACATTCTCAAACCCTTGATCTGGCCCTTTTCGGTTCTGCAGGCGCCCTTCTTCGTTGCGGTTCTCTTGGGAGGACTCGCGGCGGCGCTCTTCGCCATTCTCATTTCCGTTCCCGTGCTGCGGCTCGGCGGCGATTACCTCGGCATCGCCACCCTCGGGTTCGCGGAAATCATCCGAGTTGTGGCGAACAACATCGTACCCATCACGAACGGAGCCCTCGGGCTCAAGGGTATCCCTTCCTACGCGAATCTCTGGTGGACCTACGGCTGGTGCGCTCTGGCGGTGATTTTCATTGCCCGTCTTGTGCAGAGCAATACGGGAAACGTCCTCAAGGCCATTCGGGACGACGAGGTAGCCGCCAAGGCGATGGGAATCAATGTTTTCAAGTACAAGGTCATCTCCTTCACCGTGGGGGGATTCTTCGCCGGCATCGGCGGCGCCCTTCTTGCAAGCCTTCTCACCACCATCGACCCGAAGATGTTCACCTTCATGCTCACCTTCAACGTTCTCATGATCGTCGTGGCCGGTGGTCTCGGGTCCATTACCGGCTCGGTGCTTTCCGGCGCGGTCATCACGGTGCTCTTGGAATGGCTGCGTTTTGTGGAAAACCCCGTCACCATCGGTGGCTTTACGATACCCGGCGTGCCGGGAATGCGCATGGTGGTTTTCTCTCTCGCGCTCCTCTGCATCATTCTTTTCCGCAGGGAAGGCATCATGGGCATGCGGGAATGGAGCTGGGACATGTTTTTCCGCGACAGAGCCAGGGGAGGTGAGGCACGGTGAGCAACGGCGTCGTGCTGGAGACGAAGAATCTTACCATGCGCTTCGGCGGCCTCACCGCCGTGCAGAAGTTCTCCGCCCGCGTCCAGGAAGGACGCATCGTGGGGCTCATCGGTCCCAACGGTGCGGGCAAGACCACCTGTTTCAACATGATCACGGGCTTCTACGTTCCCACGGAGGGACAGGTGCTCTTTCAGGGAGTGGACATCACCGGCTTGCCGCCGCACAAAGTCTGCGTCAGGGGGATTGCCCGCACGTTTCAGAACATCCGCCTCTTCAAAAACGAGACGGTTCTGCAGAACGTGATGATCGCCGGACATGTCCGTCAGACTTCCCCGTGGTGGGGGAAAGCCCTGGGACTCCCCTCGGCGATTCGGGAGGAACGGGACCTTCGGGAGCGCTCCCTCTCTCTCTTGGATGCGGTTGGACTTGTTCATCTCGCTTCGGAGCAGGCGGACAGCCTTCCCTACGGGGCACAGCGCCGTCTGGAGATCGCCCGGGCCCTTGCCACGAACCCCAGATTCCTTCTCCTCGACGAGCCTGCGGCAGGCATGAATCCTCAGGAATCCGAAGCGCTCATGGCGTTTATTCGGAACATTCGGGACCGTTTTTCCCTTACGATCCTTCTCATCGAGCATGACATGAAAGTTGTCATGGGCGTGTGCGAGCACATCTGGGTTCTCGACTACGGCGTCTGCATCGCCGAGGGAGAGCCCGCAGCCATTCGGTCGAATCCGAAGGTCATCGAAGCCTATCTCGGAGAGGAGACCCCCGTCCATGCTTAGAATTGAGAATCTGCACGTCCATTACGGGGGCATCCATGCCATCAAGGGTATTTCCATCGAGGTCCCCCAGGGGAAGATCGTCACGCTCATCGGTGCCAACGGCGCGGGCAAGAGCAGCACTCTCCGGGCCATTGCGGGGCTCGTACGTCAAAAGAAAGGAAGAATCCTCTACAAGGAGGAGGACATTCTCCATCGTTCGCCGGAGCACATCGTCCGCGCCGGAATCGCCATGGTTCCCGAGGGGCGGCGCATCTTTCCGCAGCTCAGCGTGGAGGAGAACCTGAAGCTGGGGGCCTACGCGAGGACCGATGCGGCGGGTATCCGCTCCGACATGGACTGGGTTTTCGAACTATTTCCTCGTCTTCGCGAGCGTGCCTGGCAGAAAGGCGGAACGCTCTCGGGAGGCGAGCAGCAGATGCTCGCCCTTGGGCGGGCGCTCATGAGCAGGCCTGAACTCATCATGATGGACGAACCCTCTCTGGGGCTGGCACCGCTTCTGGTCCGCGAAGTCTTCGAGATCATCGCCGCCATCAACGGCGAGGGCAAGACGGTGCTCCTGGTGGAGCAGAATGCCTACGCGGCACTCAAAATCGCCCACTATGCCTATGTCCTCGAAGTAGGGAGCGTCGTTCTCGAAGGAACGGGGGAGCAGCTCATCGCCGATCCCAGAGTGCGCGAGGCCTATCTGGGAGGATGAGGAGGAAAACGCGATGGTGCCTTCCGGCAACGCACTGAATCTGCCGAATCTGCTGAGTCTCTCCAGGGTGTTTCTCGCACCCCTGGTGATGGTCTTTCTCACCATGAAGATCAACGTGCAGGTCACGTCTCTCGACGCCCTCGGCGTGGACGTGAGCTACGGCGACCTTCTCGCGGGGATCGTCTTCATTGCCGCGGCCCTCACCGACACGGCGGACGGATACATTGCGAGAAAAAAAGGGATTGTCACGAATCTGGGGAAGTTCATCGACCCTCTGGCGGATAAAATACTTGTCACGGCGGCGCTGGTGGCTCTCGTGGAACTGCAACGCCTTCCCTCGTGGATCGTGGTGGTCATCGTCTCCAGGGAATTCATCGTCACCGGACTGCGCATGCTCGCCGCCGCGGAGGGCGTGGTCATCGCCGCCTCCGGTGGCGGCAAGGCGAAGACGGTGAGCCAGATCGTCGCCATCAGCCTCATGATCTTCAACCTCCCCGGCGGTCTCGTCGCCATGTGGATTGCCATGATTCTCACCGTCTGGTCCGGCATGGACTACCTGGTCAAGGGAAAGGAATTTCTCATCCGAGCCTGATGAGCGACAAACCCGTTCAGAAAAAGGGAGGTATGTTCGCGTGGAGGAAATGCAGCGCCTGTGCGCGCCGCTGCGTGGAGAAGTACAGAAGCTTCGGGCGGAGATGGTGGAGACCCTCTGTGCCCTCGTGTCTCGTCCTGCCGTCTCGCCCGGGGATGGCGGAACGGGAGAGATGGAAAAGGCCGCGTGGCTCGAGAAGAAAATCGCCGAACTCGGTTTCGGTTCCTGCGAGCGGTACGATCTTCCCGATGAGGTGAATCCCTCGGTGATGCGTCCCAATTTGGTGGTGCGCATTCCAGGACGCGAGCCGGGGAGGCTCTGGTTTGTCACGCATCTCGACGTCGTTCCCGAGGGGGATCGGGGGCTCTGGAGCGGAGATCCCTTCGTCCCGAGGATCACGGAGGAGCGCGTCTACGGCAGAGGCAGCAACGACAACGGTCAGGAATTGGCGGCGAGTCTCTATGCCGCAGTGGCACTGAAGCGGTTGGGTCTGACGCCCCGCAGGGAGGTTTGCCTCTGTTTCGTGGCGGACGAGGAAATGGGAAGTGTCCACGGCATTCGACACCTTCTCGACAGGAATCTCTTTTCCTCGGAGGATCTGCTCGTCGTCCCCGACGGAGGCAACGAGCGGGGCGATTTCATCGAGATCGCCGAGAAATCCATTCTCTGGATGCAGTTTACCGTTCAGGGTGTCCAGGTGCACGCCAGCATGCCCCAGCTCGGCAAAAACGCCTGCCGCGCCGCAAACGCCTTTTCCGTCGCCCTCGACGAAGCGCTCCACGCGGCGTTTCCCGAGGAAGACATCCTCTTCAATCCGCCGGTCTCGACCTTCGAACCCACGAAAAGAAGCGCGAATGTCCCCAACGTGAACACCGTTCCCGGTCGGGAAGTGTTCTGCTTCGACTGCCGTGTGCTCCCTTCGGTTCCACTTGAGTCGGTTCTGTCCGTCGTGGACGAGGTGCGCCGCAGGATCGAAGAACGCTACGGTGTGTCCGTGCGGACGGAATTTCTTCAAAAAGAACAGGCCGCGATGCCGACGTCCCGGGAAGCGCCTATCGTCCGGCGCATGGAGGATGCCCTGCGGGTGGTGCTGAACGTGGAACCTCGGATCGGTGGTATCGGGGGCGGAACATGCGCCGCATACTTTCGGGCTCGGGGTATCCCCGCCGTTGTCTGGGCCCGGGAGGCCGACAACGCCCACCAACCCGACGAATACGCGGAGATCTCCCATATGCTCGACGAAGCCCTGGTCTTCGCCCTTCTCATGGCGGAGGCGTGATCCGGGAGAAACTCGTTTCCCGGGAGGCGGATTTGCTCCATCGACAAAACGGAAGGTTACTCCTACAATCGGCGAAGGGAACACACGTTGTTCCAAGACCGAGCAGAGACGCATCCCCATCATAGATGAGCCTCCAAAGTCGAGCGAAAGACAGCACTGTGGAGGGATGTCGTATGGTAGAACGTATTATGCCCGAACCGTTCCGCATCAAAATGGTGGAGCCCGTCCGCGTTCCGGACGGAGCGCAGCGGGAAAAAGCCCTTGAAATTGGACATTGCAACATGTTCGGCTTGCGCTCCGAGGACATTTACATTGACCTGCTCACCGATTCCGGCACGGGGGCGATGAGCAAGCAGCAGTGGGCCGCCCTCATGCGAGGAGACGAGGCCTATGCCGGAGCGGACAGTTTCTTCGCCCTCAAGAACGCGGTGAAGGACGTGCTCGGCTTCGACTACGTGATCCCCACCCACCAAGGCAGAGCGGCGGAGAACGTGGTCTTCGGCACCCTCGCGAAGAAGGGCGACATCATCCCCTTCAACATGCCCTTTGACACGACTCGGGCGCATATCTTCAACGTCGAGGCCGAGCCCGTGGATTGCGTCATTGACGAGGCCTTCGAGCCCGAGGTACAGCATCCCTTCAAGGGAAACGTGGATGTGGCGAAACTCGAGCGCGCCATCGCCGAGTACGGCAGGGAGCGTATTCCCCTCATTATGATCACCGTCACCAACAATTCCGGAGGCGGCCAGCCCGTGAGTCTCGAAAACCTCCGCGCTGTCTCAGGGGTGGCGAAAAAGCACGGCATTCCTCTTTTTCTCGACGCGGCCCGCATGGCGGAGAACGCCTGGTTCATCAAGATGCGGGAGGAATCGTGTCGGAACATGTCCCTCGCGGCGATCCTGCGAGCCTGTATGGACACGGCGGACGCCATCACCTGTTCCGCCAAGAAAGACCCTCTCGTGAACATCGGTGGCATGATCTGCTGTCGCACGGAAGCGCTCTACCAGGCGCTGCTTCCTCGGGTCATTCTCTTTGAAGGGTTCGCCACCTACGGCGGCCTCGCTGGACGGGATCTTGAGGCGCTCGCCCAGGGATTGCGGGAGATGACCGACGAGCAGTACATGGCCCATCGGGTGGCGCAGGTGAAATATCTCGGCGATCTGCTCGAAGAGGGAGGCGTCCCCTTCGTGAAGCCAACGGGAGGACACGCCATCTTCATCGATGCCGCGGCGTTCCTGCCCCATATCCCCCAGACGGCCTATCCGGCGGATGTTCTCTCCATCGAAATCTACCGCGAAGGAGCCATTCGCGGCATCGGCCTCGGCGCCCTCGCCTTCGCCATCGAGGACGAGAAGACAGGAAAGCTCATTCTCCCCAAACTCGAACTCTACCGTCTCGCCATCAACCGTCGCACTTACACGAACAGCCATATGGAATACGTGGCGGAAAGCATCGTCAACGTCTACAAGCGCCGGGAGAAGATTCGTTACGGCCTGAAAGTGGAGTATGCTCCTCCCGTGAAAGGACTCCACCATTTCCTGGCCCACCTGAAACCCTACACATTGTAGTGTCGGAAAGAGGTGCCCCGGGCAAGAGCGGGAACAGAGGGGAAAACGGATGGAGCGCTGTGTTCGGTGGTGCCTGCTTCCAGGGAGATGCCCCTTTCGGGTATCTCCCTTTTTTTGACGGGTCCGAACAGAGAAGCATATAATGGTTCGTCCTCCGGAGGGATCTTCCGGGAGGATAACCTTGGAGAAGTGCTTTCCGTCCGTCCTTTTCCGGAGTCTCCTGTGTGCTACGGAGGAGAGCCGGAATTTCCGAAGGTCGGAGGAATGCTTCCTACAACAGTAGAGGTGAGGAAATGCTCGATTCCCTGAAGCGGGCCCTCGGGCTCGACCCCAACGAACGCGCTCTCCGGCGCTATCGCCAGAGGGTTGTTCGGATCAACGAATTGGAGGCGGCACTGCGCTCTCTGAACGACGAGGAGCTTGCAGGCCGCTACGATGCCCTTCGAAAACAAGTTCTGGAAGGAACTCCAGAGGACGAAATTCTGGAGGATGTTTTTGCCGTTGTCCGGGAGGTGGCGGTGAGAACGCTCGGAATGCGGCACTTTGACGTGCAGCTCATGGGAGGTATGGCGCTTTCCGAGGGCAAGATCGCGGAGATGAAGACCGGAGAAGGGAAAACGCTGGTGGCGACCCTTGCGGTGGTTCTCGGTGCGGCGAGCGGCAAGGGTGTGCACGTGGTCACCGTGAACGACTACCTGGCCAAGCGCGACGCCGAGTGGATGGGACCGATCTACCGTTTCCTGGGGCTTTCCGTCGGTGTCCTTTATCCCTATATGCCCCAGGAGGAACGTTTGGAAGCCTATCGGGCCGACGTGACCTACGGCACGAACAGCGAGTTCGGTTTCGACTACCTTCGGGACAACATGGCGGTCCATCCTTCGCAGCTTGTCCAGCGGGGGCATGCCTTCGCCATCGTGGACGAGGTGGACTCCATTCTCATCGACGAGGCGAGGACGCCGCTCATCATTTCCGGCCCTTCCGAGGACGCCACGGAACCGTATGTCGTGGCGGACAGAGCGGCCCGAAAACTCCAGAAGGGTGCGGACTTCGAAATCGACGAGAAGGAGCGCAATCTCGCCCTTACCGAAGAGGGAATTGCCCGGGCGGAGCAGATTCTCGGCCACGCGGGGCTCTTCTCGGACTGGCAGCATTCCGAGATGGCCCACAAGCTGGTGCAGGCCCTCAAGGCGATCCATCTCTTTCAGCGGGACGTGCACTACGTGGTGAAGGACGGGGAAATCGTCATCGTGGACGAGTTCACGGGGCGGCTCATGTTCGGGCGCCGTTATTCCGATGGACTGCACCAGGCCATCGAGGCCAAGGAACGGGTGCGGATCGGCCGGGAGAATCAGACCCTCGCCACGATCACGTTGCAGAACTACTTCCGTATGTATCGCAAGCTCGCGGGCATGACGGGTACCGCCGCGACGGAGGCGGAGGAATTCAAGGAGATCTACGGCCTTCCCGTGATCGTGCTTCCAACGAACAGGCCCTTGGTGCGCGAGGATTTCAGCGACGCCATCTTCCGGACCAAGCGGGAAAAATTCCTTGCCGCGGCGGAGGAGGTCGCCGAGTGCCACGCCAAGGGGCAGCCGGTGCTTGTGGGAACGACCTCCATAGAAAATTCCGAGGTCATGAGCAAGTTGCTCAAGGCCCGCAAGATTCCCCACGAAGTGCTGAACGCCAAATACCACGAGAAGGAGGCCCAGATCGTCGCCCAGGCGGGGCGGTTTGGTGCGGTGACGGTGGCCACGAACATGGCGGGTCGCGGCACGGACATTGTGCTGGGAGGCAACCCGGAGTTTCTCGCTCGTGACGAGGCGAGGCTCCGTGGGGTGGATCCCGTCGCCGACCCGGAGTCCTTCGCGGTCATCCGGGAGGAAATGGTTGCCCAATGCGCCGCGGAGCGGGAGAAGGTTCTTGCCGCGGGGGGGCTGCACATTCTGGGCACGGAGCGGCACGAATCACGGCGTATCGACAACCAGCTCCGCGGACGGGGCGGCCGCCAGGGCGATCCCGGAACCAGCCGTTTCTATCTCGCCCTCGAGGACGATCTGCTTCGCCTCTTCGGTTCCGAGCGTATCCAGGGAATCATGGAGAAGCTCGGCATGGAGGAGGGGGAGGCCATCGAACACTCGCTCCTCACCAAGGCCATCGAGAACGCCCAGCGCAAGGTGGAGCAGTATCATTTCGACATTCGCCGCCAGCTCCTCATGTACGACAACGTCATGAACCAGCAGCGGGAAGCCGTCTACGGCGAACGCCGCAGCATCCTCGCCGCCGAGGACGGCATCGTCGAGCACGCCTGGGAGATCGTTGAGGACACCCTTGCGAACATCATCGACACGGCGTTCCCCGAAGGTGACGCGGAACCCGACACAAATGCTGCGGCAGTGCGCCTTAAGGCTGTCTTCGGTCCGGGGGCGGAGACTTTCATTGAAGGAGTCGCGAGCCGTGCCGAGGCGCTCGATGCCCGGGACAAGCTCGCCCGACACCTTCGGGAGCGCTTCGACGAGAAGGTGAAGCAGCTCGGCGGGAACATGGCGGCGGATCTCTTCCGCTTCGTGGTGCTCCACGTGTTGGACTCCCGCTGGAAGGAGCACCTCCTCGGCATGGACGAACTCCGCCGCGGCATCGGTCTTCGCGCCATCGGGCAGAAGGATCCCCTGCTGGAGTACCAGTTCGAATCCTACAACCTGTTCCAGGAAATGCTCGGGCGGGTTCGGGAGAGCGTGGCGGAACTGGTCTTCCGCGTCTCCGTCGTTGCCGAAGGCGCCGCTCCTGGCGGAGGGCGCTCCGGTTCTGTCCGCCCCGGTGCGGTCACTCCCGTTCCAGTTCTGCTCGGCGCCTCCCGGGAAGAGACACCGGGCTCCGGAGGGGAGCGCGTGCCGCTTCGGAAGGGCGAACGGGTCGGACGGAACGATCCTTGCCCCTGCGGCAGCGGCAAGAAGTACAAGCATTGTTGCGGAAGAGTCTCGTGATGCGGAGGGGGCGCATGTGTTTCGGAGGAGGCGGTTTTTCAGAAGAGATCCAGGGGGAGGCGAAGTCCATGACGACGGAGATGTGCGGCAGCACCGCGAGGAGTTCCTCAACCGCTTTTGCGGCGACGAACGCGCGTTCACTGGAAAGAGTGCGACCGTTTTTGCTGGGGGTGCTCTTCCTCGGAATGCTGTTTCTTCCGGGCCGGAGCTTCGCCTGGAACGGCGCATTGGAAGTGATGCGCCTCGCCCGAGAGGCGCCGGCGACGAGTGCCTTCGGCGATGCTCCCGGCATGGTCTGGCTTCGGGAAATGCGGTATCGTCTGGAGGCCAACGGTGACATGGTGCGCGAATCCCGTTGGGTCGTGCTCCTTGGGCCTGGTGTGTCCGAGGAATGGCGCACTTGGCAGATTCCCGTTCCCGAGGGGGGCGACGCGTCGGTGTCCGAGGCCGCGCTCTACAGCGTTCCGCTGGGGCGTCTCGTGTCACCGCTGCTTCCTCAGGAACAGGATCGGAAGGGTGTCCGCATCGTCGAGGTCCGCATTCCCCCCTTGGAAGAACAGACAGCTCTCACCCTTGCCTACACACAGGTGTATCCGAGAAGAGTCAACGTGGACGACCTGATCTGGCTCGAACTCGACCTTCCCCAGTGGGAACAGCGCTACGTGGTTGAAGTGCCCCGGAACGCCTCGTTCCTCTGGGGAGGCGAGGGAGTTCCCGAACCGAGCAAAAGCGAAGCGGGGGCGAGGGATTGTTATTCCTGGCTCATCATGAACAGAACCGCCTGGAAAGGCACCAGTCTTCTCGCGAAGGAGCGTCCAGCCCTGGCCTTCAGCCTCCGCAAGGGACGTTTCGAATCGCTTCGCCCTCTGGCGGAGCTGGAAACGATCGCCATTCCTTCTCCCGAGGGAGTCTTCGCCCGTGCCGCGACGATGAACAACAGGACACGGGCGGGGGAATCGCTTCTTGCCGCAATGAACACCGGGGAAACGCTCCTTTTCGGCGTTCCCTGGGACTGGGTTCGCTCCGCGGAGGAGATTCCGGGCGAGGGGCCCTGGACTCCCTGGGAGCGTGTTCTGGTGCTCAAGGCCTGGCTCCGAAACGCGGGATGGAAGGCTGTGGTGTGGTGGCTTCCCGCGCTTCCGCTGGCGGAGGACGCCCCCGCCACGTCCCGGGCATGGCTGCGTCCCGTCCTGGAATGCGCTCCTCCGAACGGAGGAAGCTTCTATTGCGATCTGGGCCAGAACGTGGCCGCGGGGAACGTGCCGCCGTCCCTCCGGGGAAAAACCCTCTATCGTGCGGAGGGACTCGGCGTGGAAAGCCGGACTGTTCCGGGCGGAGCCATGGAGGAGCACCGCCTTTCCCTTGAATGGATTCTCTCCATGGATCAGACCGGCATGAGCCAGGGGACCTTCGACGTGACGGTCCGGGGAGGATGGGTGGACCTTTTTTCACCCGGCGGAGTCCCTGACGGTGCGCAGATTCTTTCCCTGTTGCCGCGTTCTGCGGGGAGTGCCTTTGTGTTCGGTGCGCCGTCGCTTCGGACCTATCCCTACGGTTATCGCGCCTCCTTTCCTGTGCAGGCCGCCGTGGGGATTTCGGCGCCTGGACAGGTGCTTGTCCGCATGCCGTCGGTGGAACTGCCCTGGCTCCGCGCCCTGGAGCAGGAGCAATTTCCCCAGCGGATTCGTTTCCCCTTCGTGGTGGAGCAGAAGCTGGATCTCTCCCTTCCGGAGGGATACCGGGTGCTTTCCTTTCCTCCGAGCCGGGAAGGGGAGGGACGGATCGCCCTGAGGGAAACGCTCCGTTTCTCCGAGAAGCGTAATGCCGTGCTGGGGGAGACGAAGCTTGTGGTGAAGGCCGAACAGATAGATGCCTCCATGGGCGAGACGTTGAGGCAGCTTGTCGCGGCGTGGGCCTCGTGGGGGAACAAGACGCTTCCCGTTCGGGCCAGATGATGTCGAAACCATAGAAAAGAGACGCGCACGTCGCGTGGTGGAGGTGGCGAACACGTGAAGGAACTATCCCAGGTACTTGCGGAACAGATCACCGAGGCGCTGTGTCGGCTCGCCGGCGAAAAAGGAGTTTCTCCCGAGGACTTGCCTCGGGTCGCCCTCGAACGCCCGAAACGGGAAGGGCAGGGGGATTGGGCGACCAACGCGGCCATGCAGGCGGCGAAGCTCTTTGGTGAAAAGCCTCGTGATCTTGCGCAGCGCCTTGTGGACACCCTGGCCGAGGAAGAAAACAGTTACGTGGAGCGGGCCGAGGTCGCCGGTCCCGGTTTCGTGAACTTTTTTCTCAACCGGCGGTGGCAGAAGGATGTCCTGGTGGAGATCTTCGAGAAAAACGAGAACTACGGAAGAAACCAGCGTGGAATGGGGAAAAGGGTCCAGGTGGAGTTTGTCAGCGCCAACCCAACGGGACCGCTCCATGTGGGGCATGGCCGCGGCGCCGCCGTGGGAGATGCCATGGCGGCCATTCTCGAGTTTTCCGGCTGGACCGTGGAGCGCGAATACTACATCAACGACGCGGGGCTCCAGGTGGACAACCTCGGACGTTCCGCTCAGTCCAGGTATTTCGAACTCCTCGGCAGGGGCGATCTCGCACCTTTTCCCGAGGACGGCTACCACGGCGAGTACGTCAAGGAGCTTGCGGCGAGGATCGTCGAGGAAGAAGGGGCACGTTTTCTTTCCGTTCCTCTCGACGAGAGCCTCGCCTTTTTTCGGGAATATGCCTGTCGAGTGATCCTCGACTCTATTCGGGCCTGTCTCGAAGAGTTCGGGGTGCGTTTTGACGTGTGGTTCTCCGAGAAGAGCCTCTACACCAACGATGCCGTGCCCCGTATGATCGAACGTCTTCGTGAGCGGGGATTCGCCTACGACGCGGACGGAGCGGTGTGGTTCCGTGCCACGGCCTTCGGAGACGAAAAGGACCGCGTCCTCATCCGGAGCAACGGCGCACCCACTTATTTCGCCTCGGACGTGGCCTATCACAAGGACAAATACGACCGAGGATTTGACCTCGTCATCAATGTCTGGGGTGCCGATCACCACGGGTACATTCCCCGCATGCGCGCCGCCGTGGAGGCTCTCGGACGTGATCCCAACGACCTGCAGGTGCTGCTCATCCAGATGGTGAACCTTCTGAGCGGCGGCGAGCAGGTCACCATGTCCAAGCGTTCTGGGCAGTTCGTCACGCTCAGCGAGATTCTCGAGGAAGTTGGCGTGGATGCCACGCGCTATTTCTTCCTCATGCGCCGGAGCGACAGTCACCTGGATTTCGACCTCCAGCTCGCCCGGAGCGCCCGTGCCGAAAATCCCGTCTACTACGTCCAGTACGCCCATGCGCGGATCTGCAGCATCTTCCGGGAAGCCGAGTCCAGGGGAGTGGTTCTGCCGAGGCCGGAGGAGTTCGACGTGAACATCCTCGCGACCCCCGAAGAGGACCAGGTTCTGCGCAAGCTCGCGCTCTTTCCAGAGGAGGTGGATAAGGCGGCCCGGGAGTTCGCTCCTCACCGGATCGTCTACTACATCCACGACCTCGCCACGGCCTTCCACGCCTTCTACAACGCGCACCGGATTCTCGGCGAGGAGTCGCCGCTGCAGGAGGGACGCCTTCTCCTCGGTCAGGCTGTTCGCCTCGTTCTGGCAAACGCCCTGAGGCTCCTGGGTGTGAGTGCGCCGGAAAAAATGTGACATGCCGCGATTGCGCTGGATTCTCCTGGCCACTGCCTTCGGACTTGCATCGGCGGTGCTCCTCACGGCCTATACCTTCGAGGCGGCCCGCATCGCCCGGCTCTCCCAGCAGGTGGATCAGCGCATGGACACGATTGTGCGCATGAACAGGGAACTCGAACGCCTCCGGGATTCCATCGCCTATTACAAGACCACGGAGGGCATGGCGCGACTTGCCCGGGAGCAGTTCAACCTGGCCTATCCGGATGAACGGATCTACAAATTGGTCGTGGTTTCCGGCGAACCCCCCAAGGTCTTGCCCAGAACCGACCCGTAACGTATAATAACTTGCTGTGTTTCCCTGCCTCTCCCTCGAAGGAGAGGCCGTCAGCCCAAAGGGAGGAGGTGAGTGGTGGTGCGGCCCTACGAGATGATGGTGCTGCTCCACCCCGACGTGGAGGATTACAACGCGTCGGTGGAGGAAGTTGCGGAAATGGTGCGCGGCCTTGGAGGAACAATATCCAAGATCGACAGATGGGGGAAGAGGCGTCTTGCCTATCCCGTCCAGAAGAAGACCGAGGGACTCTACGCGATCTATTCGTTCACTCTCGATCCGGTTCAGGTGAAGGAGCTGGAGCGTATTACTCGGCTCAAGAGCCAGGTGATGCGTCACATCGTGGTGCTCCAGGAAAAATAGGAGGTTCCCCATGGCTCGCGGATTCAACCTGGCGGTTATCGTGGGCAATGTGGCGAGGGATCCGGAAGTTCGCTACACCGCCTCAAAACAAGCCGTCGCCAAGTTCGCGGTGGCGGTGAACCGGAAGTGGAAGGGGCAGAACGGGGAAATTCACGAAGAGGTGGATTTCATTCCCGTGAGCGCCTGGGGCGCCCAGGCGGAAAACTGCGAGAAATATCTCCGAAAGGGCAGTGCCGTGCTTGTGGAGGGGCGCATTCGCGTCAGCAGCTACGAAAAAGACGGTCAGAAACGCACCTTCACGGAGATCGTTTCCCGAAACGTGCAATTTCTCGGAAGCCCCCGCCGTGAGGAAGGACAGGAGTCCTACGGCGCCCCCTCGGGTTCCTTCCGTTCCGGGCAGGTGGCGAGCCTTCGCGAAAGCGGTTTCGGCGGAGAGATGGAGGGAGATTTCCCCATGGACTTCGCCGAGATCGACGGAACCGGAGGCGGGGAAGAGGCGGACATCCCCTTTTAAACGAAGGAGGGAAGGCACATGGCCTTTGCCAACAGAAAGCGCAACAAGCGTCGTCCCAAGGTATGCTTCTTCTGCGTGGACAAGCTTGACTCCGCGGATTACAAGGATGTGGAACGGCTGCGGAAATACATTTCCGAGCGCGGAAAGATCCTTCCCCGGAGAGTCACGGGAAACTGCGCGAAGCATCAGCGGCAGCTCACCATGGCCATCAAGCGGGCCCGCATGATGGCTCTCGTGCCCTTCACCGCCGATTAGGCGGCATGCGCGAGTCCGTGGGGGAGGGGCATGTGCTCCTCCCCCATTTCTCTATCCGGAGGTGATCCATGAATCCCACCCGGGCCCTGGTCGAATCGGCACTTCTCGTGGCGCTGGCAGTGGTGCTCTTTCTGGCGAGCCATCTCCTTCCCTTTCTGGGTGTGGTGGTGACGCTGCTCTGTCCTGCGCCGCTCGTCATTCTCGGATTGCGGCACAATCTTCGGAGAGCGCTCGCCGGCATGGGGGTGGCGGCGTTTCTTGTCGCGGCTTTTTTGGGCCCGGTGAGCGCTCTTTTCTTCGCGCTCGGTTTCGGTGTCCTCGGCGTCGGCATCGGATGGCTCGCACGCCGCTACCGGAGCGGCGTGGAAATCATGCTCTACGGTATTCTCGTCTCCCTGGGCAGCAAGCTGCTTCTCATGCTGCTCATCACGAAGATCACCGGGTTGAACCCTTTTTCGGTGGACCCCGGAGAGATGCAGCAGGTGCTGGACAGAATGCTCGCCTCCGCCGGGGGTTGGGCTGCATCTTCCGAGGCGGTCGCCGCGTTTCGTGCCCAGATGGAACAGACCCTGGGCATACTGCCCCTGGTCTTTCCCTCGCTTCTTGTCGTGGCGGCGGGCATGGACTGCTGGCTCAGCTACGTGGTGAGCAATTTGGTGGTGCGCCGCCTGGGGATGCCCGGCATGCCCGAACTCCCGTCCTTTTCGGAGTGGCGTTTTCCCCGGAGCATTTTCTGGGCGCTTCTCGCCTCGGTACTGCTGCTCTTTCTTTCGAAGGCCGCAGAACAGAACGGATTCGCCTCCGAGGGAGTGCGGCAGGTTGCGTTCCGAATGGGGCTCAATCTGCGGGTGTTGGTGAGCATGCTCTTTTTCGTCCAGGGTGCGTCGGTAGCCATGGCATGGCTGCATCACAAGGGAGTGGGGCTTCTCCGTTACGGGCTTCTCGCGCTGCTTCTCTTCGTCCCCTTCCTGTCGCAGCTCTGTTTGCTCCTCGGCATGGCCGACATGTGGCTGGACGTGCGAACTCGGTTTCGGAGGTGACGCAACGATGAAAGTCATACTTACCAAAGATGTGTCCGGTGTGGGGAAGTCGGGAGATCTGGCTGACGTGGCCGACGGCTATGGCAGGAACTATCTCATTCCCAGGGGACTTGCGGAGGAAGCCGACGCTGGAAAAATCAGAGAATGGGAGCAACGCCAGGAAACCAGGAAAAACAAGGCAAAGAAGCAGGAGCAACAGGCTCTCGAACGTCAGCGCCATCTCCAGGGCAAACGGGTCTCGGTGAAGGTCAGCGCGGGTGAAGGTGGCAAACTCTTCGGAAGTGTCACCTCGGCCCAGATCGCCCAGGCTGTGTCTACTCAGCTCGGCCAGGAGGTGGACAAGAAGGATGTGCGTCTCGGAGAGCCCATTCGGTCCTGCGGCACCTTCCCTTTTTCGATTCATCTGCACCCGGGCATCGACGTGGCCATGACGGTCCTGGTGGAGGCGGAATAAGTGGCGGATTCCCTTTTCGATCGTGTTCCGCCCCATAGCCTGGAGGCGGAACGGGCCGTGCTTGGTGCGTGCCTCCTCGACAGGGATGCACTCCTTACCGCAACGGAGATGCTCACTCCCGAGGATTTCTACGACCTGCATCACCGCATGGGCTTCGAGATCATGGAAACCATGTCCCGGAAGGACCGCCCGGTGGATCTCCTCACGTTCTGGGAAGAGGTGGGACGGCGCGACCTCGCGGAAAAGCTGGGCGGGCAGTCTTTCATGGCGGCCCTCGTGGACGGTGTTCCCACCACGGCGAACGTGGCCTGGCACGCGGAGATCGTGCGGGACAAAGCGGTACGACGTCGCCTCATCCAGGCGGGAGGGGCCATTGTGCGCCTGGCCTATGCGGAGGACCGCGAACTGGGGGACATCCTGGACGAGGCGGAGCGTTCCGTCTTCGAACTGTCCCAGCGTGGCGGCGGTACACCCTTCAAACATGTGGGAGATGTGCTGAGCACCGCCTTCCAGCAGATCGAGGAGAACTTTCACAGGGGGCAGCCCGTCACGGGGACGGCCACGAGCTTTGTCGACTTCGACCGCATCACCGGCGGTCTCCAGCCGGGGAGCCTCAACATCGTCGCGGCCCGCCCCTCCATGGGTAAGACCGCCTTTGCCCTCAACGTCGCCCAGGGAGCTGCCGTGAACGGAAAGCGCCCCGTCCTCCTCTTCAGCCTGGAGATGGGGGCGGAGCAGCTCGTGCAGCGAATGCTCGGTGCCGAGGCGCGGATCAACATCCACGATCTCCGCACGGGAACCTTTCACGAGAGTGCCTGGGACAGTCTCGCCGAGGCCGCGGGCCGCCTTGCTCAGGCCCCAATCTATATCGACGACAGTTCCGATCTCTCCACGCTGGAACTGCGCGCCCGGTGCCGCCGTTTCAAGGCCATGGTCCAGGAGGTGGGACTTGTCGTCGTGGACTACCTGCAGCTCATGCGCACCCCTCGTCCCGCGGAGAGCAAACAGCAGGAAGTGTCCGAGATCTCCCGGGCGCTCAAGGGTATCGCCCGGGAACTGGATGTGCCCGTAGTGGCTCTCTCGCAGCTCTCCCGGGCGGTGGAGCAGCGCCAGGACAAGCGACCCCAGCTCTCGGACCTTCGGGACAGCGGCGCCATCGAGCAGGACGCGGACCTCGTGGTGCTCCTTTTCCGCCCCGGCTACTACGAGGCCACCGCGAATCCCGACCTCGAGGACAACCGGGCGGAGATCATCGTGGCCAAACATCGTAACGGACCCACGGGGAGTGTGCACCTCGTCTTCCTCAAGGAATACGCCCGTTTCGTCAACGCGGAGCGTCTCTTCTGAGGAAAGGGTGTCCTTTGCGAGGGTCGGCCACTTTACGGTTGACCCCGACTTGTGCAGAGTGGGAGAATGCCGGCGAAGCGGAAAAGGAGGCTCTCCATGGACGTAGTCCGTTTTCTCAAGAACAGGCAGGGCGAAACCGTTGTCGAGGGATCGGACAAGACTCCCTCGGAGATTCGTCACGACGAAGGCCGGAGCATTCTGTTCCCCGTGGATCAGCCCCTTGATCTTTCCGCTGACCTTTCCGCCTCCGAAATTCCTTCCGAACCCACTCCTCCGACTTCCGAGGCGGAACAGGGCGAAGAGAGTGCCGTCCAGGATGAACGCCTGCTTCTTCTCGAACTCGATGCGGTGCTGCCGAACCCGAGGCAGCCCCGTCGTCATTTTGATCCCGACGGATTGGAGGAACTTGCCTCCTCCATCCGCGAGGTGGGGGTTCTTCAGCCCGTTCTCGTCCGGGAGACACCGGAAGGCTATGAACTTGTCGCGGGTGAACGACGGCTTCGCGCATCGAGAATGGCCGGAAGGAGCACCATCCCAGCCCGGGTGGTGGAGGTGACTCCCCAGGATCAGCACGTGCTCGCCCTGGTGGAGAACCTGCAGCGCCAGGATCTCTCTCCCGTGGAGGAAGCCCGTTCCCTTGCGGAGCTTCTGGAGCAAAGCGGCATGACCCAGGTGGAACTTGCCCGGCGCATCGGGCGCTCCCAGGCGGCGGTGGCGAACAAACTTCGCCTTCTGAAGCTCGCTTCCCCCGTCCAGAAGCTGATCGAAGAGGGAAAGCTCGGTGAACGCCAAGCCAGAGCACTTGTGGGGCTCGACGAGGAGGACCAGATCCGTCTTGCCGGAGAGGCGGTGAACGAAGGCGTGACCGCCCGGGAGATGGAACGGCGCAAAAGAACTTTGGGAACGGCATCCTTCGCTTCTCCGGATCGCCCTTCGTTCTCGGGGCATGTCGAAGATGGCGAGATCGAAGAGGAATGCCCGCCCGCGACGGCGGAGCAAGTCTCTCTTCCCGGAGAGCCGGCTTCGACCGGTCCTGGAGGAGAGGTGTTGCGCCAGTTGGGCGAAATCGTGGAATACCAGAAGAAAAAAGGTGTCGCCGTGACGTGGAAGGTCCACGAACTCGATCAGCGCAGTCTTGTGGTGGAACTCCGAATGCGTTTCGTGCCTTCCAGGGTGGAGTGAACGAAAAGATGGCCCGGCGGCGGGGGTTCACACTCTTCGAGGTGCTCACCGTGGTTGCCCTCGTGGCGGTCGTGTTCACCCTTGCCGGGGCGCCGCTCTTCCACGTGCTGCGAAATCTGGGAGACCTGGAGGAAGAATACGGCCAGAAGCGGGCTTTGCGGATGGCGGCGGCGGCCATCGCGGGGGATCTGCGGGAGATGCTTCCCGCCACGGGGGACGTGTTGTTCCGGATTGCCTCCCGGGAGCGCCTCGGTGGCGTTCCCGACGATGCGGTGCTCTTTCGTTCCGCGGCACCGCTTCTCTACGGAAGTCCCATCGGGACCATCGTCTACAGAGTCGTTCGTGCGGATATCGGCAGTACGGCTCTGCCGGGACTGTACCGATGGATTCTCCCCTACGTGTCCGCCAACGAGGTGGATCCGGCGAACCTCGACCCTGGAAGGGCCCAACTGGTCCTGCCCGGTGTGGACAGCTTCCGCGTTGCTGCCTACGATCGGGGAAAGTGGGTGGATTCCTACGCGGGGCGATATCCCTTCGCGCTTCGAGTGACCATCGGCAGGCAGGAAAAGAGCGTCACCTATGAGGACTGGCTTCCCCAACTGTAGTGCTTCCGCGTCCTTCCGCCGGGCAAATCGCGGTTTCGTGCTCGTGGCGGTGCTCCTCGTGGTCATGGCGTTGCTCTCGGGAGTGACCGCCTTCGCCTGGTTCGCACGAACACAGATGCGTGCCGTGTTCTATGAGCGGTTCACCCAGGAGTCCCGGAGCATCGCCTATGTGCTGCTACACAAAGTCGCTCTGGGACTTCTGCAGGACCCGAACGCCTATGACTCGCTTCATGAACCTTGGTTTTCGGAGTATGTCTTTCCCACCGACGACGGCAAGGTCTTCTCCGTGACCATTACGCCTCTGGATGGGAAGATTCCGGTGAACGCCCTCTTTCTTCCGGATCGAAGGACGCTCCGGCGGGAACTCAAATATCCCTGGACGCAGGTGCTCGTCACACTGGGGCGTTCCGATCTGGAATCACTGCTCCTCGATTTCCTCGACGCGGACAAATCCCCCCGTCTCGGAGGGGCGGAGCGGGGAGATTTTCCGAACCGTGCGCTGGCGGATCTTTCGGAGCTGCGAAACTGCCCCGGCGTGGACGAGGTGTTCCTGGAAGGGAACCGTGCTCTGGGGCGGCTCGGGTTCCGGGATTACTGCGACATCTGGGGAGGAGCGAAAATCAACGTCAACATGGCTCCCCGGCGCGTGCTGGAACTCCTCGACTCCGAGATGGACGACGGGGCGGCGGCGCGGATCGTCGCCGCAAGAAAGGACGCGCCTTTCAAAAACATGAGTGATGTCAACAAGATGCTCCCCAAGGGCGCGATTCCCAGGCTGGCGGGATTGCTCGGCGTATCGAGCGAGTATTTCCAGGTGGACATTCGCGTACAGGAAGCGGGCGGAAGTGGTCACGCCGCGTTGTACCAGGGAGTCCTCCGGCGGGCCCAGAAGGAATGCCGCGTCGTTCTCTGGAAGGAGCGGACTGCTCTTTCGAGCGGGTCCGATCTCCGGAACTGAAGACCTCCTTTCCGCAAACCTCGTCCTTTTCGGGCCGAGGTGTTCCGGTTTGTCTCTCGGGCGGAGGAGGAAACGAAAGAGACCAATGATCGAGGGAAGGAAGAGCGCTCTATGAAGCGACGTGCCCTGATACCTTGTCTCCGAACGGGAAAAGGCTACCTTCTTCCCGAAGGTGGGCGCTTCCGTGCCGTATCGGAGCCCGATCTGTCCCGTCCCACACTGCTTCTCGTCTCGGGAATGCAGACCCTGTCGCTGCGTCCTTTCGCCTTTCCCTTTTCAAATGTGACGCGAATCCGCGAGGCGCTGCGCCTTCAGGTGCAGCCTCTCCGGAGTGGGCTCGGTGACGTGGAAATCCTTCCCCTCGTTGTCGAGGGAGGCGGGAAGGGGGCTCGCGGTGTGGCGTGGATTCTTTCCCGAAAGGATTTCGTGCGTCTCGGAGAACGGGTTGACCGGAACCAGTCCGTCACGGTCTGGCCCGTTCCCCTCGCCTTCGCCGCCGATGCGGGAGAGGACGGCGCCGTGGTATGGGCCGACGAGGAAAACCTCTGTTCTCTCCTCTTTCAGGAAGGAATTCCCGTTCTCTATCGCTGGCGTCCCCGGGAAGGGCACACCCCGAATGAAGAAGAGGAGTGGCTCCGGAAGTACTGCGGTGCCGCAGGGCGCGAGATACCGCGACTGATCCGTTTCGACGCCCAGGAACAGCCGGAGGAAGCGGCGGGTGCCCTTTTCGCCGCCGCGGAACGCACTCTCGCGGCGTTTCCGTCCCTGGCGGAGTTCAGTGTGTCCTCTCGAGGAGTCGATGCGGCCCTCGTCACGGATCGTCTGCTGGTTCTCTGGAGACGGGCGCTGCTCGCGGCGACCCTCCTGGGGCTCCTCTTCGCCGCCGGAGCCAGGCTTTCCCTGCGGGAGGGAGAACTCTATCTCGACAGGCTCCGTACCAGCGCCGTTACAGCCTACCGCTCTGTTTTCGGAGACGGTCCCGTGAACGATCCGCTCAGCCAGGCAAGAGCCCGGCTCATGCAGGCCCAGGGAACGGGGAAGAGCGTGCAGTTGGCGGATCTCATCGCCCTCCTCGGCGAGGCCTGGGAGGCGACGGAAGGAAAGGACATCCTTCTCGAGACGTTGCGTTACGGAGAAGACGGAGCGGAGATCATCGGTTCCGCCGCGACGGTGGAGGCGATTCAGGCCTTTCAGCGGCAGTGTGCCCTCCTCGGTGCGAAGAACGCCTCGTCGAGGATGGAGGCACAACTCGGGGACATTTCCCAGGCGCCGGGAGGCGGTCTTCGTTTCACCATGACAGTGAGGTGGTCCACATCATGAAGGGGATGAGCTTCGGGAATCTTCCGGCCCGGTTCGGCGAGGGGTTCAAAGATTCCCGTGTTTCCCTGTTGCTTGCCCTTCTCTGTCTTCTCGTGTGGAGCGCCGGGTTTCTGTGGCGTGCCGACGCAAGGAGCGTGGATGCCCGTGTGGCGGTGCAGGAGGGGCGTTTTCTTCAACTCATGCGCACGCTTTCCCAGTATCAGGCCCTTCCTCGTAAAGAGGAGACAAAGGAGCTTTCCGCCGTGGATGCCCTGGGGGTGCTCTCCCGGATGCTCGACCGCCTTGCCCTGCGGGATCGCGTCGCTCAGTTCGCCTCCTCCGGAACGGGCATCGCCGTGCAGGTGGAACGCCTTTACGGGGAAGAGCTGGGACGTCTGCTCCAGGAACTCGGCGCGGAAGGATTCTCCGTTCGCTCCGCGGAACTGAAAGTGCTTCCCTCCGGAGGGGAGAAGCTCTATCTTCTTTCCCTGCTCGTGGGGGTGGGGCAATGACCCGTCGGCTCTCTTCCGTTCTTTACGGGGCGGTTTTGTTTCTCGTCGTTCTCCTCGCTCTCTGGGTGCACTTCCCCTGGGAGGGAGCGGCCCGATATGCCCTGGCTCGTACCGCGCCTCGGTTGGCCGAACAGGGGTTCGCGCTTCTTTACGACGATATTGCCGTGGAGGGAAGAATGTTCCCTCGCTTCACCTTCGTCAACCTTTCCCTTGCATCGCCGCTCCTGACTCTTCGTGAGGGAAGGCTGGACGTGACGCCTCACCCAATGGCGTCGCTCCTGGAGCGGCGGGGTGTCTGTGCCGTCTCTCTTTCGGGAGGTGACATGCGCATGCTCGGCGGCAAAGGGGCCTCCTGGCGCGGCGGTTCTTTCCGCCTTGTCGCGGGAAGTGGTGGGATTGCGCTGGAGCAAGTGGACATCAAGGGTGATTTCGCGGCCTCCGGGTACATTGCCGTTTCTCCCGCGACGGCAAAAATCACCGGGGCGGATCTGCGCCTCAAGGTTCCGGCGGAGCTGGATTCCGCCCTGAATGCGCTCACGTCGATTCTTCCCCTTGCCCGGGATGGCTCGGCGGGAGAATGGAGGGTGCGCCGATGAAGGCCCTGCTGCGGGATCGGTTTCTTTCCTTCGGTGGCGGAGATCTCGTCGTCTCCCCCCGTACCGTGGGCATTCTGGAAAAAACTCTGCCCTGGGTGCTGGGGGTGCTCTGCGCCTGGATCATCGGTTGGTTTTGCGCTACCCTGCTGGGGCTCTTTCTGCAGCACCAGGTGATGGAAAGCCGCATAGCCACGGTGATCCGTGCCGCTTCGGCATCGGCCCCCGGAAGTGGCGTTGTTTCCGTTCCGGAAGGAATGCGCCTCTTCGTCGCCCGCTCTCCCTTCGGTGTCGCTTCAGGCTGTGCGCTTTCCGAGGACAAAGGGACGTCGCCGGAAACGCCCGTGGAGAAGGAAGCGGCGCCGGTCGCGGACATCGGGAAACTTTCTCTTGTCGGGACCATGCCTCCCGTGGCGGCCTGGCTCGCCGGTCCCGGAGGAACGTCCCTCGTGCTTCAGGGACAGCGCGTGGAGGGATGGCTTCTGCGGCGCGTCGCCAAGAACAGCGTTCTGCTTGCCGCAGGCGAGGAGGAACACGAACTCTTCTTTCGCGTGCTCGACGGGGGTGGGCAGATTCCCGCTAAGCCGACATCGAAAGAGCGGGCGGCGGACACTCCGACGCCTCCTCCGGCGGAATCCTCTTCCGCTGCGGAAAACCTCACGCCCGCCGCGCCGGGGCAGGAGGGAGTCATCGCCCGGGATACGGTGAACGAGCTTCTGCTCAACCCTTTCGACGAATTGAAGAAGGTCCGGCTGGTTCCGAAGATCACCGACGGCGTCGCCGCGGGGATAGAGGTCCGGAACATCGAGAAGAACAGCATCCTCTTTGCCCTGGGGGTTCGCCCCGGTGACGTCATTCAGGGAGTGAACGGCATTCCCATCAGCAACATGGGCGACGTGGCCAACGCCATCAATTCCCTCATGGGAGGCGAGCGGTTCGAGGTGAGCGTGGTCCGCAAGGACGAGCCGGTGCAGCTCAACTACGTGGTCCGATGAGACGGAGGGGGTTCACGCTGCTGGAGGTCCTTGTCGCGGTGACCATCCTGGGGCTCGCCGCCACGGGAGCCCTCCGCCTCGCCATGATCTCCCAGAAGGCCATCGCGGAGGTGGTGTTCCAGCGGGAACTTCTCGACCAGGCCAGGGCGCTCCAGATCCTTTTCTTGGGCGGTGCGAGCGTCCCCGACGAGAGCGTCAGCGGCGACCTTTCCTGGCGGATCGAGAAGGTTGACCAGAGCGTGATGAACGACCTGACGACGATTCAGTTCCGAAAGCTTTACGTGACCTACAAGGACAGATCCGTTCTGTTCTATCTGCCGTAACCAGCGGGGGGAAAACAATGACGAACCGAGAGAGACATTGCGACACGAAAGACCTGCTGCGCCGCATCGTCGCGGGGGTGCTTCTGGCGGGGGTGCTGTCCATGCTTTGTTTCAGCGGTGCCTTCGCACAGGCGACCCAGCCCGCGCCGAACGGAAACGGCGCCAACCCCCAGGACGAGCTGAACCTTGTCGAGGCGGCGCGAATGATGCGGGAAAGCGGCCGGGTGCAGTTCAACTTCAAGGATCTGGAATTGGTGAAGTTTCTCCGGTTCATGTCGGAGCTTCTGGAGGAGAACATCGTCGTGGACCCCAACCTCAAGGGGAACGTCACGCTTCTCTCCCAGCGCCCCGTCTCTCTCAAGGAAGCGCGGCAGGTGATGATCTCCGTTTTGGAGATGTACGGCTTGTCCCTCGTTCCTCAGCCGGGGTATACGAGGGTGGCCAGCTCTCAGAAGGCAGGTGCCACGGCGGATCCCGTCGTCCGCAAGGGGCGGGTCGGTCCCGGCCTAGGAGAACAGAGCGTCACCCAGGTGGTTCCCCTCGACTATGTCTCGGCGGGGTTCGTCCTCAAGGCCATTCAGCCCAATATCCCCACCGTCACCGTGACGCCCCTCGATTCCGGCACGGGCATCGTGCTCGTGGGGCGTGCCACGGACGTGCAGAAAGCCATCGGCATCATTCATGCGCTCGATGTCGCGGACAGCTCCCGAATCACCCGGGTGATTTCCTTGGGGCACATTCCTCCCAGCACGCTCGTCAATTACCTGAACACCCTCTCCCAGCAGGCCAATTCCGCTCTCTTCGGCGTGGTGGCCGTGGCGGACGATGCCCGAAAAACCCTCGTCGTGGTCCACGATCCCAAGGGAGCGAAGGAGCTTGACGACCTTGTGGCCCGTCTCGACGTGCCCAGTGTGGAAGGCGAGTTCCACGTGTACCAGCTCCGGAACGCCGGAGCCAAGGACGTGGCGGAGAAACTCAGTCAGCTCCTCGCCATGGCCGCGGGCATGCAGGCGGACCAGCAGGGCAAGCTTCCCACCGTGGCCGTGGCGGACGAGCCCAACAACACGGTCATCTTTGCCGCATCCTCCCAGCGGTACGAATCCATCGTGAAAATTCTGGACCAGCTCGACCGGCGTCCCAAGCAGGTGCTCATCCGCGGTCTCGTGGCGGAGGTGAACATGACCAAGCTGGACAACGCCGGCGTTGACTGGGCTACCTGGGGCGGCTCCGTCACGGGAGACGCCATTCTCGGCGGACAGCTCAGCATGGGCGAGACGGCCATTCCGGACACCTTCCTGGAGTGGTTCCAGAACCTCACCAAGGTGGAGAGTATCTACACCGACAGCAGCGGCAACGATCATGTGATCACCTCCTACGAGGGCAAGGGGCTCGTCTTCGCCTACGTGAATCTCCTCAAGAAGTTCGACGCCATCAATGTTCTCTCCATGCCTCGGGTGCTGTGCACCGACAGTGTTCCCGCCTCCCTGCAGGTGGGACAGGTCATCCCCCAGCTCAAATCCAAGACCTCCGACACCTCCAATCCGTCGGCGGTGCAGAACAGCTACGAGTACAAGGACACGGGGCTTATCCTGAAGGTCACGCCCAGAGTCCGAAGCAACAACCTGGTGGTGCTCGAAATCGAGCAGATCGTGGAGGACGTGCTCACCTCCATGGCCTCGGAGCGTCCCGTGACGACCAAACGGGAGATCAAGACCTCCATCACCGTGGAGGACGGGCAGACGGTCATCCTGGGCGGATTGATGAAGGAGGCGGAGAAATCGCTGCGCCAGCGCGTTCCCGGCCTATCCTACATTCCGCTGGTCGGTAATCTCTTTCAGCGCACGGTGAAGCAGAAGGAAAAGGTGGATCTCATGGTCTTTCTCACCCCCTACATCGTGGAGGAGCCCGGCGAACTGAGCACTATCACCCGGGAAGTGGCCGAATCGGGGGACCTGCAGCTCTCTCCCCACGAGGATGCGGTGCAGAAACGGTTCGAACAGCTCTATCGGGAAGCGGTGAAGAAGCAGTGACGGAGACGACGAAAACCTTTTCGCAAGAGAAACGCGCCGTAACGGCGGAAGGTGCGTCGGCCGCGTCCTCCGCACCGATGTCCCTTCCCGGGCCAGAGCAGATCCGGGCGCTGCTGCCGCCGTCTTTGAGCCTGGATTCGCTTCGCCAGTTCGGTATTTTGCCCATCCGCACCTCCGGAGATCTTCTCGTCGTGGCCATCTCCTCGCTGGAGCAGTACGCCACGGCCCAGATCCTCGGGGCGTTCCTCAACCGCTCCGTGGAGGTGGAACTTCACCCCCAGGAACGCATCGCCGAGCTGATCCGGGCGCTCTACGACATGCGGAGTTCCCTCGGCGAGGAGACCACCGGCGCCATCGAGGCCGTGGAGGATCTGTCGGACCTCGTCCGGGAGGACGTGCTCTCCGATTCCGTGGACGCGCCGGTCATCCGGCTCGTGAACGGCGTGATCCAGGAGGCGATCCGCGAAAGGGCCACGGACATCCATATCGAACCCTTTGAGGACAGTCTGGTCATCCGCTACCGCATCGACGGAGTGCTCCTGGAAAAACTCCGCCTTCCCAAGGGGCATCAGGCTCCCCTGACGAGCCGGATCAAGGTCATGGCCCGCATGGACATCGCCGAGCGCTTTGTTCCCCAGGACGGGCGCATCGGCATCTCTCTGGGAGACAGGGACGTGGACATCCGCGTGGGAAGTGTCCCTACCCAGCACGGGGAACGCCTGGCTCTCCGCATCCTCGACAAGGCCCAGGGGCTTCTCTCCCTGGAGGATCTCGGCATGGCGGAGGAAGAACGCACCTCTCTGGAATCGCTCATCGCCCGCCCCTACGGCATGATCCTCCTCACCGGCCCCACGGGGTCGGGAAAGACCACCACGCTCTACGCCATGCTCCGGACCCTGGCCCGTCCCGAGGTGAACGTCATCACCGTGGAGGACCCCGTGGAGTACGATCTCCCCGGCGTGGCCCAGATCCAGGTCAACGAGAAGGCGGGAGTCACCTTTGCCTCGGCGCTGCGCTCCATTCTGCGCCAGGACCCGGATATCGTCATGGTGGGAGAGATGCGGGATTTCGAGACCGCCCACATCGGCGTCCAGGCATCCCTCACGGGACACCTGGTGCTCTCCACACTGCACACCAACGACAGCACCAGCGCCGTCACGCGTCTCACCGACATGGGCATCGAGCCCTACCTGGTCTCGGGATCGCTCATCGGGGTGGTGGCCCAGCGCCTTGTGCGGCGCATCTGTCCCAAGTGCCGCGAGGAGGCCGCCGTGCCATCCCTGCTTGCCCGGCGAGGGCTCGAAAAGGCCTGGAGGGGGCACGGATGTGACCATTGCCGGAACACGGGATATCGCGGGCGCGTCGGCCTTTACGAGCAATTCGTGGTGGACGGCGAGATGCAGGAGGCCATCGCCGCGTCGCGCCCGGGCGGAGCGCTGCGGACACTGGCCAGGGAAAAGGGATTGCGCACTCTCTGGGAACTGGGCTTCGCCAAGGTGAGCGCGGGACTGACCACACCGGAGGAACTGCTCCGGGTGGCAGGGGAGGGCTGAGCGTCGTGCCCGTCTTTCGCTACACCGCCTACGACGGCGCCGGCAGGTCCAAACAGGGCACACTGGAGGCCTCTTCCCAGGCCGGGGCGGTGTTCCAGCTCGAGGGGCGGGGGCTTGTGGTGGTCTCCATCGCCCAGGAACGGGCCACGAAAAAAAAGCGTCTCCGGCGCCTTTCCCTGGAAGGACACGTCTTCTTCTGCAAGAGTCTCGCTTCCTATTTGAAAGGAGGGCTCACCCTCACGGACGCGCTGAAACTTCTTTCCCGCCAGTCTCCGGACCGGGCCGTGGCCGCCGTGTACGGCGAGCTGCTGGAGAGCGTCCAGGCGGGGCGCAAGGTTTCCGCGGGCATGCGCGATCTCGGCGTTTTCCGGGAGGGGCTCGTGGGCATCGTCGAATCCGGCGAGAACGGGGGTGCCCTTCCCACGGTGCTCGACAAGGCCGCGTCGCTCTATCGGCTGGAACTCTCCCTCCGCCGCAAGGTTCGGGGGGCGCTCACCTATCCGCTGGTGATGCTCCTGGTGGGCGGGGCCGTCGTGACCTTTCTCCTTTCCTACGTGGTGCCCAAGATGACCGAACTCTTCGCCGAGATCGGACAGACCCTTCCCCTGCCCACGCGGATTCTTCTCGCCATCTCCGGCTTCGCCCGGGAGTGGTTTCTTCCCCTTGCGCTGGCGGGAGCGCTCTTGGGTTTTCTCTTTCGGCGCCGCCTGGCCCGCATTCCCGTGCCGTTTCTGAGAGGCTTGCAGGAGCGTATCGCCCTCTCCCTGGTCTTCTCCCATCTGGCGACGCTGTGCGATGCGGGAATTCCCCTCGTGCAGGGGCTCCAGCTCGCCGCCTCCATGGACCGGAACAGCGAACGATGGCGCACCGTGGCGGACCTCGTCAAGGGAGGACTGCGTTTTGCCGCGGCGCTCGAGAAGAGCGGTGCCTTTGCGGAAGAAGTCGTCTACATGGTCCGGGTGGGCGAAATGGGGGGTGAACTCGCCGAGGCGTTGCGCCGCACGGGAGAGAACGCCTGGGAGATCGCGGAAGAGCAGATGGAGCGCTTGACGAACCTCCTCGAACCGATTATGGTCGTTGTCATGGGGGGCATGGTGGGTTTTGTCGTCGTCGCCGTTCTGCTTCCTATTTTCGATATTTCCACCTTTGTTAAATGAAGAGTGGCATTGGATACGCTCCTGTGGTACAATGCCCCGAGACCACTATCTTGGAGGTGCTTTGCTTTGGCGCATCGACGCGCGCGCAGGCCGGGGTTCACCCTGGTGGAGGTCATGGTCGTGGTGGTCATTCTGGGACTGCTCGCCACATTGGTGGTGCCCCGCGTGATGGGGCAGGGCGAACAGGCCCGGCGCACCGCCGCGAGCGTGCAGATCAAGGAGATCGAGCAGGCTCTGGATCTCTTCCGTCTCGACAACGGTTTTTATCCCACCACGGAACAGGGCATCGCCGCCCTTGTGACCAAGCCGACCCTCGCCCCGGAGCCCAAAAACTGGCGTTCCGGCGGCTATCTCAAGAAGGTTCCCGTAGACCCCTGGGGCAATCCCTACCTCTATCGCAATCCCGGTGATCACGGTGAGATCGACCTGCTCTCCCTGGGGCCCGACGGCGTGGAGGGAGGAGAGGGAAGCAACGCGGACATTACGAACTGGTAACCTGTCGTCCCGGGGATTCACTCTCCTCGAACTTGCGGTGGTGCTGGGCATTCTGTCGGTTCTCGCGCTGGTGGTGATTCCCCGCGTCCTTGCCCGTACCGAACCGGACGCCCGCCTGCTGCAGCGCTTGCTCTGGGAGGCGGCGGACCGCGCCGGCGAATTTCGGGTGGTGCGGCTTTCCGTCGAGAGTGGACGCATCACGGCGGCGATTTCCGCCGGGGGCGGGAGCGGCAGGGAAGAAGAGTGGCGACCGCTTTCGATGCAGTGGATCCCCGAAGGCGCGGATTGGCGGGCGGAGCCCGCCTCCTGTTATGTCGCCCCGGACGGAAGTGCCTCGCCCTGGCGGATCGAGAGGGGGCAGGATCGGGAAAGAAGAAGCTGGCTCGTTGCCGTGACAGGACTTGTGTTGCAGGAGGGAAACACCGGAAAGAATTGACGAAAAGCGCAAGAAAAGGTAGTATCTGGAGGTGCTTTCGGGCTTGATCGGCCCAAAGGATGATGGTAGAATCCACGCAAAATCCACGCTCCCTCAGGCTCGGAGCTTGCGTGGAGAGAAAACGGACAGGACAGCACAGCAGGAAATGGCCTTATAGCTTCCGAGGGGGTGGTGCGGAGCGAAGAACTGGGTAAGGCAAGGCGGTTTTACGGAACGCAGCGGAATCGTCTTTAGGGCAAGAACATGGAAGGAGTGGTAGTGAGTGAAAAGGACGCAGGCAATCTTCATGGCAGTAGCTCTTTGCCTTGCATTGCTCGTCGGACCCGCAAGCGCTGCATGGTTTGATGGTCCGGATGCACACGTGAAGCCCGGTCCCTTTGCGGTGAATCAGGATCCTGCAACGAATGGCAGGAACACGGATGTTACGGTGGGGACTTATGACTCCTCGCGTAATTTCGTGACATTGGAGAAGTATACCGACGACACGAAGCCGATGCTGCTGGTGAATCTGAGTGCGGATTCTCCGCAGTTTATTGCCGTTTCTCCCGATGAGGACTTTGATTTCATGTTGATTCGGGGAACGCAGACCACAAAAAACAATGACCCTGGTCGCTTCCAGGAGTTCAATGTTGTTGTGAGTGCTGATGCCAGTATGGGTCCTATTTACGGTGTTCAGCTTCGTTTCGAGAAGGCGTATGTGTCCGGAAAAGAGAAGGACTACGCGAGCAAATACGCCGATGAGTTCTCTTGGAAGCCCGGTACGCCCTATGTGACCACTACGTCTATCGTGTCCCAGGATTCTGCGGATGTTGCCGTTTATTGGCAGGGGTGCTGCCCCGTCGAGTGCAGCGACGTCTACAAAACGACGGTCTACGTGAGCACGCTCTCCAGTGATCAGACCACCGTTCTCTCCGCGGATCTTTTCAGTTTCGACCTTTTTGTCGGCATTCTTGACTGCGGCATCGAGAAGGCGTGGCAGTTCCTTCCCTCCACGTATGACCCCTATGCGACGTTCGCTCATCGCGACGACATGATCATCTGGGGGACGAAGAGTTATCAGGATTGGACTCAGTGGGGAACCCACGTGCTTAATCTCGGTCCCTTCGTCGTGGAGAAGTTCGTCCATCCCGACACGAAAGAGGAGTACAACCGGGATTGGGTCGTCGAGTCCATCTGGAATCGGACAACCTATTACATGCAGGCGGATAACGACGTATACGATGATGGCCTTCCCCATCACGGTTGGTCCCTCGTTCGCGAAGGTACGGATGCGGCTGCTGGTTACAAGAACCGCTTCCTCCTGAAGGACGAGATGAACTACTTCGAATGGGATAATGCGAAGAAGTACGATCTGCAGATTGGTGATTTTGATTCCGCTACTGCAACGCCCTATCAGTACCTGTATGGCAACACGCGGAAGGACAAGACATCCGGCAACACGCTGGCTTGGTCTACGAAGATCGATCGCCCCGCGTTTGTTGTCAACACGGATTCGGCGCCTGCTTCCTTGCTGGAAAAGTTCTATGGCAAGGGAACGACGATGACGGCTCATTCTCTGAGCAAGGACATCACTCCCAAGTTCGCCACCTATTTCGGTGTTCCTGCGGATGCATTCATGGACGACGACGGGGAGTTCCTGCCGGTGCACATGATTTATAAGGCGTGGAAGCCTGCGGGGAATATTGAAGACGGCGGTTGGGTTGTCTCTGGTGACTGGGAGCAGGTTGCCCCGAACTTCTGCCAGGAAACAAAGATGCAGCCCCAGATTTGGTACGACTCCGTGTGCCTTGAGAACAATATCGTCAGCGATCCCTGCCAGAACAAGCACTTTACGTTCTACGGAAAGACGCTGTCCGATCCTGTGTACGAAGCTGTTGCCGAGACTCTGGGTGTCGAAGTAGCCGACATGATGGACATCTGTGAAGAGGGCTGCAAGCCCCAGGCGACGACGGATTGTGTCATCGGCCTGACGCCTCCCTGTAACAACGTCATCTTCAAGGAAGGCGAGATCACCGTCACCTTTACCGACACGCATCCTGAGAAGACGGTCATCACTCCCTTCCGGGTAGCTGCCGTCTTTACGAAGAACGAAATTCAGACGAAGTCCGCAGCGACTGCGACGGCGATCACCGAGGCGTTTGCCGCGCTGCCCGCCATCGACGCTGGCCCTGTGAACAAGCTCTTCGACGTTCTCACGATCGCCAAGTTCTCCGACCGGGCAGGCACTGTCGTCACCGACCTGGTTGAGAAGGCGAAAGCGGCGGGGACTCCCATGGGTATCAACAACTTCTTCCGCCTCTTCCCCATGGAGGACAAGACCTACTCTGTGAAGGCGGCGTGGAATGCGGGTCTGACCCTGGAGCTTTCCTTCTATGTCGTTCTCGTTGACGGTCCCGCACCTGCCGGTTCTGAGTCCGTCATCGCCAAGAACGGTTACTTCGTGATCTACGACGGCGTTGCGGATCGCACCTTCGTCGATCCCTTCGCGCTCATGACGAAGTGCGCTTCCGAGCCCACCGTGACGCCCACTCCCGAAGAGGGTGTTGCGTACAAGAACCTCCAGGAGGGTTACACGACGGAAGATCTCTCCGATGAGGAGAAGGCCGAAGCCGAGAAACTCGTCCCCGAGGGTAAGGTGTGCTCCGTTGAACTCGCAGCGGATACCGTTACTGGACATCCCGAGGACAGCACGAAGGGCGCCATCATCGAAGTGACTGCCTACTCGGAGTACCTTATTGTCGCCCAGAAAACGGACGGCACGTGGGAGACCCTCGAACTTCCCACCGCCAGCGACTTCGCCCTTGCAGCGGTTGACGAGTATGAAATCGCCGACGGTGGCGACTTCGACCTCAGCGACGAGGAAGGCAAGGTGGAGTTCAAGGTTGCTGTCTGCAAGCTGGCCGACGCGCCCACGCCCACCACTGGCGGTGGCGGCGGTAGCAGCGGTTGCAACACGGGCTTCGCGCCTCTGGCCCTGTTGCTTCTGGCGCCTCTCGCGGTTCTGCTGAAGAAGTAGTAGTCCGCGAACCGGCAACACGTTATACCTTGTAACACCACGGGAGAGCCCTTCGGGGCTCTTCCGTTTTTTCGGGATTCCGTTTCATTCCCCGGTGGGGTGGAGGAACATGGAGGAATGGTGGTGTTTCCTCACTGTTCTTTCCTCCCAGTGGATTAGGCTGAAGAAACGGAGAAAGAACGGCGAGTCGTGTGTGTCGTCTACGCAGCGCAGCGGCAAGGCCGGGCAATTGCCCGGCCTTGCCGCTGCGCTGTGGGGTATGGGGGTAGTGGACGACAGGTGGGGTAAGCCCGCCGTCCGGGAAGTTGGGCTATTTGAGGGTGGCGAGTTCCCGATAGCGTGGGTAGGGCCAAAACTCCAGCGCCACGTTGCGCTCCACTTCGTTGCACAGGCCGCGGATGCCCTCCAGAAGGGGAAGTGCCTTGCGGACCATTCCCTCCGCCTCTTCCTCGAGAGGGAGCGTGTCCAGGTCCGCCTGCAGCGCTTCGAGACGCTGTACTGCCTCGTGGAGATCCGCCTTGAGACGTCCCAGTTTTTCGAGGACGACACCGCAGGGGCCTTCCGCCGCAGCGGCGGGAAGGTGGGAAAGGGCGTTTCCCTCGAGGGCGATCTGTTTTGCCAGCGCGGGAAGCACGCCCTCGCGGACCATGGAGGCGAGAACGCCCATGTCGATGTTCATGGTCGTGTTGAACTGGTGAAGTCGCGTCTCGTAGTAGGCGTGAATCTCCCGCTCGCTCATGACGCCGAGATCGGCCAGCAGGGAGCGGTTCTCGGGCGTGAGGAAGAGGCGCAGCGCTTCGGGAGTGCTGTGAGCCACGGGGAGTCCCCTGCGTTGTGCTTCCTCGGCCCATTCCTGGGTGTAGCAGTTTCCTTCGAAACGCACGTTGCGGCTTGTCGCGGCGGCATGGCGGATCACGTCAAGCGCGGCGTCGGGAAGTTCCTTTCCTGCGTTCAGGTTCGCTTCGAGCCGATTCGCGACCTCTTCGATGCCCCATGCCCAGAGGGAGAAGAGTGCCGTCAGGGGCCCTCCGAGGGACTGAGGTGCGCCGGGGGCGCGGAATTCGAACTTGTTCCCCGTGAAGGCGATGGGAGCGGTTCGGTTGCGGTCCGAGTTGTCGGAACGGATGGCGGGGAGTCTGCTCAGACCGAGATCGATCTCTCCCTTGACGTTTCCGAATTCGGGCAGACCTTCTTCGATGTCCTCCAGAAGGCGGTTCAGAAAATCGCCGAGGTAGACGCTCATGATTGCCGGAGGAGCTTCATTGCCTCCGAGACGATGCATGTTTCCGGGAGAGGCGATGCAAGCCCTGAGAAGACCGCCGTGTTTGGAGGCGCCGAGCAGAAGTGCCCCCAGGAAGGCGAGGAACTGGAGTCCCCGCTTCTGATTGCTCACGGAAGGATTCAGAAGATTGCGCCCTTCGCTGTCCTGAAGGGAGAAATTCGTGTGTTTGCCGCTTCCGTTGAGCCCCGCGAAGGGCTTCTCGTGGAGAAGAAGCCGAAAGCCATGCTTGCGAGCTGTCTTGCGCATGATGTCCATCATGATCTGGTTCTGGTCGGCGGCGAGATTGGCCTCGGAAAACTGGGGCGCGAACTCGAACTGTCCGGGACCTACTTCGTTGTGCCTTGTCCGGATGACGATGCCGAGCCTCGCGAGCTCGTCCTCCATCTCTTCCATGCAGGCGAGAACGCGGGGATGGATGGATCCGAAGTAGTGATCCTCCATCTGTTGTCCTTTGGGCGGCAGATTGCCCAAAAGCGTGCGGCCGCAGAAAAGCAGATCCGGGCGTTTTCTTGCGAGTTCCTCGTCGACGAGAAAGAACTCCTGTTCCGCTCCCACCGTGGCGTGCACCCATTTGACTCCCCGGTTGCCGAAGAGCCGAAGCAGGCGAAGCGCCCGTTCTTCGATGGCGTTGATGGCCCGCAGGAGGGGAGTCTTCATGTCCAGGGGGGTTCCGTCATAGGAAAAGAACACTGAGGGAATGCAGAGCGTGGCGCCGTCTCCATTGCCGACGACGAAGGCGGGGCTGGTGGGATCCCAGGCGGTGTATCCCCTGGCCTCGAAGGTGGAGCGCATTCCCCCCGAGGGGAGAGAGGAGGCGTCGGGCTCGCTCTGGATGAGTTCGCCTCCCGAGAAGGATTCGAGGGGAAGTCCTTCGTTGTCCACATTGAGAAAAGCCATGTGCTTTTCCGCCGTGAGGTCCGTTCGGGGGTGGAACCAGTGCGTGTAGTGGGTGGCGCCTTTCGAGAGCGCCCATTCCTTCATCGCGGCGGCGACGATCCCCGCGACGGAGTTGTCGAGTTTCTCCCGCCCTTCGATGGCGGCCTGGAGTTTTTCGTTCACATCCTTTGGTATTCTGCCTGCCATGACCCGCCGAGAGAAAACGAGTTCTCCGAACATTTCCGACGGCCTTTTGTCTTTCATCCGTAAAACCCCCTCGATCATCTGGATGGTGAGTGTCCGTATCTTTTTCTCAATGGCCGGAAATGTACCATAAAACTGACTTGCTTGCAATAAGGACCCCAGAAAATATGCTATAAATCGGTCCGAAAAAAGCAAATAATAGTATACATTCGTCTTTATGCGAAAGCGAGTTTCTCTGTGTGTGGTGGGTGCGAAAGAGGACATTTGTTCGGTTCGAAACGACGGAGGCGATATTTTTCAAGGAGTCTCTGAATAAGGCTGTGTCAGCCCCGCAGGGCGCCTCGCAGAGCCTGATGCGACCCGAGTCAAGGAAAAGCGAAAGGTCTTTATTCAGAGCTTCCTCAAGACTTCTGCCTGAATGTCCGGAAGGAGGTGAACCCGGAGAAGAAACGGGTTTGAGAAGCAGTACGCAACCACTATAATCAAACGATGCCGGTCTTGCTTCGGCAGAAAGCGAAAAAAGTGCGGAGGGGGCGGGCATCCGTGGGAGAGCTGCGCGTGGGAACGTGTTCCTGGACGGACAAGGGACTCGTCGGAAGCGGCTGGTATCCCGAGGGTATCCGGGATGCCCGGGGGCGGTTGGGATATTACGCGTCCCGTTTCGACACCGTGGAGGTGGACAGCTCTTATTATGCGATTCCCCGGGAAGATGCGGCCTATCGCTGGGTGGCGAGGACGCCCCGGAATTTTCTGTTCAATATCAAGGTGTTCGGGCTCTTCACGTATCATCGCGTTCCCCGGGCGCACTTTCCTCCCTGGGCAAGAGAAGCCGTTCCCGTCTCGGTGGAGCGCCCGAGCCTGGAGGACCTTCCCCTGGCGCTCCGGAGCGCACTCTGGGAGCGTTTTCACCGGGCGGTGCTGCCGCTGCATTCTTTGGGGCGGCTCGGGTACCTGCTTTTTCAGCTTCCTCCCTGGTTTCGTTTCGAGGAACGACGCCTCGCGTATCTGCGGCGCGTCGCCGAGGTCTGTCGTCCCATGAAAGCGGCGGTGGAAGTGCGGCATCGCTCGTGGATCGAAGAGGCGGCGCGGGAGTCCTTTCTCGATGTTCTTCGGCAGGAGAATCTCGCCTATGTGGCCGTGGACGAGCCGGAGCTTTCCTGGACGGTGCCGCCCCACTGGTTTCGCACCGCTTCATGGGGAACGGTCCTTCGTTTCCATGGGCGTAATGTCGAAGCGTGGAAAAAGCCGGGGGCTTCCGTTGCGGAGCGCTTCGGCTACAATTATTCCATGGAGGAGCTTCGTTCCTGGAAGGAGCGAATCCTCTCGGAGCTGGGGAGTGAAGGGCGGGTTTTCGTGCTCTTCAACAATTGTGCCGCGGATTTTGCGGTACGGAACGCCCTGTCGATGAAAGTCCTGCTCGGGCTTCTTCCGGCGACTTCGGCGGGAGAGCAGATGCGGTTCGAGGGTATGGAGGAGGATGAAGTCTCTTCAGGACCGGTTTCGTGACGCTCCAACATGGTGTGGAAAACGGAGGGAGGCACGAGGGGCCATGCGCCTTGTCCTGAACGCCAAGGGAATGGATCGTGTTCTTGCAAGGCATCCCTGGCTTTTTCGTGGCCATGCGGCGGGTTTTCCCGAGGCGCCTTCGGGAGAGCTGCTTGCATTCGGAGATCGTCGGCACGTGCTGGGATGGGGATTCTGGAATCCCGGGGCCTCTCTGTGTTGTCGTGTTCTTGCCTGGACCGAGGCTCGTCCGGTTTTGGAAGAGCTTCTTCGGAAACGGTTTGCGGCGGCACGCCGACGGCGTCGGATCTGGTGTGCCGGGGAGGATGCCTATCGCCTCATCTCCGGCGAAGGCGACGGATTGCCCGGGCTCGTGGTGGATGTCTACGGTCCCGTGGCGGTGGTACAGATGCTCTCCGCGGGATGGCACAGAAACAAGGGGCTTCTGCTGGATGTGCTGCGGGAGTCTCTCGCTCCCGAGGCGGTGGTGCTGCGCAACGATGTGCGCGTTGCCGAAAGGGAGGGTTTCCCCCGGGAACGGTGCGTCCTTGAAGGCACCCTCTCGGAGGATGCGGTGATTCCCGTGCGGTACGGAGATCTTCTGGCAGGCGTGCGTCCGCTGGGAGGACAGAAAACAGGAGCGTATCTGGACGTGCGGGCCTTTCCGCGTCTCCTCCGCGGACTCGCTCCGGGTGCTCGTGTTCTCGATGCCTTCTGCTACCAGGGAGCTTTCGGCCTCCACGCCCTTTCCTTCGGTGCGGCGGAAGTGGTGGCGCTGGACCAGTCCGAAGAGGCATTGGCTGCGGCTGAGGAGGATCGCCTTCGCAACGGGCTTCCGGACAGGCTGCGGCGGATGTGCGGCAATGCCTTCGAGGTGCTCCGGAATCTGGAGCGGGCCGGAGAGCGCTTTGATGTCGCTGTGGTGGATCCACCCCCCTTCGCACCGGGAAAGAATCAGATTGAAGCGGCCCGCCGGGGATACAAAGAACTCGCCTTGCGGACACTCAAGATGCTGACGCCTGGAGGGACGCTCTTTTTCTTCTCCTGCAGCGCCGCATTCAGCGGGGAAATGCTCCGCGCCACGCTGGACGATGCGGCGCGGGATGCGGGAAGGGAACTTTGCATCCTGGCGGAGCTGCGCCAGGGAGCGGATCATCCCGTTCTTGCCCAGGTGCCGGAGACGGGATACCTGAAAGGCTTCGTACTGGAGGTGACGCCGTGACGACCACGGTGCTTTTCGATTTCGACATGACCCTCGTGAACAGTGCTCCTGCCATCACCCGCTGTCTGAACATGGTTGCCCTGGAAGGAAATTTACGTGCCGTCACGGAAGAGGAGGTCCTCGCGACCATCGGTCTTCCCATGGAAGATGCTCTGGTGCGTCTTTGGGGAAGCTACGAGCCTCGGTGGCTCGACATTTACCGGGAGCGTTGCCGGGAGGAGGAGTACGCGGGACTGCGGGTGTTCGACGATGCCGTTCCCACGCTTCGGACATTGCGGGAGCGGGGGTGCCGCACCGGGGTCGTCTCGAACCGTCGTTTCGCCCGCCGGGTGGTGGAGTGTGTTTCTCTGGACGCTCTTTGCGATGTCGTCGTCGGGCTCGAGGACATCGCGAGGCCGAAACCCTTTCCCGATGCGCTGGAACGCGCCCTGTCCATCCTCGGCAGTGCCGCGGAAGAAACTCTTTATGTGGGTGACACGGATGTGGACATGCAGGCCGCTGCCGCTGCAGGAGTCCGTGGCGTGGGGATCACCACGGGTAACTTCGGGGCGCCGGAGCTTCTCGCCGCCGGTGCGTGGTGCACGGTGGACCGCCTCCAGGAGGTGACGGACCTGCCGTGAGCGATGCCACGCCACGTCGGAATCTTCGTGAGACGTTGCGACGATGGACCTGGTGGTTTATCGTGGCGATTCTCGTGGCTGGGGCCGTTGCCCTGTATCTCGCGTGGTGGCGTCACTATCAGGACATGCATCCCCGGGTTGCCTGGGCACAGCCGTGGATGCACGTGGAGGAACACCCCCTCGAGGTGGCGCTCCTTTGGCGGGAGGAAGTTCTTCGGGCGGATCGGGACGGGGAGGTACATTTTCCCCGTGGAAACGCTCCTTTTCGGGCCGCCAAGGGAGAGGTTCTGGCGATGATCGGAGGAAAGGCGTTCCGGGCTCCCGGCGCGGGGTATTTTGTTCCCGCTCTGGACGGCAAGGAGAATTCGTGGTTTTTCGGTGCCATCTGGGAAGGAGATGGACCGATTCCTTCAGCGCCGCAGGTCAGGTTCATTTCTTCCGGATCCCGGATCAAAAAAGGCGACCCCCTGGGCAAATTTCTTCCGATGCCCCAGGATCTCCGTTTCGTGGCCTATGTGACGCGGACTCCCGCAGTGGACCGTGATGTGCGGCGTAACGTTCTCTCCGTCCGGACAGGGAAGGACGTCTCGCCGATCGTGGCCGTGATACGGACGGCGAAGCATTTCGGCGTGCGGACAAAGGTCTATTGCTCCCTTCCTGTGTTTCCGCTGGAACTCTTGCCCCGTCGGAACGCGCAGTGGATTCTCGAGGGAGCGGCCATGACGGGCGTGGTGATTCCCCAGGGGGCGGTGACCGTCCGGAACATGCGGGAAGGCGTGTTTCTCGTGACGGGATCGAGCGTGCGCTTCCAGGAAGTTACGGGGCTTCCCATTTCTGAGCGCCGTTTCCTCGTCACGGAAGGGCTTGTTCCCGGGGCGCTGGTTCTTCTCTCTGCTGAAGACGCCCGGGAAGGACGGGTGAAACTGTGGTAGATTCTAGAGGAACGGAGCATGTCGGGAGAGAGGCCGTCTCCTGGGGCGTTGCCTGTGCTCTGGAAGAGAGGAATTTCGGGAGGATCCGAGGATGATTCGGAACGAGGATGTTGCAACAATGGTGCGGCGCCGCATCCGGGAGGTCCGGGAGTGCATGGCCGAAGCGGCCGAACAGGCCTGCCGGGATGTCGCCTCGATACGTCTTGTGGCCGTATCGAAGTATCACCCCGTTTCCGCCATGATCGCCGCGGCTCTGGGAGGAGCGGATGTCCTGGGGGAAAGCCGCGTTCAGGAGGCGTTGGCAAAACGGCCGGCCTGGGAGGCGGAACTCCGTCATCGTGGCGTGCCGCAGCCATGGATTCCATGGCATCTGGTGGGCCATCTTCAGCGAAACAAGGCCAGAAAGGCGATGGAACTCTTTTCGTGCATCCAGAGTGTCGATTCCGCCCGGCTCGGCGAAGATCTCTCCCGAATCGCCGGCGAGGATGGGAGGACGCTTTCGGTGCTGCTCGAAGTGAACACTTCGGGAGAGGCGAGCAAACATGGTGTTCCCCCTGAGGCGGCTCCGGCGCTGACGGAGCATCTCCTCGAAAAGTGTCCCTTCCTTTCCGTGGAGGGGCTCATGACCGTCGGTCCCCTGGAGGGAGGCGAACGCGAGACGGCAGCGGCCTTTGTCCGCTTACGGACGCTTCGGGACGATCTGGCCCGCCGTTTCGGACACCCCTTTCCGGAGCTTTCCATGGGCATGAGTGGCGATTTCGCTTTGGCCATTCGGGAGGGGAGCACGATGGTGCGAATCGGCAGCGCGATTTTTGGCCCGAGAGGAGGGACGGAGGATGTTTGAGCGACTTCTCGTTCGACTGGGCATTCTCGAAGAAGTGGAGGATCTCGCCGTGGAGGACGATGTTCTTCAGGAACGAAAGCGGCGCGTGCTCGAACCGTCGCCTTCCGGAGCCACGCTGATCCTCTGCAGGGGGTCCGCCTGCATCGAACGCCGGGAGGCCCTCGGTGAAGCGCTCCGGCAGGGGCGTCTCGTCCTGATGGATCTTCGCACCTGCGAACGCGGCGTCGGACAGAACATTCTCGACTTCGTCTGCAGCGTTGCCTACGCGGAAAAAGGGGACGTGCGGCGGATCGCTCCCGGAGTCTTTCTTGCGCTTTCGGATGTGACGGTTTTGGAGGAGTGGGACACGGCCCGCACGGAGAAAAAAGACGAAGGGGCGGAAAACGACGAGGGACGATCGCAGGTGCAGGTTGGACCCAGAGGGGAGGAGGAACCGTGAGCGAGAAGGAACTGCTTTCCGCCATGGACGTGGCCAATCAGGAGTTCAAACGTGCGCTTCGGGGATACGACCAGAGCGAGGTGGATTCCTTTCTCGACCAGGTGGCGGGAAGTATTCACGCCTATGCGGAGCAGTACAGGGAACAGCAGCGGCGCATCCAGCAGCTTGAAGAGCAGATGAAGGAATATCGGGGACTCAAGGAGTCGCTGCAGGAGGCGCTTCTCATGGCGCAGAGGAGCGCGGAGGAGCGGGTCCGTGCGGCGGAACGACAGGCCGATGCCGTCATCGCCGAGGCCCAGGCCAGGGCCGAACATCTGATCGGCGAAGCCCGCAACCAGGTGGAGACAGCCCGGAGAGAACTCGCCCGCGTCCGGGACGTGCGTCGGGATCTCGTGGGCGAGCTGCGGGCGCTTCTTTCCCGGTTTGATTCCCTCCTTGAAACACAAAACGAGGATGCCGATTCGGAGGGAGGAACATCTTCCCTGTCCGAACCTTGAGAGAGAGGCATTTCCTCACTCGTCTTCCTCTTGCCGCACTTGTGACGATGCGTCCGAACCAGTACAATAGACCAATGGCTTCCAGAGGATATGGACCATTGATTCCATAGAGAGGCCGAACTTTGACAATTCCATAAGGGGTGAGACATCGATGCAACTGATGCAGATGTTGTTGATTGCGGCGGGTGTCGCAGTCGGCTTTGCGGCGGGATATTTCCTTCGCAAGGCCTTCGAAGAGAAACGTCTCGACGGAGCGCGAGCCCAGACTGAACGGATGCTCAAGGACGCGGAATCACAGGCGGAGCAACGGAAGAGGGAAATCCTCACGGAAGCGAAGGAGGAAGCCCTTCGGCTTCGCCAGGACGTCGAGAAGGAAATCAAGGACCGGCGGAACGAACAGCAGCGAGTGGAGCGTCGCCTGGAACAGAAGGAAGAGAATCTCGACCGCAAGCTCGATGCCCTTGCCCGCAAGGAAGAAGAGCTCAAAATCAGTCAGGACACGCTGAAGTCCCGCATGGAGGAGATCGAGACGATCAAGATGGAGCAGGTGCGCCGACTCGAAGAAGTGGCGGGGATGACGAGGGAGCAGGCGCAGCAGGTTCTCCTTGCGGAGGTGGAGCGGGAGGCCGATCACATCATCGGACTTCGCCTCAAGGAGCTTGAGGAGAAGGCCAAGCGCGAAGCCGACAAGAAGGCCGCGGAGATCATCTCCACCGCGATTCAGCGCTGTGCGGTGGAACACACGTCGGAGGTGGCCGTGAGCGTGGTGAACCTTCCCTCCGACGAAATGAAGGGGCGCATCATCGGCAGAGAGGGACGCAACATCCGCGCCTTCGAAACCCTCACCGGCGTGGATCTCATTGTGGACGACACGCCCGAAGCGGTCACCGTGAGCAGTTTCGACCCCGTCCGCCGGGAAGTTGCCCGGCGTTCCCTCGAAAGGCTCATCGTGGATGGCCGGATACACCCTGCCCGGATCGAGGAGCTTGTGGAGAAGGCCCAGCGCGAGGTAGAGGAGCAAATCCTCGAAGCCGGCGAAGAGGCCCTTCTCGACACGGGAGTCAAGAACATGCACCAGGATCTGGTGCGTCTCGTGGGGCAGCTCAGATTCCGGACGAGCTACGGACAAAATTCCCTCCTGCACAGTCTGGAGGTGGCGCACCTCACGGGCATGATGGCCGCCGAACTGGGGCTCGATGAATCCCTCGCCCGCAGGGCGGGTCTGCTCCACGACATCGGCAAGGCCGTGGACCATCAGGTGGAAGGTCCCCATGCAGTCATCGGAGCGGAACTCGCCCGTAAGGCCGGCGAACCGCAGGAGGTGGTGAACGCCATTGCCTCCCATCACGAGGACGAGGAGCCCCAGACGGTGTATGCGGTTCTCGTCGCCGCCGCCGACGCGGTGAGTGCCTCCCGGCCGGGAGCGCGCCGGGAGAGCCTGGATGCCTATATCAAACGCCTGGAGAAATTGGAAAGCCTGGCCAAGACATTTCAGGGTGTCTCCAAGGCCTTTGCCATCCAGGCGGGGCGCGAGGTGCGGGTCATGGTCGTTCCCAACCTCACCGACGATGGGTCGATCCAGAAAATTGCCTTCGATGTGGCGAGGAAGATCGAGGACGAGATGAAATATCCAGGACAGATCAAGATCACGGTGGTTCGGGAAACCCGGGCAGTGGAGTACGCGAAATAATCATGCGCATTCTTTTTATCGGTGACGTGGTGGGCAGGCCCGGAAGGGATCTCGTGCGGGAACTCCTTCCACGCATTCGAGAGGAAGACGGTCCCTTCACGTTCGTCCTCGCCAACGGCGAGAACGCGGCGGCCGGTTTCGGCCTCACCGAGAAGGTGATGGAGGAACTGTTCGCTCTGGGGGTCGATTGTCTTACCGGAGGAAACCACATCTGGGACAAGAAGGAGTTTCTTCCCGTTCTCGCGGGAGAAAACCGAGTGTTGCGGCCCGCGAACTATCCCGAGGGTTGCCCCGGTCAGGGGTGGACCGTTCTCGAGCGGGGCGGCGCCCGCATGGCGGTGCTGAACCTGCAGGGCAGGACATTCATGCCTCCCCTTGATTGTCCTTTTCGGACGGCGGATCTCCTGCTCGGGCGAATTTCCGAGCAGGCGGTCTTCGTCGATTTTCACGCCGAGGCCACATCCGAGAAATATGCTCTTTTTCGGTATCTCGAGGGGCGCGTTTCGGCGGTAGTGGGGACTCATACGCACGTACAGACCGCCGACGAAGATGTTCTTCCCGGTGGTACGGCGATTCTCTCGGACGTGGGCATGACGGGAGGACACGGCGGCGTCATCGGCATGGAGAAAGAGACGACGCTCTCTCGGTTTCTGACGGGTCTGCCCTCCAAATTTTCCGTCTGCGAGAGCGACCTTCGCCTCTGCGGCGTGGTGGTTGACATCGATGAGGAGACGGGAAGGGCTCTCCATATACGGCGCTTGCAGATCCGTCTGTGACGGTCTTCCTCTGTTGCAGCGCCTCGAATGTTTGACGGGGGACCGTGCAAAGGCTCTCGGGAAGACGATGCCGGAGCCGATCCACATGGATGAACCAGGCTCGAAGCTGCTGTCGAAATCGAGTACGCGGGGCGGAGGAGTTCCAGAGGCTGTCACAGGAAAAAAGCGAGCCCTCAGGGAGGTGCCGGAGTCATGACGGTAGAAATGCTTAAGGTCAGTGCCAACAGCAATCCCAACGCAGTAGCGGGTGCGATTGCCTCCATCGTCCGGGCTGGCAAGGAAGTGGAGATTCAGGCCATAGGTGCGGGAGCGGTGAATCAGGGCGTCAAATCCATCGCCATCGCGCGGGGCTATCTCGCGCCGAACGGGCTGGACATCTGTTGCGTTCCCGCGTTTGCGGACATCGAAATCGACGGCCAGAGCCGCACCGCCGTGAAGCTTATGATCCGAAACAGATAGAAAGAGAGACACACTTTTCGGAGAGCGTGTCTGCGTTTGGCCGTGACGGCCGAAAAACGGCGCGGGCGACATGGGTCCGACCGAGAAAGAGGATCTGTAAAGAGGATTTGTTTCTGCAAGCGAGAGGGGCTCCCCACGGGGGAGCCCCTCTCTTTTTCTTTGCGGGAGCTGGTGAGCTTGAGTTCCGTGTATCAAACATTCCGTTGCTTCTGCGAGCCGCCGTATACCGAACGGTATGTGCGGTAGGGTGAGAGGAGGGGCTTCGTACCTTCTCTTCTTAAGGAATCTCTGAATAAGGCTACGTCAGCCCCGCAGGGCGCCTCGCAGAGCCCGATGCGACCCGAGTCAAGGGAAAGCGAAAGGTCTTTATTCAGGGCTTCCTTAACTCGAGTATCCTGTTTCGAGAGCGAATTCGACCTTGCGTCACCTGGTCAGGGATTGTCGTTTCGAGTATCCTATCAAAAGAGTTGCTCTAAGGAATCTCTGAATAAGGCTACGTCAGCCCCGCAGGGCGCCTCGCAGAGCCTGATGCGACCCGAGTCAAGGAAAAGCGAAAGATCTTTGTTCAGAACTTCCCTAAATATTCTTTCGCACCATCTCTCTTATTTCTCCGAGAGGGATGGATTTCTCTCTTTGCGCGGCAGCTCGGAAAAACCATTTCGAGAAAGGAGGAAGAAAAAAGGACGAGAAGAGAAAAAGGAGGAGGGAATGAAGTGATGCGAAGACATGAATGTCGTGGATCGAGAGTCGGGAGAGGATATCTCCTCTTTATGCTTCTGTTGATTGCATTGGGGGTGGTTGTCTCCGTGCCTTTTGAGGGGCAGGCGGAAACTTCCGCCGTCGTTGTCGGTTCAGGGTCCCAGGAGAAGACGGTCGCCGGAGAATACATCGTTCTGTTTCACGCCAAATCCCGAATAACCACGAGCACTGGCGAAACGCGGCGCGCTCTTGCGGCGTTGATGCTCGAAATGCAGGGGGAATATCTGGCGAATCGCTACGGCCTTGTGGTTCTACGCACGTACGATGCGATCGCGGAAACGACGGGAAAGGGCATGTTCCACGTCCGAAGTGATTTGGCGGCGAAGGATCAGAGGATAGAGGAGAAGTTACGGTCTCTTCTCGAGCAGGATCTGCTCATTGAGTCCGTGACGCCGAACCGGGAACAGAAGTTGATCTCTACGCCCTGATCTTTTTCTGGAAACACAACGGATTTCTTCCAAAAAACCGACGAAAGTGGTGATGTGCCGTGAAGAAGATCGGAGTTGCCTTTTTCTGCCTGTTGCTCCTCGTTTTTTGTGTCGGATCGGTGAGTGCTGCAGCCTCTCCGGACTATGTCCCCGGTGAGGTTCTTGTTCTCCTCCGAGAGGCTCCTTCCGCGAACATCCAGGCGAACGGTGTTTCCTTCGAAGCTGCCCTCGCCGCTCAGGCGTCCGCCTTTGCGGAGTCCGTCGGAGCCCGGGCGGTGCGCACCTATTCCTCTCTGGCAGCGGTGACGGGAAAAAGCATCCTGTTGCTCCGCTCTGACGTAAAAAGCACGGAGGAGCTCCTTGCGGCGGTCGAGGAAAACGACGCAGTGCTCGGAGCGAGTCCCAACTACATCGTCCATGCCACGGTGGAACCCAATGATCCGCGCTACGGGGAACTTTGGGGAATGGCGCGCATCGACGCCCCCTCGGCGTGGGACGCCACGACGGGAAGCGACGCGGTCTACGTGGTGGTGATCGACACTGGAATCGCGTACGATCACGAAGATCTCGCGGCGAACATGGGACGCGATCTGGAGGGGTTTTATGGGCGGAACTACGTCGAAGGAGCGCCCGATCCCACGGATCCGCGGGATGACCAAGGACACGGAACCCACGTGGCGGGCACCATCGGCGCTGTAGGGAACAATGGTGTAGGTGTGGCGGGCGTGAACTGGAACGTCAAACTGTTGGCGGTCAAAGCTCTGAACTCCGAGGGCAGCGGTACGACCGACGCGATCATCGCCGGACTCAACTACGTGCTTGGGCAGAAAAACGGTGGGCTGAATGTCCGCGTGGTCAACATGTCTCTAGGAGGATGGGCTCCTATCGTGACGAATCCCTCTGCGAGTCCTTACGGCCATGCGATCCAGGCGGTCTGTGACGCGGGCGTTCTCGTCGTGGTCGCCGCTGGAAACGAATACCAGGATATCGACAATCCCGGCGGCCCCGGGTCGAACCCAGACGACCCCGACTATGACTATCGAGGAGAGCGTCCCTATCCGGCCTGTTTCCAGTTCGATGGAATGATCACCGTTGCGGCCATCGATCGCTTCGGCGAGAAAGGCGACTTTTCCAACTATAGCCCGACCTTTGTGCATCTCGCCGCTCCGGGTGTTGCTATTCTCAGCACCACTTTCGACGGTGGATACGGTCTTAAAGGCGGAACATCCATGGCGACGCCCCATGTGGTCGGTGCGGCGGCGCTTCTGGCGGCCCGATATCCTGCGGAGACAGCGGCACAGATCAAGGCTCGCATTCTCGGTGCAGTGAACGTTAACCCCGAACTGGCAGGAAAGGTTGCCACGGGGGGCGATTTGAACGTTGCTGCGGCGATGAGTAGTGCGCCCACAGGTACTCTGACGCCTACTGTCCCTCCCACTCCTTCGTCCGGTGGTGGCGGTGGTGGCGGTTGTTCCGTGGGTGTCGTGCCCGGCATGCTTCTGCTTCTGGTTCCGTTGCTCCTGTTGAGCGGAAAACGCTAGCGCGGGACGCTCTTCGGAGAGAGCGCCGCAGGCTCCCGTCCTTTTCTCGTGGGAGAGCGCCGCGGAAAAACATCTGTACTGTCCCGGAAAGCCGCCGCAGTGTTCGAGGCGGCTTTCCATTTTTTGTCCTATCAAAGATTTTCATTTTTCGAGGTCGAAACGGCAGGTCAGGGAAGGGAGGAATTAAATTTTTAGAGAGCCTCTGAATAAGACTGCGTCAGCCCCGCAGGGCGCCTCGAAGATCCCGACGCGACCCGAGTTAAGGGAAAGCGAAAGGCCTTTATGCAGAGCTTCCTTAGATGTTCGCTAAGCACTGCCCGCCGGTAGTTGTTCTGTTCATAGAGGTACGCTTGAGAAAGGTACGATTGCCGCATCGAGTCGAGGTGACGCGGCAGCTCGGACCACCCAGCGCTCAGCGGAAGTCTTCCTGGAAACGACGGTCCATGTGGCCCCTTTGGCCCCTTTGGTGCCCGCTCTTGATGATCGTTGCCACATTCTCTGCGAACTGGTTCGTCAAGTCCGGTTGCGTCACGACCGAAACGGAAACCGGAGTGGTGGAGAATTCCTTGTGGAACAGGGACGATTTTTCCGGCGCAACGCGCCGAGGAAACGGGGGAATGGGACGTGTCCGATCCGAAATGGAGCGGCGTGCAGTCTTTGTTGACGGAACAGCATGTGGCGAGGCTCGCGGAGATACGACAGAAGCTGCGCGACCAGGAAGTGTCTCTGAAGGGAGACGGAAGCGGCGGAGCAGGAGCGCTCTCCCCGGTGTTTGAAAGCCTGGTGGAGAAAGCTCTCGCCGCCTCGACGAAATCCTCGCCGTTTCCCATCACGGACGGGCCCGTTTTCACCGCAAAGCCCGTTCCATCCTGGGAGCTGACTCCTCCGGGCGAGGAGGGGGTTCTTCAATGGGGGGACTGGGTGGAAGTGGACGGAGCGAAGTATTGCCGGGCCTATCCGCCGGAGGGGACTTCCCGAGGGGGCCCCGCGTATTACATGGACGAGGCGGGAGGATGGTACAGCCTCGCGTCCTGTCCGGGTGCGGTGCTCGCTCCCATCGAGGCTCCCGCGTGGTATTCCCCAGAGATGGGTGGTCCCCCGCCTCTCGACAGGGAGGAGGAGACGCCCGTGACGGGTGGGACGCCGAATCTCTCCTATCAGTGGGGAGAGTGGACGGAGATCGACGGTGTGTCCTATCGGGAGGTGGTTCCCCCGGAGCCGCTTCAGGGCGGCACCAGCCGTTACTACATGAACGAGGAGGGCGACTGGTTCCGTTTGCGCGGTACGGAGGGCGCTACTCTGGAGCCCATCGAGCCACCGAAGTGGTTTGCGGGCTGGACGCCCGTGGAGACGGAGCCCTCGGACGGCCTGCGTCAGGCTCTCCGGACCTTTCTGGAGGAATTGATCGGTGCTCTCGAGGGAGCGATGGGGACATCGGCATAACGACGGGAGAAATGACAGCGTGGGTGGGGAAAAGAGTTTTACGGAGCCTCTGAAAAATGCCGTGCCGATCTCGGAAAAAGGCGATGCAATCGACAATCGAGAGAGGGCGATGCCTACTTGATCAGGGTTTCCTTACTCTTTTTTGCGCCCGCTTTTTCTCCGTTCCGACGGAAAAAGCGCGGAGGAACTTCTTGCGGCGTGCGGGAACAGCCTCGCCGTGTTGAGCGTACACCCTAAAGTACATCAGATGCGTAGGTGGTAATTGCGGCGGTAGAGACGTTGCGGGCCGGGCTGAAGCAGCCCGGCCCGTTTACGTGCGTCCGCTGCCGTTTTCACTCAGCAAATGCGGGGAAGCAGTTCACCCACGGGCATGTCCACGAGGCGCCGGCCTCCGATGCGGGTGGTCAGGCTCACCAGGTTCGGATGCTCCTCCGTGATGACGCCGATTTCCGCAGCCTCCGCCCCGAGAGGGTGGCTTCGAAGGAGGCGGAGAGCCTCGGCAGTCTCCCCGGGAGCGATTGCCACGACGGCGGTTCCTTCACAGGCGAGATAGAGGGAATCCAGACCGAGAAGATCGGCGACGGAGACAACCCCCGGATCGACCGGAAAGGCCCTTTCCTCCACGGAGATGCCGAGGTGGCGGCTTTCCGCCCATTCGCAGAGGACGGTCCCCACGCCTCCCCGAGTGCAGTCCCGCATGGCCCGGAGCCCGGGGAGCGACAGCAGGGGAGCAAGCAACGGCCACAGGGCGGCGCAATCGCTGGCGAGCCCCGGGACGTCCAATTCGTAGCGTGCCGCGGCGATGGCTGCACCGTGCCGTCCGGCTGGACCGGTGAGGAGAATCGTGTCCCCGGGCTGCAGCCTGGCGGCTCCGAGTCGTTCTTCTCTGCGGGGCTCTTCTCTGCCCAAGGCGCAGGCGGAGAGAAAAAGCCCGTCCACGGCGCCTCGGGGAACCACTTTGGTGTCTCCGCCCACGAGGCGCATCTCCAGGGCGCCGCACACGGCTCCGGCGCTTCGGAGATGCGCCAGAAGCTCCTCTTCGTCGAATCCTTCCTCCGCGATGACACTGAGCAGAAGCTGTTCCGGACGAACGCCGCGGACGGCGAGGTCGTTCGCGACGCCGCAGGCGGCGAGCTTGCCGAGGTTGCCCCCCGGAAAGAAGCGGGGTGTGACGGTGAATCCGTCCATGGTCGCCCCCGAGCCGTCCGGTGTGATGGCGCAATCTTCCATATCGTGTCCGGTGAGGGGGAAGCACTCGGCGATACGGTGCACGAGCTGCTGGGTCAGTCTTCCGCCGCTGCCGTGTCCGAGCGTCAGGCGGCTCATGGCGTGCCTCGCAGGGCGTAGCGATAGTGTGCGGCGCAGCTTCCTTCGCTGGAGACCATGCAGGGACCTACCGGCGATGCGGGAGTGCAGGGATTGTCGAAGAGCGGGCATTCCGGAGGAGTCAATTTCCCCGTGAGGATGTCCCCGCAGCGGCACCCCGTCTCCACCTGTGCGGGGTTTGTCGGAAGAGGAAAGCGTTGCGCGGCGTCCCACGGAAGGAATTCTTCCCGCAGAGCGAGTCCTGAGGATGGGATCACGCCGAGTCCCCGCCACGGCGCGTCCACAGGGCGGAAGACGCGCTCCATCAGTTCCCGGGCTCTCGCGTTTCCTTCAGGGCGCACTGCTTTTCCGTAGAGGGAGCGCACTGTGGGCCTGTTTGTGCGGATCTGCCGAAGCAGCTCCGTCAGGCCGAGCAGGATTTCTTCGGCCTCGAAGCCGGCGATGGCGCAGGCGATGCCGTGTCGCTCGGAAAGGAAGGAATAGGGCGCTTCGCCGAGGATGACGCTCACGTGACCGGGAAGAAGCAGTCCATCCACGGCCAGCTCGGGATCGGCCGCGAGGACGCGCAGCACCGGCGGAACGAGTTTGTGGAGGGAGAGGACGGAAAAATTGGCTGTCTTCTTTTCCGCCGCCTCCAGGACGACCGCCGCCGTGGAAGGTGCGGTGGTCTCGAAGCCCGGCGCGAGAAAGACCACCTGCCGTTCTGGTTCCCGAAGGGCTGTCTCCAGAGCTTGAAAGGCGGAGGTGACGATGCGCACGTCCGCGCTCCGTCCCCTCGTGTCCAGGAGAGAGCCATCCCGCCCGGGAACGCGCAACAGGTCTCCGAAGGTGGTGACGGTCACTCCGGAAAGAGACGCCAGAGAAAGAGCCGCGTCGATCTCGCTCTGATCGGTGACGCACACGGGGCATCCGGGGCCGGAGAGAAGCGTGAGCCCTTCGGGGAGGAGGGACCGGATGCCGCTTCGGAAAATGGAGACCGTGTGGGTACCGCAGACCTCCATGAGGATCGTTGGACGCGAGACGAGATGTGCCAGCAGTTTGCCGAAGGAGGGAACTGTGCGTTCAGGCATTGTTCATGCGTTCGGAGTCGTCGGACAGGCCGAGGGAAATGCCGGCGGAATCGGAGGCTGGCTCCGGGGAAAGAGTGGCTTCGAGCGCACGGATCTCCTCCCAGAGAGACTCCAGTTCCCTCCCGTCCTCTTCCTGGAGTTTCTCGATGGCGAAGCCGGCATGGACCAGAATGCTGTCTCCGATCTGCACGGAGGAAAGCAGGTCGGTCCGAACGAGGACTTCCACGTTTCCCGCCCGGGCGCGACAGGTCCGTCCGTCCGTAATGGCCACGATTCGATGGGGAATTGCAAGGCACATGGAATTTTCTCCTTGGATGATCAAAATTGAGTGGTCCCGGCGGGGCCAGTGTTTTGACGGGGCTTTCCGCTGTTTATATTTCGGAAAGTATTGTACCTCCTGAAGGAACCATTGTCTTGGCTTTTGGCTTGTACTAAAATACAGAGGAATATGTGCGGTTTAAAGTGGAGGCAGGGGAGGTGATGCGGGAGAAAGAACGACATCGGCACCGGAATCCTTGAAACGGGAGATGTTTGCGCGTCGTACATGCACGACTTTGAGACGTCGAGGAGGGGGATTATGAGCAACGGGATCGAACAGCGCGAACAGTGGGGCAGCAGGATGGGCTTTATTTTTGCGGCGGCGGGATCCGCCGTGGGGCTGGGCAACATCTGGAAATTCCCCTATATGGTCGGGGCCAACGGTGGTGGCGCCTTCGTGGTCATCTATCTCGCCATCGTCTTCACCATCGGAGTCTCGGTCATGCTGGCGGAGTTCGCCATCGGACGCAACGCAGGGCTCAACGCGGTCGGTTCCTTCAAAAAGATCAAGGGTGGGGCTTGGCCTCTCGTGGGATGGATGGGCGTTATCGCGGGATTCTTGATCCTTTCGTTCTACGGTGTGGTGGCCGGGTGGACACTCGCCTACATGGTTAAATCCTTCACGGGGCTTATCGCCATTGCCGCCGAAGGGAAGGCGGGAGACGCCTTCGGCGCCTTCGTGAGCAATCCCACCCAGGTGATCCTTTGGCAGGCCATCTTCATGCTCATGACTATCTGGATCGTCTACAAAGGGATCGGAAGCGGCATCGAGCAATATTGCAAATGGATGATGCCCGGACTCTTCCTCATTCTCCTCATCCTCATCGTTCGTTCGGTCACGCTTGAGGGTGCGGGCAAGGGGCTCGAGTTCTATCTCAAGCCCGATTTCTCCAAGGTGCATGGAGGCGTCTTTCTCGCCGCGCTGGGACAAGGCTTCTTCTCTCTCTCCCTCGGCATGGGATGCATGATCACCTACGGCAGTTATCTGTCCAAGAAAGAAGTGCTTCCCTCCGCAGCCGTGACGGTGTCCTTCCTCGACACGTGCGTCGCTTTTCTGGCAGGGCTCGTCATTTTCCCCGCGGTGTTCGCCTTCGGCGTCGAACCCGGAGCGGGACCGGGTCTCACCTTCATCACCCTTCCCAGCGTGTTCGCCAAGATGCCCGGTGGCATGATCTGGTCGGCGCTCTTCTTCTTCCTGCTCTTCCTCGCGGCCATCACCTCCGCTATCTCGCTCCTCGAGGTCTGCGTGGCCTACTTCAAGGACGAACTCGGCTGGAGCCGTCCCAAGGCGACGTGGATTCTGGGACTGGTCATTTTCCTTCTGGGTGTTCCCTCCGCGCTTTCCCTCGGAGGACATATTCCCCAGGTGGCGGGGAAGGATTTTCTGGATGCGGTGGACTTTGTTTCGTCAAATGTGTTGCTGCCTCTCGGTGGAATCTTTATCTCTCTCTTCGTGGGCTGGGTGTGGCTTGACGGAGCCGAGAAGGAAATCACAAACAACGGCACCATTCCTTTCGGTTTCATGACCGCCTGGGTATGGATCTGCCGCATCGTCGCTCCCGTGGCGATCGCCTACATCTTCTTCTCGGGCCTCAAGTGGTAGCCTGAGGGATCCACTTTTCCGGAAAGAAGCGCCTGTACTGAAAAACGTCTCCGCGTCCTCGGAACGCAATGATTTCCGAGGGCGCGGAGACAAGGTGATCGGGAAGAGGTCAGGTTATCAAAACATTCCAATGATGAATATGTATTATAAAGAAACGAAACGGGGTTTTTGTTGACCTTTTGTGAACAAGTGGTATGATTGATACAGAATGGCTCATCCCGAAGAGCGTCGCAAGAGAGTCTTCGTATTCCGGAAATCGGATTGAAAAAGGATGCGGAGCGCCGAAGGTGCAAAGCCCACGGGCTGAATCTCTCAGGCGGAAGGATTGCGACGGGAGGGATCTCTGGAAAGGGTGCGCCCGCGCCCGCCTAAGGAGCAAGCGCGCCCGCGCGAATCTCCGGGGCACCAGGACAGAGTAGGCCGTCGTCCCGTAAGGGGGGAATGACCTATGACTGTCGATGTTGTGTTGATAACCAATAACGCCCGCATCGTCGGACATGTATCCTCTTCTCGTTTCATCGAGGGGGTGGCGCAGGATGTTTTTATCGCTGCGAGGGATCTCGTCCACCAGGGGTGGCGCCTTCTCACACATCCTCTTTACGGCAATTTCCGTCCGTCGCAACAACCGTTCCGTTCCGTCCTTCTGCGGAAACCCGCCATCTCTCCCGCACCGGTCGACATGGATTCCCTGAAGTTGCTGGAGGAGGCTCTGGTTCTCCATGCTCTTCCGAGGCAAGTACCGGCAACGGGTTCCGGTTCCGGTTTTTCTTCGGAGGCACTGGAGGACTTGGCCTTTCTCGATATGGAACTCATGAAAGAAAGCCTTCTCCGGGACCATCTTTGGATCCCCTAGGAAAACATTTTTCTTCTTAGTTAAGGAACTCTGAGCACGGAACTGCAGGGCTGGAGGCGGAGCTTTCATCGGCGGTGAGAGAGGCGCGTTGTCGCGAATGCAAGGAGCGACGTGGAAGGAGCGCTTGCGGAAAGGAGGTGACGAGAGTGATCGAGGTGGACAAGGAGTCGTTCGACAGCGTCGTGCTTCAGAGTGAAATTCCGGTGGTGGTGGACTTGTGGGGACCGAAATGTGGTCCCTGTCTGGCTCTTTTGCCCCAGGTGGAGGAACTGGCGAAGGAGTACGAAGGGAGGGTGACCTTCTGCAAGCTGAATGTGGCGGAAAATCGCCGGCTGGTCATTTCCCTCAAGGTCATGGGCGTGCCCACGTTTCTTTTCTATAAGGCAGGAGAACTCGTATCCCGTATCACCGGGGGGGAGGTGACCCTCGAATCGATTCGGGAGAACACGGAGAAACTCCTGCAGGCGTAACATCCCGTTGGGGGGGACAAGCGGTGAGACTGGAACTGCACAAGATCAGCATTACCGGATTGGAATTGGGATCCGTCACTGCCCTGAAGGGCGGTGTGCTCACAGTCGATGAAAAGACTGTTCTGGAAATGCTCCGTACGGATTCCCGGTTTGCCGAGGTTGCCGTCGATGTGGCTCGTCCCGGAGAGCGGACGCGTATCACGCCCGTGAAGGATGTGGTGCAGCCTCGGTGCAAACTCGAGGGACCTGGAGAAGTGTTCCCGGGTTTCATCGGCGACGTGGAGACCGTCGGAAGCGGCAAAACCCTTGTGCTCGACGGCGCCGCGGTGGTTACCTGCGGACAGATCGTGGGCTTTCAGGAGGGTATTGTGGATATGTCCGGTCCGGGCGCTGCCTACACGCCCTTTTCCGAGACATTCAACTTGGTGTTGGTCTTCACCCCCGTGGAGGGTCTGGAGAAACACGATTACGAGAACGCCTGTCGCATGGCGGGATTCCGGGTCGCTCATTATCTTGCCTCGGCGGTGAAGACCGCCAGGGCGGATGTAGTGGAGAGCTACGAGCTGCCGCCTTTCAGCGTGGCCATGACGTCCCACGCGGGTCTGCCCAAGGTCGCCTATCTCTATATGCTCCAGTCCCAGGGATTGCTTCACGACACCTACGTGTACGGCGTGGACGCGAAAAAAATTCTTCCCACGCTAATCCATCCCAACGAGGTGATGGACGGGGCCATCGTTTCCGGGAACTGCGTCTCCGCCTGTGACAAGAACAGTACCTTCTCGCACCAGAACAACCCCGTAATTCGCGCGCTCTATGCACGGCACGGCAAGGACATCAACTTCGTAGGATGCGTCATCACCAACGAGAATGTCACGCTCGCGGATAAGAAACGCAGTTCCTCCTACGCGGTGAAGCTCGCCTCCATGCTCGGCGTGGAAGGGCTGATCATCAGCGAAGAAGGATTCGGCAATCCCGACACGGATCTCATCATGAACTGCCGCAAGGCGGAGAACGCGGGAATAAAGACGGTGCTCATCACCGACGAGTACGCCGGTCGGGATGGTGCGAGCCAGTCTCTGGCCGATGCCTGTAAAGAGGCGGATGCGGTGGTTACGGGGGGCAACGCCAACGAGATGATCCTCCTGCCTCCCATGGAGAAGGTCATCGGTTTTCCCGCTTTCGTCAACGTCATTGCCGGCGGATATGAGGGCGCTCTTCGGAAGGATGGCTCTGTTCTCGTGGAGCTGCAGGCCATCACGGGGGCGACGAGCGAACTCGGATTCTCCAAGATCAGCGCCTGCACGAAGTGATCATTCCGGTGTCGCCTGGCGGCGCGGAAGAGGCCCGATGCGTTTGCTCCTTCGGAGCGACGCATTGAAGTAAGGAAAAATGAGGAGGTGGAACCATGGGAGCGTTGGCCGGAAAGAAATTGATCCTTCTCGGCGAACGGGACGGCGTGGCGGGACCCGCCATGGAAGCCTGCTTGAAAAAGAGTGGTGCGGACATCGTCTTCTCGGTGACGGAGTGTTTCGTCTGAACCGCCGCGGGAGCCATGGACCTGCAGAATCAGCAGCGTGTCAAGGACGCCGCTGAAAAGTTCGGTGCGGAAAACGTTGTGGTCGTTCTTGGTTCTTCCGACCCGGAGGGTGCCGAGATCTATGCCGAAACGGTGACCAACGGCGATCCCACCTATGCAGGTCCTCTGGCTGGAGCCCCGTTGGGGCTCGCGGTCTATCACGTCTTCGAACCGGAGATTCGCCAGGAGGCCGACGAGGCTGCCTGGGAGGAACAGATCAGCATGATGGAAATGGTCCTCGACACGGAAAAACTGGGCCAGGCCGTCAAGAACATGCGGGAACAATACGCCAAATATCCCCTGTAATCTTGGGAACGAAATGGAGGAGGGAACCTCATGTCCTTCCGTGTAGTGCATTATATCAACCAGTTCTTTGCCGGTATCGGGGGAGAGGACAAGGCGGATGTTCCCCCGGAACTGCGGCAGGGTGTGGTCGGCCCTGGGCAGGCTCTTGCGGCCGCTCTCGGCAGCGACGCCCAGGTGGTTGCCACAGTGATCTGCGGTGACGGCTATTTCGCGGAAAATATGGAGAAGGCCACCGCGGACATTCTCCAGATGATCCGGAGCTGCAATCCCGACGCGGTGGTTGCAGGACCGGCCTTCAACGCCGGGCGTTATGGAACTGCGGCGGGTGCGGTGTGCGCGGCCGTGTCCAAGGAACTCGGCATTCCCGCCGTGACCGGTATGTACCCGGAGAACCCGGGGGTGGACATGTTCCGCAAGAGCGTAATCATCGCGAAGACCGCTGACAGTGCCCGGGGCATGAAGGATGCGGTTCCCGCCATGGCTCGTCTTACGCTGAAGCTTCTCCGGAAGGAAGAGCTGGGCTCGCCGGAGGCGGAAGGGTACCTCGAGCAGGGGCTTCGGAAGAATTTCTTCACCGATGTCACAGGTGCGGAGCGTGCCGTGGAAATGTTGGTGAACAAGCTCGCGGGGAAGCCCTTCGTCACGGAGTACCCCATGCCGGTCTTCGACAGGGTGCCCCCGAGTCCGCCCCTGAAGGATCTGGCGAATGCCACCATTGCGCTGGTCACTTCCGGAGGAATTTGCCCCAAGGGAAATCCCGACCATATCGAGGCTTCCAGCGCGACCAAGTACGGCGAATACGGTCTCGAGGAGTTCGACCGCCTCACTGCGTCCAGCCACGAGACGGCCCACGGCGGTTATGACCCCACCTACGCCAACAACGACCCGAACCGGGTGCTTCCCGTTGATGTGATGCGGGAGATGGAAAAAGAGGGTGTCTTCAAGAAGCTCTACGGAAAATTCTTCACCACCGTAGGCAACGGAACGCCCGTGGCCAATGCCAAGCGTTTCGGGGCTGAAATCGCGGCGAAGCTCAAGAAGGACGGCGTGGACGCGGTGATTCTCACCTCCACCTGAGGAACCTGCACTCGTTGCGGCGCAACGATGGTCAAGGAAATCGAACGTGCAGGATTCCCCGTTGTTCACGTATGTACGATCGTTCCCATCTCTCTCACGGTCGGCGCGAACCGGATCGTTCCCGCCGTCGCCATTCCCCATCCGCTCGGGGATCCCACGAAAACACCGGCGGAGGAAAAAATCATTCGCCGGAAACTCGTCGAAAAGGCACTCAAGGCGCTTCAAACGGAGATTTCGGAACAGACCGTCTTCTCCGAATGAACGGAGGGTCGGGGGATACCCCCCGGCCCTTTTTTACTCTTTTCAAGAGGAGGCACTCGTATGTCCAACGTTGCCGTCAAGGGATACGCCTATTGCCTGAACCACGTGCCTGAGCTCGCTCTGCACTATGGCAATACCCCTTATGTGGAACGAAAAACGAAGGGAGAATCGGAGTTTCTGAAGCAACTCCCCGGAACGCTGCAGCGCTTCGAAGAAGCATTGGCCTATCCGGCCAACCAGGCCTACATCGGCGGCATGGATCTGAACGCCCTGGAGGCGCATCCCCAGCCCTGGTACTCCCATCGCCTGGAAGGTGCGTCGCGGTTCGGCAAATACGGCGAGATCATGCCCGAGGATGAATTTCTCGGACTGTTGGACATGTGCGATGTCTTCGATTTGGTTTGGCTCGAGGAATCCTTCGCCACCAGGATTCGGGAGAAGCTGGCCGCGCATCCTTTGATGACGCCCGCTCTTCTTGCCCGCCTGGAAAAAGGGCATACCTCCGAGGAGATTCGGGGCGAGGCGGAGACACATCATGCGTTGCTTCTCTATTCCGAAGGAGTTCCCGTGGGATGCGTGCGTCAGGGACATGATGTGGACGAGTGCCTCGAAGCCTACGTGCTCTTGGAGAATCTTGCCTGCAAGGCCGGTGGCGTGCTTGCCCTCCTGCACCTTTTCAAGAACGCGGATATCGCCCCGGAGGACGTGGATTTCGTCGTGGAGTGTTCCGAGGAAGCCGCGGGGGACATGAACCAGCGGGGCGGAGGAAACTTCGCTAAGGCGGTGGCGGAGATTGCGGGATGCGTCAACGCTAGTGGCTTCGACGTGCGGGCCTTCTGTGCCGGTCCGGTGAACGCCATGATCGCCGGAGCATCCCAGGTCGCCGCCGGAGCGCGGAAGAACTGTGTCGTCCTCGCGGGTGGTGCGGTTCCGAAGCTTTGCATGAACAGCCGGGATCACGTAAAGAAAGGTCTTCCTTCCCTGGAGGACTGTCTCGGCAATTTCGCCGTGCTCCTCACTCCCGAGGACGGTGTCAGTCCGGTGATCCGCCTGGATGCTCTGGGAAAACACACGGTCGCGGCAGGGGCGGCGCCTCAGGCCATCACGGGGGCTCTCGTCTGGGATCCCCTGGAGAAGCTCGGGCTCGGCTTTTCCGATGTGGACAAATACGCGGCGGAGCTTCAGATTCCTGAAATCACCGTTCCCGCAGGAGCTGGAAACGTCCCCGAGGCGAATTTTAAAATGATCGCCGCCCTGGCGGTCATGAAGAAACAGCTAGAAAAGGGGGACATGAACGACTTCGTCAAAAAACGAGGCGTTCCCGGATTCGCCCACACCCAGGGGCATATTCCCTCGGGGGTTCCCTTTGTGGGACACGCCTGCGACTGGATCAAGGAAGGACGAATCAGGAGGGCCATGATCATCGGCAAGGGGAGTCTCTTCCTCGCCCGACTCACGAATCTTTCCGACGGCGCGTCCTTCCTCCTCGAACCGCCCCAGGCGAAGAAGGCGTCGGTGGAGTCGCTCACGAAGGAGGATGTGAAAGCGCTTCTTCTGGAGGCGCTGTCCGACCTCGCGGCTTCCCTCGGGAAGCAGGAGGCGTAAGGAGGGGCTTTTTATTATGACGAAAGACACAAAACGGCTCCTCGGAACGGCCCTGAGGGAGATCGTGGATGCTGCGCGTGCAGTGGAACGGGGCGATACAGGCCCCAAGGTCCGGATCGGTCTGTTGGCGTCGGGGAGCGAACTCGGGCCGGAGGAACTGCTCCGGGGAGCGTTGCTCGCCCAGGAATCCTCGCCCGTTCAGGTGGTCATGATCGGTCCCCGGAGCGCCGGCGAAGGTGCGAAAGAACTCTCGTGGATCGAGACGCCGGACTGCGAAGAGGACATCTCCCGGGCCATGGAGAAGGCCCTCGACGAAGGAGAGATCCAGGGCTGTGTAGCCTTGCACTATCCCTTTCCTCTGGGTGTGACGACCATCGGCAAGGTTCTCACGCCCGCGCGGGGAAAGGGGATGTTTCTTGCCTCCACCACGGGAACGGCCTCGGCGAACCGCGTGGAAGCCATGCTTCGCAACACGTTTTACGGTATCGCCACGGCGAAGGCGTCGGGTATTGCCGATCCCACCGTGGGCATTCTGAACGTGGAAGGTGCCCAGACGGTTTTCAAGGCGCTGAAGAAACTTCAGGAAAAGGGATACGCGCTCACTTTCGGTAGCAGCGTACGCAGGGATGGCGGCGCGATTCTCCGGGGAAACGATATTCTGGCGGGTGCCGTGGACGTGTGCGTTGCGGACAGTCTCACGGGAAACGTGCTCATGAAAATGTTTGCCGCCTTCACCACCGGTGGGGGCTACGAGGCAACTGGATGGGGATACGGTCCCTCCTGCGGAGAGGGATGGGATCGAATCGTCTCCATCATCTCCCGGGCGAGCGGCGCTCCCGTCATTGCCGGAGCCATCGCTCTCACGGCCCGGACGGTTCGGGGAGCATTGCCCCGTCTTGTCCAGGAGGAACTCAGCGCGGCCCGTAAAGCCGGACTCGACGCGATTCTCGAAGATTTTGCCGTGCGGGCGCAAGGTGTGGCCGAACTGGTGGTTGCGCCTCCAGCCGAACCCACCGATGAAGAAATTCACGGTCTGGACGTGCTCTCCATCGAAGAGGCGGTGCGGGAGCTGTGGAAGGCGGGTATCTACGCGGAATCCGCCATGGGATGTACCGGACCGGTCGTCAAGATTCCCGGGCGCCATAAGGAGACGGCGGAGGAACTTTTGCGGCGGGGAGGATATTGCTGATCGACGAGAGATGCACGAGAAGATTGTCTATTCCATATAGAATACGCAGATGAAAAGAGCTATACTTTTTTGTGGAGTGGGGCACAACTTCCCTGAAGGGGGGTGGATCATGTTCGGACTGGAGAGCGGATCACGGAGGTCCAGGATGATTCGTTTGAAGGAAAGGTGACATGGAACGCATCTCACGTTTTCATGGGAGTTTTTCTGCGTCGTTCTGTCATTTTGCATCCCGATGAACAAAAGGAGGATGACAAATGGAATCGGTCATGAGGATCAACGACCTTGTCAACGGAATCGTATGGGGGCCCTGGATGCTCACGCTTCTCGTGGGCACCGGCGTTTACCTGACCTTTGTCCTCGGCTTTCCCCAGCTTCGCTATTTCGGTTTTATGTTCAAGGAAGTTTTCGGAAAACTCGGTAAGAAGACAGAAAACGAAGGATCCATTTCCTCCTTCGCCGCTCTCGCCACGGCCCTGGCCTCCACGGTGGGTACCGGAAACATCGCCGGTGTCGCCACGGCACTTCATCTGGGAGGTCCGGGTGCACTTTTCTGGATGCTCATCTCCGCGATTTTCGGCATGACCACCAAGTTCGCGGAAGTGACGCTGGCGGTGCGGTACCGTGAAAAGGATCCCCTCGGCAACTGGCGCGGCGGTACCATGTATATTCTTGAAAAAGCGGTCGGACAGAAGTGGCTTGCCTGGCTTTTCGCCTTCTTCACCACCTTCGCCGCCTTCGGCATCGGCAACGCCATTCAGGCCAACTCCACTGCCGAGGGCCTGAATCTCGGCTTCGGCATTCCCCATCTCTACACCGGCATCGCCATCGCGATTCTCACGGGGCTCGTCATCGTCGGCGGCTTGAAGCGCATCTCCGATGTGACCACCTATCTCGTTCCCTTCATGGCGATCTTCTACATCATCGGTGCTATTCTTGTGCTTGTCCATCATATGGATCAAATCCCCGGTGCCCTAGCTAATGCGGTGAAGTACGCCTTCAGTGATCCCATGGCCATGCCGGGTGCCGTGGCAGGATGGAGCGTGAAGATCGCCCTTACCAAGGGAATTGCCCGGGGCGTCTTCTCCAATGAGGCGGGGCTCGGTTCCGCGCCGCTGGTGCATGCCACGGCCCAGGTCGACCATCCCGTCCGCCAGGGCGTGTACGGCCTCTTCGAGGTCTTCACCGACACCATCGTCATCTGCACCCTCACGGCGCTCACCATTCTCACCACGGGCGTGCTCACGGCGAATCCGGATCTCACGGGAGCCCAGCTCACGCTTTCCGGTTTCAAAATCGTTCTCGGAGACACGGGAGTCATGATTCTCTCCCTGGGGCTGTCCATGTTCGCCTTCTCCACGATCCTCGGCTGGTACTGGTACGGTGAGACCGGTGCCCAGTACATCTTCGGCGTGAAGGTCATTCCCGTGTACAAGGTTCTCTGGATCATTGTCATCATCATTGGCGCCTACGGCGGCGGCGGTAACTTCCTCAAGCACATCTGGGATATGGCGGATACTATGAACGGTCTCATGGCCATTCCCAACCTCATTGCCCTTCTCTGGCTCTCCGGCGAACTCCGAAAGCTGGTGAAGGATTTCGACGACAAGCACAGAGGCGGTCTTCTGAAGTAGGAACGATTCGCCCGGACGGGGAACGAGCCTCCCCGTCCGGGACGAAAGGAGAAGCGTCATGGCCTATCGACCTACGAGAATGGATGTCCGTCTGGACAATCTCCAGCAGAACTTTCGTGTCATACGTCAGTACGTGGGAACGGGAACCCAGGTCATGGGCGTGGTCAAGGCAGACGGGTACGGGATGGGTGTTTTCGCCGTCGTGGAAGCCCTGCAACAGGTTGGGTGTCAGCGTTTCGCCGTGGCAACCCCCGACGAGGCCATCGTCTTGCGCGAAAAGGGAATGGCGGATCCGCTTCTGGTTCTGGGGCCTTCTCCCAGGGATGTGGCGGAGGAATATGTGCAGCGGAACATCGCCGCGACTGTCACGGATCTCGAATTCGCCCGGGCGCTCTCCGATGCAGCCCGAAAGAGCGGACGATCCGCGTTGGTTCATCTGAAGATCGATACAGGAATGGGGCGTATCGGATTTCTTCCCGAAGAAATCGCTGGAGTGGCGGAACAACTTCGAGGGCTTCCGGGGCTTGACTGTGAAGGGGTGTTTACGCATTTTGCCGTTGCCGACGAACGTGATCGTGAGTACACTCACTTACAGTTCCGTCGCTATGGGGATGCCCTGGAGCAGTTACGGGTTTCGGGAGTGGGAGTGCGGCTGCGCCATGTGTGCAACAGCGCGGGAACGCTCAACTACCCGGAGATGCATTTGGACGCGGTCCGCCCCGGGCTGATCCTTTACGGTATGTGGCCGTCGAACTTTTGCGAACACCCCTTCGAGTTGAAGGAGGTTTTTTCCGTGAAGACTGCCGTGGCGGCTCTCCGTGAGCTGCCACAGGGGTGGGGTGTCGGGTACGGTCTGCGCTACATGACGAGGGGAGCGGAGCGGATCGCCGTGCTTCCTCTGGGATACGCGGACGGTTATCCGAGGTCGCTTGCCATGAAAGCGCAGGTCCTCATCCGGGGTGAGCGCGCTCCCCTCGTGGGAAGCATCTGTATGGACCAGATCATGGTGAACGTGACGCACATTCCGAACGTACGGGTAGGGGATGAGGTTGTCCTCCTTGGAAGCCAGGGAGACGACCGCATTTCTCCCGAGGAAATGGCGGCTTTGCTCGGCACGATCAATTATGAGATTCCGAATCTGTTCATGCCGCGTGTTCCGCGGTATTACTCGCACGGTCAGTGAGGCGAACGGCATTTCTCCCGGAGAATCTCGAGTATTTCCTGCACAATGATCGGAGGAACGGAACCGGAGAAACGAAAGCCGCCTTCTCCGAAGGGCGTTTTTTTCGGAAAACGGCGGATTCGTGGTGCATGTCCACTCAACACCAATTCAAGGAGGCGTATTTTCATGAAGATCGGGTGCCCCAAGGAGATCAAGAACCACGAATATCGGGTAGGATTGATTCCCGCTGCGGTGAAGGCCTACGTGTCGGCGGGGCATGAGGTGTTCGTACAGAAGGATGCCGGACTCGGTTCGGGCATCACCAACGAGGAATACGTCGCTGCGGGCGGCAAGATTCTCGATACTGCCCAGGAAGTTTGGAATGCGGCGGAGATGATCGTGAAGGTCAAGGAGCCCCTTCCCCAGGAATACGACCTCATGAAGCCCGAGCAGCTTGTTTACACTTATTTCCACTTCGCCGCCGACGAGGAACTTACCAAGGCGTGCCTGAACAAGAAGATCATCGCCCTTGCCTACGAGACGGTACAGGAAGCGGACGGCTCTCTGCCCCTTCTCAAACCCATGAGCGAAGTCGCGGGTCGCATGTCCGCTCTTATGGGCGCGTTTTACCTTGCCAAGGCACAGGGTGGCAGGGGACTGCTTCCCACGGGCGTGCCCGGCGTCGCCCCGGCGAACGTGCTCGTCCTCGGTGGCGGTGTGGTGGGTATGAATGCCGCGAAAGTCGCCGCGGGACTCGGCGCGAAAGTGACCATTCTGGACGTGAATCCCAACCGGCTCGAGTACCTCGGCAACGTGCTTCCCGCGAATGTCTTCCCGGTGTACAGCGACAGTCACACCCTCGAGGATGGCCTGAAGGAAGCGGATATCGTCATCGGCGCGGTGCTCATCCCTGGCGCGAAAGCTCCCAAGCTCGTCAAGCGGGAACATCTCAAGATGATGAAGCCCGGCTCGGTCCTGGTGGACGTTGCCATCGACCAGGGCGGTTGTTTCGAGACCTCCCGGGCGACTACGCACAGCGACCCCATCTATGTTGTGGACAACGTGGTGCACTACTGTGTGGCCAACATGCCCGGCGCCTATGCCCGTTCTTCCACTTTCGCTCTCAACAATTACACCATCAAGTACGGTCTCCAGCTCGCCAATAAGGGTGTGGAACAGGCGTGCAAGGAAAGTGTTCCCTTGTGCAAAGGACTCAACATGTACAAGGGGATCATCACCTTCGAGCCCGTGGCGGCGGCGTTCGGCATGAACAATCTCTACAAGTGCGCAAAGGAGGTCCTCGGCTGCTGAGAACGTTTTCCGTCGGGAAGTTCTTCCACTGTCTCCGCATCCGTTTTCTGATGCGAGGGGTTCTTCCTGGGAAAAACGCGGTCGGGGAGTTGCGGGAAGAGAATTCATGGAAACAGCGGAAGGGGTGTGGCGATCACACCCCTTTCCGCTTTTTTGGATTTTCTCCTTTACTTGTTCCACGATTTTCTTTCTGCCATCTCTGAGAGGGATCGGTCACACAAGTCAGTGATCGAAACCATCAGCTTCCACGGCGGAATGTGACTGTACGCTTCAATCAGGGTTTGGATCGTCAATGCAAACGCAACGGGGGTGGAGTCAGCTCCCGATGAGGCTCCGTCGGAGTGTGCCACTCGAGGTACTTTCGCGGCCTGTTGTTGAGGAGCGACACGTACTGATCCAACTCCTCTCGACTCACGCTCCGGAAATCCTTTCCCTTGGGCAGGAACTCCCTGAGGATGCCGCTGGTGGTCTGGTTTCCGCACTGTTTCCGGCAGGGAGACGTTGCTTTCGCGAGACCTTGTCTTTGCTTCTGGACTGCACTCAACGAAAGGGTCGCAAGGGGTTTGGAAGGTTTTTCGTCTATGCGTCCGGGGAGTGTTCTTCCAGAAATGGTTCCCATGCTCCATGCTCGAACCGCTCCAGGCGCCGTGTGGCGATATCGAAGAAGAGGAGGAGAATGCGGAGCCCTCTCGTGACCTGTCCCTGCCGGATGAGGGGAAGCTCCCGGAGCCGTTCGAACTGACGGATGCCGTTGCGCTTGATCGCAGCCTCCAGAGTGTCTCCGTCATAAGGGTCTTCCGCGAGCCATTCCTGCAGTTCCGTCTCAAGGTGATCCGGATGTTTTGACCCTTTTACGGCGCCGCAATCCCCGTGACAGAGGACGACCACGTTCTCCACGTTCAGGTGGGAGACGGCGTAGGTGAGTGCCGCGGCGAAGGCGGGATTTTCCGGGGTGACGAGATTGCCCACGTTGCGGAGTACGAAGAGTTCTCCCGGTGCGGCGCCGAAGATGTGCTCCGGCACGATCCTGCTGTCCGAACAGGAGATGATGAAGCTATGCGGATGCTGTCCCTGGGCGATCTTTTCGTAGAAAGCCGTCTCGTTTTTTGCGAGAAACGTGGTGTAGCCCTGCTGTAACCTTCTCATCGGTGGTTCCTCCTTGTTGTGAAAAGTAAAGAAGCTCTGAAGAAAGACCTTTCGCTTTCCCTTGACTCGGGTCGCGTCAGGCTCTGCGAGGCGCCCTGCGGGGCTGACGTAGTCTTATTCAGAGATTCCCCAAAGAATGAATGAGGACGGCCTGAAGAACGAAGATCTTGTTTCTCGATATCGCATCTCCGGAGAAAAGACCGGGATGTCGGGTGTTTTCCTCCCTCTCTTTCAGTATAACCCGCTCGTGCTCGGTGTACCAAACGGGGCGGGACGTCTATAATGGTCGCGATTGTCGCACCCCCCTCGCGGGGGATGAAGGGCGTTTTGGAACGATTGTGGCGGAGGAGCGATGGAACGATGATACTGCACGATGTGAACCTGCGAGATTTCCCCATTCCGGAGCCGGACGAGGCGACGGTATCCCGGATCGAGGCGGCGGCGAAACGGTGCCGTTCCTGGATCGTCACCATGACTACCCTTGCCGACAGTGGACATCCCGCGGGCTCGCTCTCCAGTCTGGAGATGTATCTTCTTGTGTACGGTGTTGCGAAGGTGACGCCCGAAAACTGGGGAGAAATCGATAGGGATTTCGTGGTGGTGAGTCACGGTCATACCTCTCCGGGGGCTTATGCGGCTCTTGCTGCCTGGGGATTTGTGGAGTCCGGGGATGTTCTGGCCCATTTCCGGTCTTGCGGCAGCCCTTTCCAGGGACATGTGGAGCGGGATGTCCCCGGCATTGACTGGGGGAGCGGAAATCTCGGTCAGGGGCTCTCCGCGGGCGTCGGCTACGCTCTGGCGCAGAGGATCCGGGGAAAGGACGGCCGTGTTTTCGTCCTTATGGGTGATGGAGAGCAGGTGAAGGGGCAGATCGCGGAGGCGCGGCGCATGGCCTCCAAGGAGAAGCTGAGCAATCTCACGGCCCTGATCGATTGCAACGACATCCAGATTTCCGGGAGAACGGGGGAGATCATGCCCGCGTCCCTCCGGTCCCTCTGGGAGGCCGATGGATGGCGCGTTCTCGAGTGCGATGGTCACGATGTGCGGCAGCTCTACGCGTCGCTCCGGGACGCGGCGACGGACGACCTGCCCACGGTGCTGTTCTGTCGAACGAAAATGGGGCATGGTGTGAGCTTCATGGAGGATCGCCCCGACTATCACGGCAAGGCTGCGACGGGAGAACTCTATGTCCGTGCCATGGAAGAACTGGGCGGGGATCCGGAACTTCTTGCGGAGGCTCGTCGGCGTAGAACCACGCCGCCGCCGCAAGGGAAACGCCCCCCGCTTCCCCCGGTGGTGCTCGATTCGGGAGAGCCCTTTTGCTACGGAGCGGCGGACAAAACAGACAATCGTTCCGCTTTCGGAAAGGCCCTCGCCGACGTGGGCGAGCGCAACTACAAGCGGGATGGGCGGACGCCCCTCGTCGTCTTCGACTGCGATCTTGCCGGTTCGGTGAAAGTGGACGGCTTTGCCAAAAAGTGTCCCGATTGGTTCATTCAAGCGGGTATCCAGGAGCATTCCACCGCCGCCACGGCGGGTGCCGCGAGTCTCGGCGGAGTGGTTCCCCTCTGGGCGGACTTCGGTGTCTTCGGCATCTGCGAAGTCTACAACCAACAGCGCCTCAACGACATCAACGGAACGAATCTCAAGCTGGTTCTCACCCACGTGGGGCTTGACGTGGGCGAGGATGGCATGACGCATCAGTGTATCGACTACGTGGGGCTTCTTCGGAACACCTTCGGCTGGAAACTCGTCGTGCCTGCGGATCCCAACCAGACCGACAAGGCTACCCGGTACGCTCTTTCCGAGCGAGGCAACGTGTGTCTCGCCATGGGGCGCAGCAAGCTCCCGGTGCTGCTCCGGGAGGACGGGACCCCTTTTTACGGTGACGGATACGTTTTCCGTTACGGCAAAGCGGATCTCCTGCGGGATGGAACGGACGGGGCGATCCTCTGCATGGGCCATATGGCCTGGAGAGCTCTCGCGGTGCGGGAACTCCTCGCCGCCGAAGGGTTTTCCGTGAAGGTCCTCGTCGTTTCCTGTCCTCTCGCACTCGAGGAGGAGATGCTTCGTGACGCGGCTGCCACAGGACTGGTGGTGACCTACGAGGACCATCACGTGGCGAGCGGCCTCGGCGCTTCGGTGGGGCTCGGACTGCTCCATGCCGGACTCGCGCCGCGTTTCGCCTCCTTCGGAGTGCACCGTTACGGTGATTCCGGCCCGTCGGGGGATGTCTTTGCGGCCATGGGGCTTGCTCCGGAACAGATCGCCGAAGGCGTGCGCCGCCTGGCGGGTTCCCGTTCATGACCCTTGGAGACGCGTCCCGCCTCAAGGAAGGCGACCTCGTGCTCCTTCTTTCTCCGGCGAAGGGTGAGACCTATCTTGTGCGGCTCCAGCCCGGAGCGGTCCAGGGAAGCCATCTCGGCAAGATTCCCCACGACACGATCCTCGATTCCGGCTACGGCGAGACTATATACACGCATCTGGGACGTCCTTTTCTCGTGCTCAAGCCGAGTCTTGGGGAATACACCCGACGTCTCAAACGAAACACCCAGATCATCTATCCCAAGGAAGCAGGATATTTGTTGCTGCACCTGGACGTGTTTCCCGGAGCAACGGTGGTGGAGTGCGGCAGCGGTTCCGGGAGTTTCACCACCATCCTCGCCACCTTTGTGGGACCTTCGGGGCGGGTGGTGAGCTACGAGCGGCGGGAACCCTTCTCGGAGCTTGCCCGGTCCAACTGCGAACGATTCGGTGTCGCCGACCGGGTGGTTTTCAAGGTGCGCGATCTCGACGGTGGAGAGGGATTCGACGAGGAGGGAGCCGACGCGGTTTTTCTGGATCTCCAGAATCCCTGGGAGTACATTCCCGAGGCGAAGCGTGCCCTTGCGCCGGGGCGTCGCCTGGGAATCCTGGTGCCCACTTTCAATCAGATCCAGCAGACGCTGGAGGCGCTTGAGGCGAATGCCTTCGTGCAGATCGAAGTGGTGGAGATCCTTCTCCGGGGATACAAGACGAATCCACGGCGCATTCGCCCGGAGGATCTCATGGTGGGGCATACGGGATTCTTGATCTTCGCTTCCTCGGTAACCTGTGCCCATCCGGAGGTGCTTGTCGATGCCGCATCGAATGAAGCGTGCGGCACGCCTTCCGACGTCGCTCCCCTGGCGGAGGATGTCGGAGAAGAGGACGGCGAGGTGCTCCCGGCGTCTCGGGAGTGATCGGAGTTTCTCATGGAGTGGAGACGTTTTCTGCGAAACCCCTGCCAGAGAGCTTGGGTGCTCTACGATGTCGGCAATTCCGCTTTTGCCACCACGATCATGGCGGTGCTTTTTCCGCTTTTCTACGCCCGCATTCTCGCGGTGCCCCTTGGGGAGGCCCGGGGGGCGGCTTTGTGGGGATATGTGGCGGGAGGTGCGCTGCTTTTCTCCGCCGTCATCGCTCCCTTCGCGGGATCCTTCGGAGATCTTCGGGGGAAGCGCAAGCTTGGGCTTGCAGTTTTCACTGCCACGGGTGTCGCGGCGACGGGAGGAATGGCTTTTCTCTCCCAAGGGACCTGGAGCCCAGGGCTGGTGCTTCTGGCGGCGGGAATAGCGTCCTTTTCCCTGGCATCCATCTTTTACGATGCGTTTCTCGTGTATCTCGCGCCCCCGGAGGAGCGCTCCGGACTTTCCTCGGCCGGATACGCCTTCGGATATCTCGGTGGTGGTGTTCTGCTGGTCGCAAATGTCGCCATGGTGTTTCTCCTGCCCGGACTGTTGGGGTTTCGTCTCGCTTTCGTGAGTGTCGCCCTCTGGTGGGCTCTTCTCACGCTTCCGCTTCTGAGGCGGGTGCCCGAGCCGCCCGCCGAGGCGGAGGATGCAGATATCAGTGCCGTCTGGCGCCGTCCCCTGAACACGCTTCGGTCCATGCGGGAACACCCCAACCAGTTGCGTTTTCTCGTCGCCTTCTGGCTTTATAACGACGGTATCGGCACGATCATGAAAATGGGTGTCATTTTCGGCAGTTCTCTGGGGATCGCCGAAGGACATCTGCTCGGCGCTCTTGTGGCGACCCAGTTCGTGGGCATTCCCTGCACCATGCTCTTCGGTAGGCTCGCGGAAGTCTGGGGAACGAAAAGGGCGCTGCTCACGAGTCTTGCGGGATATAGCGTGATCAGCCTGGGTATTCTCTTCGTCCATGGGGTCTGGCACTTCTGGGTTCTCGCCCTCTCCATCGGGGTTGTCCAGGGAGGGGCGCAGGCCCTCTCTCGCTCTCTCTACGCGGAACTCATTTCCCCCGAGCGGAGCGCGGAGTACTTTGGTTTCTACGACATGTCGAGCAAATTTGCGGGCATTTTGGGACCCTTTCTGTTTGCTCTTCTCGCGGATCTGTTCGGCTCGCTTCGTGTGGGTGCTCCCGTTCTCGTCCTTTTCTTTCTGACGGGCATGGTGCTGCTCCGGAAAGTCGAGGTGCCGATGCGCGAAAGAAAGAACGCGACGGAGGAGTGTCTTGTGGAAGAGGCTTCGAAGAGTTCCTGAGTAGCGTGTCCGTATGTCCGGAAAGGCATTCTTCTTATCTGGAGTGCTTCGAAGCCGCAAACTGTTTTGGTTTCCCTCTTGCGGCATTTCCGAGACGGTTCTCGAAGAACAGACGGTTCGCCTTTTGTCGTGTGCCGCGGAGGAGTTCCTTTTTTCTGCTCGGATTGTCGATCCAACCGCGACAGAGGTGGAGCCGGCTCCCGGGCGACCTTCGCCGGAGTGCGCCATCCGAGGGACTTTCGTGACCTGTTGTGTTGAGGAGCGATGCGTACTGATCCGGCTCCTCTCGGCCCACGTTCCGAAAGCCCTTTCCTTTGAGAAGGGACTTCCTGAGAGGCCGCCGGTGCATGTGCGGAGGGGCTCATGGTTTCGCGGTGCTTTGCATTTCGGCCTCAAGGGCACGAAAACGCTGCTCCAGAAGCCTGAGAAACTGTGCGCGGCGTTCCCGCTCGGGGATGTCCGAAGGAAGTATCGCGGGATCGAGAGGCTCACCGTAGCGGAGGCGGATCTTCCTAGGACGGGGAATCTTCATGGTGGGAGCCATGGCCTCGAAGGTACCTTTCACGAAGAGGGGAAGGACGGGTACGCCCATCTTCAGGGCGAGAAGCGCCACTCCTCCTTCGAGGGGCTGGAGCTGTCCGTCCAGGGATCGCTTTCCCTCGGGAAAGATGAGAACCCGTTCGCCTTCGGCAAGAAGTCCGAGGAGAAATTTGAGGATTGCCGCCGCGCTCTGGTGGTCCTCCTGCGAGACGGGGATCGCTCCCAGATGGGGAATGAGCCACTTCAGAACGGGCCTTCGAAAAAGATCGTCCCAGGCCACGTAGGAGAGCCTGTAGGGAAAGACGGCGCCTACGACGAGGGGATCGAGGTAACTGCAGTGGTTACAGGCGAGGAGGAGAGGCTTTCCGGGAGGAATCCGGTCGCGTTGTTCCACCTGGAGCCGGTTGTAGACGGTGAAGACGAGACGGCAGAACCATTTCACCAAGAAATAGAGCATTGTGGAAAACCTCCTGACGAAAAGAACGTGTTCGGAAAGCGTTTTTTCTTCTGATGTTCCTGACGGTTCGCTTTCCGGACCGGGATGAAAAAGACAGTAGCACAGGTGGGAGCGGGGCGCATCCGACAGGATACTTCCTGCTCGAAAAATTCTGCCGGTATGGAGGTCTGTCGATCCGTGCGGAAGCGTCTTCGCGAGGGAACGGGGGAGAACATCAGGTGGAACGGGGCTGCGGGACGTCTCTTCCCGGAAGGGGGCGTGCCGGGTTTGCCGCTGTCGAAGGACAGTGGGGGGGAACTGCGGAAGGAGACGGAAGGGCTTCTTCTGCATCTCTGCTGTGCGCCCGATGGGACGATTCCTTGGCCGACGCTGGAGGAGGAACCCTTCACTGTTACGGGGTATTTTTATGGAGGGAACATCCATCCCGAAGAGGAATACCTCTTGCGCCTCGCCGCAGTGCGACGCCTTGCCTCGGAACATCGGCGTCTTGTGGTGGAGCACTACGCGCCGGAGGAGTGGTTTCGTCTTCTTGCTCCCTTTGAGGCGGAGCCGGAGGGAGGCGAGCGCTGTCGGCGCTGTTTTCGGCTTCAACTTGAGAACGCCGCCCGGGAGGCTCTGCGCCGGGGATGCCGCGTTCTCTGCACGACTCTCACCATCAGTCCCCACAAGAACCCCGACGAGATCAACCGTATCGGAGTCGCCGTGGCGGAACAGTTCGGACTTCGGTGGCTTCATCGAATCTGGCGGAAGGGAAACGGTTTCGCACGCTCCGTGGAGGAAAGCCGTCGTCTCGGTCTCTACCGCCAGGGATATTGCGGATGTCTGTACAGCCGCAACGAGAGGAACGGAGGAGTTGAGTTTTCATGACCATCGAGAGAGATTCTAGGGCGCCGACGGGGAAAATGGCTCCTCGGGCGCTGGAGGAGCATATCCTCGCCTTTCGGGGAAGTCCCCGGAAGGATGTACTGGTCGGTCCCGCCGTTGGGGAGGATGCGGCGGTCATCGCCCTTCCGGGAGGACCGTTTCTCGTGGTCGCCTCCGATCCGGTGGTGGGGGCCGCGAAAGGGGCGGGGCGACTGCTCGTGCATGTGAACGCCAACGACGTGGCTTCCAAGGGGGGTGAACCGGCGTATTTACTGGTGACCATGATTCTCCCCCGCAACATGACCGAGCGCGACGCGGCGGCGTTCATGGAGGAGATGCACGAGGCCTGCCTGGAACTGAACATCGCCATTGTGGGGGGGCATACGGAGTTTTCCGACCGCTATGCCGCGCCGGTGCTCTCGGGAACGCTTCTCGGCTATGCGGAGCGCTGTCTTCGAGCAGAGGAGATGCGGCCTGGGGATGTGCTCCTCATGACCAAGCACGTCGGCCTGGAGGGGATGTCCATTCTCGCCGCGGACCGCCCGGACCTTCTCGCCGTCTGCTGTACCCAGGAAGAAATCCGGGAGATCCGTTCCTGGGGCGACTTTTTGTCCGTGTTGCCCGAGGCAAGGATTCTTCGTCCCTGGGCACGCTTTCTTCACGATCCGACGGAGGGGGGATTTCTCGGAGGACTCGGAGAGCTTGCACGCCTCTCCCGGGCCGAGGTTCGGCTCCTGCCCGAAACGGTGACTGTGCATCCGCTCACGCGTCGCTGTGCACAAACGCTCGCTTTCGATCCGCTGCACCTCATCTCCTCCGGTGTGCTCCTCGCGGTGCTGCCCCCGGAGCATCTGGACGAGGCGTGCCGTTGCCTCTCCGGAGTGGGCATTCCCTTTTCCGTGGTGGGAAATCTCGTGGAGGCAGGAGGAAACGTTTCCTTCGACGCGAGGGAGGAACTCTGGAGACTGCTGGTTATGGAGGTGCCTCGTTGATGTGCCTTTTGTTCCCTTCTTCCGCTCTGTGCTTTTTCTTTCTCGCCCGCTGTTGCGGGAAAAGTGCGACGACGGTTCGGGAGGGCGATTTGAGCGACGGAGGCAATCTTTGATGGCGGGAGAGCATGTGTGGCGTCGGGTTATCGCGGTGCAGGCTTTACTCGCGGAACGGAACGTGGATGCCCTCGTTCTTCTGCTTCAAGAGGGTGTGAATTGGGAGAGCGTCTATTACCTTTCGGGATTCCGGGGGACGAGCGGCGCACTTCTCGTCACCGGGGACGATGCGGTTCTCGTGACGGACGGAAGATATCTCGCCCAGGCGCGCCGTCAGAGCCCCTTCTCCCTGGTGCCTCAGGAGGGACAGGGGCTTCTGGATGTCCTCGGTGATCTTTTGCGGCGTAGGCATCTCAAGTCCGTGGGATTCGAGGGAGACAAGGTCAGCTTCGCCACGTACCGGAGGCTTGCGGACATGGGGGTGTGGTGGGAGGACGTGTCGGACCTGCTTCCCCGGCTCCGCCGTCGCAAGGATGCACAGGAGCGTCGTCTTATCGAGGAGGCGGCGAAGCGGGCATCCTTCGCTTTTCTCGAGATGCTCAAGCGGCTGGAGCCGGGAATGACGGAACGCCGTGTTGCGGCCCTTCTGGAGTTTCTGCTCCGGGAAGCCGGAGCGGATGGTGGCTGGGGAACCATGGATTTCATCGTGGCCTCGGGTCCGAGAAGTGCTTTGCCCCACGGGCGTCCCACGGATCGCTCCATGGAGCGTGGGGAATGGGTCACCGTCGACTTCGGTGCTCGCTACGAAGGGTACGTGTGCGACATCACCCGCACTATTTCCCTGGGAGAAGCGGATCCCTGGGCGCGGAACATGCATGCCCTGATCCTGGAGGCCCAGGCGAAAGGGAGTGCGGCGCTCCGCACGGGATCCGCCGTGCGGGAGGTGGACGAGGCTGCGAGAAACGTCATCGTTGCGGCGGGCATGGGCGAGTGTTTTTCCCACGGCCTCGGACACGGCATCGGCCTTTCGGTCCACGAGGCACCGCGTCTTTCCTTCCGGTCGGAGGAGATCCTGGAGGTGGGGGATGTGGTGACGGTGGAACCGGGCGTCTATCTTGAGGGACGGGGCGGCGTGCGCGTCGAGGATAACTACCTCATGGAAGAGAGCGGTGCGGTCTGCCTTACCGAGTATCTGTCCAGGGAACTCTTCGTGATCTGACGGCAGGTGCCCTTTCCGTTCGTTCCGTGCCGGACGAGTTTCTCTTCGGTTGTGTTTTACCTCAGGGGCTTCTATAATTGCCGGAGGCGTACAACTTTTTCAGCCGAGAGGAGGCCTTGACGCATGAAGAAGTACATTTGCACGGTATGTGGGTACGTGTATGATCCTGCTAACGGAGATCCCGATTCCGGTATCGCACCGGGAACGGCCTTCGAAGATATTCCCGAGGATTGGGTTTGCCCTGTTTGCGGTGTTGCCAAGGACATGTTCGAACCTGCGGAGTAGGCTTGAGAGTCGTTTGAAGGCGGACGCGCCGGAGGCCTACGGGCCTCCGTCTTTCTTTTTTGGGAGGTGTGTTTTCTGTGACGTCCTTTTCCCTGCGGGTGTTCGGATGTCAGATGAACGTCTATGACGCGGACCGTCTCCGCACAGCCTTCGTCGAACGAGGCTGGACCGAGACGTCGCAGGAGGAAGCACGGGTGCTCGTCTTTCTCACTTGTAGCATCCGCGACAAGGCGGAACAGAAGGTGTGGAGCGAGCTGGGGAGGGTTGGTGCGGAACGAAAGGGTGCGGAATACCCCCTTGTTGCCGTGGCGGGGTGCATGGCTGCTCGTGTGGGCGAGCGCATGGCCCGTCGTTTTCCCTGGATTCGGGTCGTGGTGGGTCCCCGTCATCTGGGAGATCTCCCCGAGGCTTTGGAGAAGAGCCTTGCCGACGGAGCGCTCCGCCTTCTCCTCGACGAAGATCCCCGGGAGGTGCGTGATCTCTGCGTGCCTCCGACAAGACGCGACAACCCCTGGAAAGGGTTTGTCTCCATCGCCCACGGCTGCGACAACTACTGTTCTTACTGCATCGTCCCCTATGTGCGGGGGCGTTTTCAGTCCCGCTCTCCCGGGGAGATCCTCGATGAAATTCGGGCGCTCGTGGACGATGGCGTCCAGGAAATAACGCTTCTCGGACAGAACGTCAACAGCTACGGCACCGACGGCGCCGCGGAAGGGTGGACGTTCGCGTTCCTGTTGCGGCAGGCGGCACGCCTTTCCGGCGTGAAACGCCTCCGCTTCGCCACCAACCATCCAAAGGATCTCACCGACGATGTCATCGCCGTCATGGCGGAGGAACCCGCCGTCTGCCCGTCCCTTAACCTTCCTCTCCAGGCGGGAAGCGATCGTATTCTCGCTCTCATGAACCGGGGATATTCCGTGGAGCGATATGCCCTTCTCATCGACAAGCTCCGAAGCACCCTCGTCGCTCCGGGGATCACCAGCGATCTCATCGTGGGTTTTCCAGGGGAGCGCGAGGAGGATTTTCGTGCGTCCTGCGCATGTCTCGAGCGGTTCCGCTTCGACATGGTGCACACCGCCTCCTATTCGATCCGGGAAGGTACGCGGGCGGCGTCCATGGAAGGCCATCTCTCGGAGGAAGTGAAACAGGAGCGTCTTCGCGTCGTGAATGCGCTGCAGCGCGAGATCTCCCTGGAAATCAACAAAAGCCTCGAAGGAAGAGTGTTCGAGGTGCTTCTGGACGGTCATGCTCCCCGTGGCGGTGGGCTCCTCCAGGGGCGCACGCCTCACGACAAGGTCGTTCTGGTGAAGGCTCCCGAGACGCTCCTGGGACATTTCGTTCACGTGGAAATCCTCCAGGGTGAGCACTGGTGTCTGAGAGGTCGAATCCTTCCTTCTGCGGATCGTCGTCCTCTACGGGGCGTTTCCGCCGGAAACACCGCTCCTCCGTCGGGCATGGCCCCGGGAACGCCGCCGGAGGTCCTCTCGGCGGTGATACCCTGTGGCTCCTCTTCCTGTGCCTGCTGTTTTTGCCCGGAAAAGGACGTGTAAGCGATGTTCTCTCCACGGATCCGGGGGATGCTCGTTCTTGCCGCTGGGGTGGCCTGTCTTCTCGCCGCCTGGGGGCTTGTTGGCCTCTTTGCGGGAAGATGGCACGGAGGAGCACCCACGACCGAAGCGGGCTCCGCGTTGCCTTTTCTGAGCACCCGGGAGAACCCGGAGGAAAAAACCGGTTCCGGAAGCGACAACGCGAGGATTTCGGCGCCGTCTCCTGTACGGCCTTCCGCATCCGTTCCGGAGGAGTGGTTCGTCTACGTCACCGGCGCCGTGATCCGTCCCGGTGTCTATGCCCTCCCTGCGGGGTCGAGGGTCTATGCGGCCCTTGAACGGGCGGGCGGCTTTTCCGGCGAGGCGGATACGGAAGCGGTGAATCTCGCGGCACCCCTGGCGGATGGGGTTCATTTCCATGTGCCGCGGAAAGGCGAGGAGCCACGGCACGATTCTTCCGGAGGAGTCCCGTCCGCCGGTGCTTCCGCCCCCTCCGTGCCGCCAAGGCCTGGCTCCGTGGGAACGGGGGGGAGCGCGGTCAAAATCAACCTCAACACTGCCACGGAGGCGGATCTGGAAAAGCTTCCCGGTGTGGGCCCCAAGACTGCGGCGGCCATCGTGGCGGACCGTGAGGCTCGCGGTCCCTTCGGCAGGATTGAGGATTTGCAGCGCGTGCGGGGCATCGGTTCCAAGAAGTTCGAAGCCTTGAAGGATTTTGTGACCGTAGGCCCGTGAAGTTCGTCGCCCTTTGTCCGGCATTGCTTCCGCTTTTTTCCTGGAGCGCCGTGCTTTGGGTTTCTGCTTTGGGCGTCCCGGCGATTCCCGCGACGGGGGTCGGAGTTCTGCTTGCGGCGGGATTGCTCCTGCTTGGGAGCGGGACGGGCACGGATGTCGCGGCGGGAACGCAGTCTTTTCCGGAACCCGGAGAAACAGTCGGCAGTGGCAGTGCGCTCGCAAGATGGAACGGTGCCGTTATGGGAACGCTTTTTCTCGTCACCGCACTGGGATGCGTTTTCCTCGCCTGGAGGATGGTGACACCTCCTCGCTTCGCCGGAGGCGTTTCGGGAACGGGAACGGTCACGCTCGAGCGCCCTTGGGGCAGGATGCGGGCTCTTCTCCTCGATCTGCCCCAGGGGCGGTTTCTTCTCTTCGTGTCGCCCTTCGGGGGCCACAGAGAGGGTGACCGTCTGTCCGTGCAGGGATATGCGGAACCACTGGAAAGAGGAAACGGCTCCTTGGACATGCGTCCCTTCTGGTGGGCGAGAGGTGTCCGTGCAGTGTTGCGTCCCTACTCGGTTCGCAACGAGGGCGCTTCCGGAGCGAGCCTCGCCGCCTGGCGCTCCGTTCTGCGTCGTCGTATCCTGCTGGAGCTGCCACGTCGCGTTCGGGGCCACCTCCTCGCCGCGTGGCTCGGAGGCCGGGATCCGGAGCTTGCGGAACTGCATCGACGGTGGGGGACTTCTCACCTTCTGGCCGTCTCGGGATTTCATGTCGGTCTCGTGGCTGCTCTCGTCTGGGTCCTCCTGGGAAAAAGACGTCTCGGGATGTTCCTTGCGGGGGGGCTTGTGTGGGGATATGCCCTCCTCGCCGGAGCAGGGCCGAGTGCACTTCGTGCTGCGGCGATGGTGCAGCTTTTTCTGACGGGAGCGTTCCTCGGCAGGAAAAGCGGTGTGACGAACGCCGTCGCGGTTGTCGCCGCAGGGCTTCTGTTGTGGCGCCCCTGGTGGTTTCAGGATGTGGGGTGGCGTCTTTCCGTCACGGCGGTTCTCGTTCTCGGAGCCTATGCGGATCTTCTCGGGCGACGGGACGCGGGCAAACCCGGCGGAAATGAGGAAAGCGCTCTCTCCGTGGCACGACAGGGAATCGCGGCGGGACTGCTGGCATGGATCGCCACGGCGGGCATCAGCGCCTCCGTGTTCGGTCCCGTTCCTCTTGCGGGCGCACTTGTGAACATGGTTGCCATTCCGGTCTTCGCTGTCCTGCTCCCCCTTGCTTCCCTTGCGGCGTTGCCGGCCCTTTTGGGAATTCCCGGTGGCGAATATGCCGCAGGAGCGATGGAATGGCTCTTCCTCTGGTGGGAAAAAGGCGCCGACGGTGCGGCGACGCTCCTTTCCGCCTCGCTGGAATGGTCGCGGCTGCTGGGAGGCGGAACGGTCTTTCTGGTGACGGCTCTTGTCCTTGGAAGTTGCGGAATCGACCGGAGACGGACATTCCTGATCTCGATCATCCTGAGCGGAAGTGTCATGGCGTTCTTCGGAGCATGACGCCGGAGGACCGAAAGGGGAACAAAACGCGTTCCTCGTGTCGGTGGTGGATGCGGAGGTGGAAAGACGATGTTGCTCGTGCTGGATGTGGGAAACACGAATACCGTGGTGGGCATCTACGAAGGAGAGGTGTTGCGTCACTCCTGGCGCCTCATGTCCGAGAGGCGTACCGCGGATGAACTGACGATCTTCCTTCTGAACCTGATGCAGATGGCAGGGGTTGCCCCGAGCCGTATCCGGGGTGCCATTGCGGCGGGTGTCGTTCCTCCCCTGGAGGCGCCCTGGCAGGAGGGAATCCGCAACGCCCTGAACATCGAATGTCTCAAGGTGGGACTTTCCCTTGATTTGGGAATGGAGATTCGTTACCGTGCTCCCGCTGAAGTGGGAGCGGACCGGATTGTGAATGCTGTCGCAGGTGTGGCGAAATTCGGATTTCCCCTCATCATTGCCGATTTTGGCACGGCCCTCACGCTCGATGTGGTGGATGGAGACGGGGCCTATCTCGGAGGAACGATCGCTCCGGGACTTTCCGTGAGCATGGAGGCGCTCTTCGGAAAGACGGCGAAACTGCCGAAGGTCGCCCTGGAGGCGCCGCCCTCGGTCATCGGGCGCACGACCATGGAATCCATCCAGTCGGGCATTCTCTTCGGCTATGCGGGGCTCGTGGACTCCCTGGCGCGGCGAATCTGGGCGGAGCTGGGAGTACGGACACCCCTCGTGGCGACGGGAGGGCAGGCGTTGGCGGTGGCTCCCTTCTCCGAGACCATCGGCACGGTGGAGCCCTGGCTTACTCTGGAGGGATTGCGCCTGCTCTTCCTTCGGAATTGCCCCGACAGGAGTGCCCATGTCCTTGCCTGAGAGGCCTGCCCGCCTCGTGACGGAGACGGAATGCCCTTTGGAACGCGCGACGGGCGGCATCTTCGTGGGCGGTGTTTCCGTGGCGAACCCGCTCTGGCTTGCGCCGCTCGCCGACGTGAGCACCTTTCCCGTGCGGGAGATGTTTCGCCGTCTCGGCGCAGGATTGACTCACACGGAGATGATCAGTCTTTCCGGGCTTCTTCACGGCAACCGTACCACGGTGCGCATGCTTCCCGAGGTGGGAGAGGCGCCTCTCGTGCTCCAGTTTTTTGGCTGCGGTGCCGAGGATGTTCGTCGAGGGGCCGCCGTCGCACTGACCAGGGGTGCTCTCCCGCAGGTGCTGCAGCTCAACATGGCCTGCCCGGTGCGGAAGGTCTTTCGCCGGGGCGAGGGCGCCCGGCTTCTCGAAACCCCGGACATCGCGGAAGCCATGGTGAAAGCCCTCGGGGAGTTCGGCCTTCCCGTATGGGTGAAGATACGCCTCTGTGCCGAGGGATATCCCCTGTCCACGGAGAACTTCGTGGAGATGCTCTTCGAGGCTGGGGCAGACCATGTCTCCGTGCACGGAAGAACCCAGAAACAGCTCTACGCCGGAAAGGCCGATCGGGATGCGGTGGAGCGCATCGCCCGTGCTTTTCCGGGAAAAATCAGCGGCAGCGGCGATGTCTACCGGGTGGAGGATGTGCTGGAGTACCTCCGTCGAGGTTGTGTGGGGGTTCTCGTTGCCAGGGGAGGGATGCGGGATCCTTTTCTGGTTCCCCGAAGCCTCGCCGCACTGAAATATCCTGTGGAACCGGCGCTCTGTCTGCCCTCGCCGGCCGATCGCGTCGGCCTTCTGATGGAGCTTGGATTTCGCATGGAGGAGCGGGAGGGAGAAAGAGGAGCGCTCTCCTTGATGAAGCGCTTTCTCTCGGGTATGTTTAAAGGCACGCGTGGAGCGGCCCATTTACGCACCACCATCAGTACGCTGCGAACGGTGGACGATGTGGCGGCGGTGCTGCGCGCATGGCAGGAAACGGTTGAAGGGAGCGACGATTATGGAGGAGAAGGAACAGAAGAGCACACAGATGCCTGAGGAGGAGATTCTCTCCCAGCGCAGGGAAAAACTTGAACGCCTGCGGAACGAGGAAGGGTACGACCCCTTCGTCCAGGAGCGCTTCCTCCGGGAGCACTCTCTTGCCCACGTTCTCGAGACCTATGGCGGACTTCAGGAGAACGAGCACGCGGAGGACGCCCGGATCGTCACCGCCGGTCGCGTCATGACCCTGCGCAAGCACGGCAAGGCCTCCTTCGCGCACATGGAGGACGAGACGTGCCGTCTTCAGCTCTGCTTCCAGTTCGACGTTCTCGGTGAGAAGGAGTACGGCTTTTTCAAGAAATGGGTGGACATGGGGGATTTTCTCGGCGTGGTGGGGCATCCCTTCCGGACGCAACGGGGGGAACTGACGATTCTCGTGGAATCCTTCACGCTCCTCTCCAAGGCCATGCGTCCCCTGCCGGAAAAATGGCACGGCTTGAAGGACACGGAAGTGCGCTATCGCCAGCGCTATGTGGATCTCATCGCCAACCCCGAGGTGCGGGAGACGTTCCGGAAGCGCTCCCGCATCATCAACACGGTGCGACGCGTGCTGGAGAATCACGGAACGCTCGAGGTGGAGACTCCCATCCTCTCCAGCATTGCCGGCGGCGCCAACGCACGACCTTTCATCACTTTCCACAACGCACTGAGCCAGGAGATGTATCTCCGGATCGCCACGGAGCTGTACCTCAAACGCCTCATCGTGGGAATGTTCGGCCGGGTGTACGAGATCGGCAAGAACTTCCGCAACGAGGGTGTCGACACCATGCACAATCCGGAGTTCACCGCCATGGAGGTGTACTGGGCCTACGCAAACTACGAGGACATGATGAACCTCACGGAGGAAATCATCGTGGCCGCCGCGGAGGAAGTCGGGGCAAGGGAGACGGTCTACCAGGGAACGCCTCTCAGTTTCGAGCCTCCCTTCCGCAGAGCCACCATGATGGACCTCGTGAAGGACCATTGCGGCGTGGATTTCGGCGCCTTCGAGACCGACGAGGAGGCCCGGGCGGCGGCGAAGCGGAAAGGGCTCGAGATCACGGGAAAGGAAAGCCGTTTTCTGCTCCTGAGTCGCTTCTTCGAGGAATTCGTCGAGGAGAAGCTCGTGCAGCCCACCTTCGTGCTCAAGCATCCCGTGGAGATTTCTCCCCTGGCCAAGCGTGATCCGGACAATCCGGACTATACCAACCGCTTCGAACTCTTCGTCTACGGCAAGGAAGTGGCCAACGCCTTCAGCGAACTCAACGATCCCTTCGACCAGAAGGAGCGCTTCCTGGATCAGCAGGCGAAGAAAGAGGCCGGCGACGAGGAGGCCCACGCCTTCGACGAGGACTTCGTCACCGCCCTGGAGTACGGGCTTCCTCCCACGGGTGGACTGGGCATCGGCATCGACCGTCTCGTCATGTTTCTCACCGACTCCCGCTCCATTCGGGACGTGATCCTCTTCCCAGCCATGCGTCCGCGGGAATGACCGGGGGTTGCGTCCTCATGCCCGACAGAGATGACCTGCGCCCGGGGGGCGGAAACAACGGTTCGGGTGCCACGGAGGACGAAGCGGCGCACCGCATTCTGGAGCTTCGCAGCGCCATCACCCGGGCGGAATACCTGTACTATGTGGAGGATGCGCCGGAGCTTCAGGATGATGTCTACGATGCGCTTCTCCGGGAATTGCAGCAGTTGGAGGCGAAACATCCGAACCTGGTCACGCCCGATTCACCCACCCGGAGGGTCGGCGGAGCACCTCGAGAGGGGTTCGTCAAGGTCGCGCACCTCTCACCCATGCTCAGCCTGGACAACGTCTTCTCCGAGGAGGAACTTCGGGCCTTCTGGGCACGAAGCCTCCGTGAAGCGGAGGGACACCTGTGGCGGGATGGCCTCCGCGGTTTCGCCTGCGAACTCAAGATCGACGGTCTGGCGGTCTCCCTGCTGTACGAGGACGGTCTTTTCGTCCGCGGAGCCACCCGAGGTGACGGCCTCGTCGGCGAAGATGTGACGGCGAATCTCAGAACCCTCCGAGGTCTCCCCCTTGCCCTCCGCAAGACTGTTCCCGGACGACTGGAGGTCCGCGGAGAGGTCTACATGCGCCGGGAGGATTTCGCCGCTCTTAACGAAGAGCGGGAGGAGCGGGAGGAGCCGCTCTTCGCCAATCCACGCAACGCCGCCGCAGGAGCGTTGCGCCAGCTTGACCCTGCCGTGACGGCATCGCGAAAACTCCGTTTCTTCGCCTATTTTGTCCCCGATGCAATTCAGCGGGGGCTTGCAGGCCAGATCGAGACGCTTGAATGGCTCCGGGATCTCGGTTTTCCCGTTCAGGATTCGTCCCGGAGGGTCGAGTCTTTGGATCAGGTCTGCGCGTTCATTGCTCATTGGAAGGAGGCGCGCTTTTCTTTGCCCTACGTCACTGATGGTGTGGTGATCAAGGCGGACGACCTCCGTCTCTGGGATGTTCTGGGACGGACTGCCAAGGCACCCCGCTGGGCAGTGGCCTTCAAGTATCCCGCGGAGGAAAAGCGAACGCTTCTTCGGGAGATCGTCGTCTCCGTGGGCCGCACGGGAACTCTCACCCCCGTGGCGATTCTCGAGCCTGTTCATCTCGCGGGCACGGTGGTCCAGCGGGCGAGTCTCCACAACCAGGACGAGGTTGCGCGCAAAGACGTTCGCGTGGGGGACTATGTGTGGGTCCGAAAGGCGGGGGAGATCATCCCGGAGATCGTCCGGGTGGATCGGGATGCCCGAAAAGACGATCCACCCCCCTTTCTGCTCCCCCGAACCTGTCCTGTCTGCGGTTCTCCGGTGGTGACCTTGCCCGACGAGGTGGCGCTTCGCTGTCCCAATAGATCCTGCCCCGCCCAGATCAAGGAAGGACTCCGTCATTTCGCCTCGCGAAGCGGCATGGATATCCGCGGCCTTGGGGAAAAGCTTGTGGACCAGCTCGTGGAACGGAACTTGGTTCGGAACCTGGCGGATCTCTACGATCTTCGCACAGAGGATCTTGCCGGATTGGAGCGCATGGGAGAGACCTCGGCCCGGAAGCTGGTCGCGGCCATCGAAGCGTCCCGCCGCCGTCCTCCTGCCCGACTACTCGCTGCGCTGGGTATCCGGCACGTGGGGAGCAGGACCGCGGAGCTGATCGTCGAGCGATTCCGCGGAATGGAGGCTCTTCTGACCGCGACGGAGGAGGAACTCGCCGCCGTGGACGGTGTCGGTCCCCGCATCGCTGCGTCGGTGCGAGCCTTTGTGGAGGATCCGGAGAACCGAATCATGCTCCGGCGCCTCAGGGAAAAGGGCGTTGCCTGGGAGATGGAAGCGGCTTCCTCTCCGGAGGAGGATGCGGATTTTCCGATGGAACGTCCCTTCCTCGGCATGCGGATCGTTTTCACCGGGGATCTCGAGCGAGCGACCCGCGGAGAGGTGGAGGAACTGGTGAAGCGTCTTGGCGGCGTTCCCACCTCGAGTGTGAGTGCGAAAACATCCTTCGTCGTCGTGGGCCGCAACCCGGGAAGTAAATTCCAGAAAGCGACGGCCCTCGGCTGCAGGATTGTTTCCGAGGAGGAATTTTGGCAGATGATCAAACCGTTCCGGAACGACGATTTTCCCTTCGCGGCCTCTCCGGCGCCGGAGGTGGAGGATGTTTCGGGTCTTCCTGAGTGAGGAGGCGTTGTGCATGACTGTTTCCGAGGACGAGGTACGGCGCGTGGCCGCCCTGATACGGCTGGAAGTCCACGAGGAGGAGATCCCTTCCTTCCAGAGGCATTTCAATGACATTCTCGCGCAGTTCCATTCACTGGAACGCCTCGATGTGACCGACGTGGATCCCTTCGCCATGGACGAGGTCAGGAAGACACTCCTGCGGGACGACATCCCCAGGACATGGGATCTCCGGGATGAGGCCCTCAATGCGGCGCCGGTCCGGGAGGGCGATTTCTTCCGGGTTCCGCGCATTCTCGGGGAGGCGGAGTGACATGGAACTCTGGCAGTTGCCCGCGTGGCGTATCACCGAAGCGGTGGTGCGCGGGGAGCTTTCCGTCTCCGAGGTCGTGGAGACACATCTTGCCAGGTTGAAGGCCCACAATCCGGAGATTTTCGCTCTGCTCACCGTGACAGAAAAAGAAGCCCGGCGTAGGGCGGCGGAGCTGGACGAGCGGCATGCCCGCGGTGAGGAGCCGGGGCTTTTGGCGGGTGTTCCGGTGGTCCTGAAGGACAACATGTGCACCAGGGGAGTGCGGACCACCTGCGGCAGCAGAATGCTGGAGAATTGGATCCCCCCCTACGATGCCTCGGTGGTCACGTCTCTCGAGGCGGCGGGAGCGGTGATCCTCGGCAAGGCCAACATGGACGAGTTTGCCATGGGAAGCTCCACGGAACACTCCGCGTTCGGTTTCACCGCGAATCCCTGGGATTTCTCCCGCGTGCCCGGAGGCAGTTCGGGAGGAAGCGCCGCCTCTGTCGCCGCCGGTTTTGCGCCGCTCGCGCTGGGCAGCGATACGGGCGGATCCATCCGGCAGCCCGCCGCCTTTTGCGGTGTTCACGGGCTCAAACCCACCTACGGTCTTGTGAGCCGTTACGGTCTTGTGGCCTTTGCCTCGTCTCTCGACCAGATAGGCCCCTTCGCACGGGATGTGGGCGATCTGGCTCTCGCCCTCGACGTCATCGCCGCGCCGGACCCGAGGGATGCCACGTGCGGCACCGAATCGCGCCCGCGGTATCTCGACGCCATGATGACCGATTCGCTCCGGGGCAGGCGAATCGGGCTGGTGAAGGAATTCTCCGGATTCGACGTGGATCCGGAGCTGCGCAACACGCTGGTTCACGCGGCCAGGATCTGCCAGGATTCGGGGGCCGAGTTGGTGGACATCTCCCTGCCCATCACCATCGAGTTCGGCTTGGCCTGTTACTACATTCTGGCTCCCGCCGAGGCCAGTTCCAATCTCGCCCGCTACGATGGGGTCCGCTACGGGCTTCGCGCCGAAGGCGACACGCTGCTGGAGCAGTATTTTCGGACCCGTGGCGCCGGATTCGGCAAGGAAGTGAAGCGACGGATTCTCACCGGCACCTATGTGCTGAGTTCCGGATATTACGATGCGTACTACCTGACCGCTCAGAAGGTTCGGCGCCGCATCGTGCAGGAATTCGCGCAGGTTTTTTCCGGCGTGGATGCAATTCTCCTGCCTACGTCGCCCTGTCTTCCCTTCTCCAGGGGCGAACTGGTGGACGATCCCATTCGCATGTACCTGACGGATGTCTTCACTCTTCCCGTGAACCTCGCGGGCTTACCCGGGCTCTCCCTCTGTACGGGGTACGCCGGAAACGGCCTTCCTCTGAGCGTGCAGCTCGTGGGAAAAGCATGGAGCGAGCAGCAGCTTCTCGGAATCGCCGCCGTGCTCGAATCTCATTTCGGCATACCACGGATTGCGCCTCTTGAGGCGAAGACGCACTCCAAGGGAGGTGAACAGTCGTGACCCGTTCCTACACACCTGTGATCGGTCTTGAGATCCACGTGCAGCTCGCCACGGCGACAAAGCTATTTTGCGCCTGCCCTACCGGATACATAGGGGTTGTTCCCAACTCGAACGTCTGTCCCGTCTGCCTCGGTCTTCCCGGAACGTTGCCCGTGCCGAATGCGAGGGCCGTGGAGTTCACCCTCCGTACTGCCCTCGCGCTGGGATGCTCCGTACAGAGGGGGACCCGCTTTCACAGGAAGAACTATTTCTATCCGGATCTCCCCAAGGCATACCAGATCAGCCAATACGACCTTCCCCTCGGCCTGGGCGGCTCCCTGGACGTCCGAACGGACGGGGCTGTCCACCGCATCCGCATCACGAGGGTGCACATGGAGGAGGACGCGGGAAAACTTGTTCATGCCTGCGGTGACGGCAGGCTTTCCGGGGCGGACCATTCCCTGGCGGACTACAACCGGGCGGGTATTCCGCTCATGGAGATCGTCTCCGAGCCGGACATCCGTACTCCCCGGGAGGCCCGCGAATATGTGGCGGAACTCCGCCGTCTCGTGCGCTGTCTCGACGTGTCCGACGGAGACATGGAATCGGGGTCGCTCCGGGTGGATGCGAACATTTCCGTGAAGTGCTCCGACGGGCGCTGGGGAAGCAAGGTGGAGATCAAGAACATGAACTCTCTCCGTGCCTTGGAGCGCGCTCTCGATTTCGAGATTGTCCGCCAGACCGCCGTCCTGGAAAAGGGAGAGACCGTTTTTCAGGAAACGCGCCACTGGGACGATGTTTCGGGGCACACCCGTTCCTCGCGGAGCAAGGAAGAGGCCCACGATTACCGCTACTTCCCCGATCCGGATCTTCCACCACTCTTTTTCGAGGAATCCTGGGTGACGTCCATTGCCGCGACTCTTCCCGAGTTACCCTGGATGCGACGGGAGCGCTATGCTTCCACCTTCGGTCTTTCCGGCGACGACGTGGGCGTTTTTCTGGAGGATCGGTGCCTGGCGGAATACTTCGATGCCCTTGTGAGTGCCGGGGTTACCCCTTCCCGTGCGGCGAACTGGATCCGCACGGAAGTTCTTCGTGTTCTCAATGAAGTGGGGGGTGGCATGGCCGCATTCCCCGTCGCGGCGGTGGAACTGGCATCGCTTCTCGCCGCGGTGGAGCGCCGTGAGTTGTCTGTGACGGCGGCGAGAGAGGTGTTCGATGCGATGCGCAAAGAAAACCTCTCCTTTGAAAAGGCTTCCCGGCGGTGCGGCATTGCCTCGGGAAATCTCGGAGAGAATGCTCTGAAGGACCTTCTGCAGTCCGTCCTGGAAGAGAACGCCGATGTGGTCACGGAAATCCGTTCCGGAGGAGACGTCAAGGGCAAGAAGATCAGATTTCTCCAGGGGCTTGTCATGCGGAAGGCCCGGGGACAGGCGAATCCGGAGAGCGTGCTGCAGTTTCTCGAGGACATGCTCCGCGGAGAGCAGTGACCGTTTCCGCTGTCCGGTTTTCCCCTTTCCCGGGAGCAGGCGGAGTTGGCACTGTCGCAATGGCTCGGGCCTGCCGCATTGACGGAGTTTGTTCGGGGACGTAACATACCTGTAGCGCTGTGGTAATCTTGCCGCAGGCATACATGTGGTTGTGTGTGTACTGAAGGTGACCCAAAATGTTGCAACGAGGAGGAATGGACGTATGGGGACGCGAAAACCCGAGGATATCAGGGCTGTCGTCGTTGTCGGACATGGAGGATCGGGTAAGACGACGCTTACCGAGGTTGCGTTGTTCGATGCCGGCGTGACGACCCGTATGGGGAAGATCGAGGATGGCAACACCGTCAGCGATTTCAGTTCCGAGGAACAGAAGCGCCAGATCTCCATCAACGCATCGGTGGCGACCCTGCCGTACAAGGGCAAGACCCTGTATCTGCTCGATGCGCCAGGCTATGCGGACTTCATTGGCGACATGCGCAGTTCCATGCGCGTTGCCGACGCGGCGGTCATGGTGGTGAGCGGCGTGCACGGCGTGGAGGTCCAGACCGAAAAAGCCTGGGAATTCTCGGAGGATTTCAATATCCCCGTCGTTTTCTTCCTGAGCAAAATGGCACGGGAAAACGCGGATTTCGAGCGCTCTCTCGGCGAGATCCGCCAGTACATGACGGAGCGCGCCATGCCCCTCTTCCTCCCCATCGGAAAGGAGACGACCTTCAAGGGCGTGGCGGACCTTCTCTCCGGGAAAGCCTATCTCTACAAGGGAGACGGAAGCAAGGACATGAGCGAGGGACCGATTCCCGCCGACATGGCCGATGCGGTCGCAGCCGCCCGGGAGTCTCTCGTGGAGTGCATCGTCGAGGCGGACGACGAGTTGATGATGCGCTACCTCGACGGGGAGCAGATCAGCATGGAGGAACTCGTTCCCGCGCTGCGCAAGTCCGTGCGCGAGCGGCGTCTCTTTCCGGTCATCCCCGGCGACAGCGGAGCCAACGTAGGGATCTACCAATTCCTTGACATCGTCGCGGATGTCCTTCCCTCGCCTCTCGAAATGGCTCCTCGTCCTGCGCTGAAGGGCGACGAGGAGGTCCAGGTTGCCCCAGACCCAAAAGGTCCCTTCATGGCGCTCTGCTTCAAAGTCATGGTTGACCCCTACGTGGGAAAGCTCTCCTTCCTCCGCGTCTTTTCCGGGACGCTCACGTCCGATCAGCCTATTTACAACGTGAATAAAGGAGAGGAAGAACGCGTCAGCGCCTTCAAACTCATGTGCGGCAAGGAGGGCAAGGACACCAAGGACATAGTGGTGGGAGACATTCTGGCGATTCCGAAACTTCACAGCACCGTGGTGGGCGACACGCTCGCCGTCAAGGGATGCTCCCTCACCTTTCCTCCCATCCAGTTCCCGCTTCCGGTCTACAGCGTGGCGGTCCTGCCCAAGAGCCGAGCCGACGAGGACAAACTCGCCACGTCGCTGCACCGCATGCTCGAAGAGGACGCAACGCTTTCTTATAAGAAAGACCCTGAGACGAACGACAATATCCTCTCCGGCATGGGTGACCTGCATCTGGACATCATGCTCTCCAGGATCAAGGAGCGGTATGGTGTGGAGTTGGAGACCCGTACGCCGCGGGTTCCCTACCGGGAGACCATCAAGAAGAAGGCCAAGGCACAGGGAAAATACAAGAAACAGACCGGAGGCCGTGGACAGTACGGTGACGCTCATATCGAGTTCGAACCGATGGAACGTGGGACAGGATTCGAATTTCTGGACAAGGTTGTGGGAGGTGTTGTCCCCAAGTCCTATATCCCCGCAGTTGAAAAAGGATTGCGCGAAGCCCTTCCGAAGGGATATCTGGCGGGGTACCCCATGGTGGACATACGGGCTTCCCTCGTGTTCGGTTCCTACCATGACGTGGATTCCTCGGAAATGGCCTTCAAGATCGCCGCATCCCTTGCGTTCAAGGAAGCCATGAAGAGCGCCTCTCCCGTTCTCTTGGAGCCTATCATGAACGTGGAAGTGGTGGTGCCGGAGGAGTACCTGGGGGATGTCATGGGGGACATGAACAGCCGGAGAGGGCGTATCATGGGTATCGACTCCAAGGGGCGCCTCCAGGTCGTGAAGGCCCAGGTTCCCATGGGAGAGATGTTCCGTTATGCCATCGTCCTTCGCTCCATGACCTCTGGGCGGGGTAATTTCACCATGGCCTTCTCCCATTATGAGGAGGCTCCTGCGGAAGTGACGAAGAAAGTCGTCGCCGAATACCAGGCTCAGGCGGAGGAAGAGAAGGACTGATTGTCGCCGCAGGGGATACGACCGCGAGGTGAGGCGTTCTCCCGGAAACTCCCTGGGGAGATGCCCTTTTCCGCCGATGCGTTATTCCCGAGGCTCCAGGGATCTTCCCGAATTTCGCCATTGGCGTGCGCTTGCCTGTCCGGTGTACGGATTTGTGGGTGTGTCGGACAGATCGAGGACTTGACGGAATCGAAAAAGCCGCTACAATGACGGCAGTTTGTTCTTCTTCTTGTGGAGCGGTGTTTGAAGGAGGTATTGCGGATCATGCTTTTATTGACGAACGTTTTCTGTTGTTGTCGGTGGAGAAACGTCTAGTTTCCCACCGCGGGTTTCTCTCCGCGGCGGCCTATAGCGGTGCTGCGGAAAAACCGAAAGAAAACGCGTCATAGCGTAAGATCCCGTTGGAATGGCGAAAATCGGGGGTTCTGCCGCAACTGCGGAGAACCCCCGATTTTTTGTGTTCGGAAAGAGCAAGGAGGAAGATGCCGTGTTGACGACGTTGAGGGAAGATTACCGTTCCGTACGACGAATGGATCCATCCATTCCGCCGGGACTCCGGGGTTTTTTCGAGATCGTGCTCTGTACGCCTGGCTTTTGGGCAATTTTTGGGCATCGGTTGTTCCATTTTCTTCACAAGAGAATGCGGCTGCCCGTCCTTCCCCGCTTTCTCTCTCTGGTGATGCGCTGGTTCACGGGCATCGAGATCCATCCCGGAGCCGAGATCGGAAAAGGGGTGTTCATCGATCACGGTATGGGTGTGGTCATCGGCGAGACCGCCCGTGTCGGTGATGGGGTGACGATTTACCAGGGAGTCACTCTCGGTGCCCGAGGAAACGAGGCCGGGGCGAAACGCCATCCCACCGTGGAGGCGGGAGCCTTTCTCGGTAGCGGCGCGAAAATTTTGGGAGACATCACCGTGGGCAGGGGGGCACGAATCGGAGCCGGGGCAGTGGTTGTGGAAGACGTCCCCCCCGAAACGACCGTAGTGGGTTTTCCCGCCTTTGCAATCAAGCATGGTGGGAGAGTCCTATGGAATCCGAAAACCCTTTTGGAGCGCCTCGACGCGTTGGAGGAGGAGTACCACAGGCTCCACGAAAGGCTCAAAGAGTTGGAGAATGCGGCGGATTCGGATGCGAGAGGAGTTGCGTGAGGATGTTTCGTGTTGATAATGCTGTGGTCGTGTCTCGGATAGGCGAAACGCCGTTCTTGAGATTGCCTTCGGAGGGTGGTGCGACGATTCTCGTGAAGCTGGAGGGCAACAACCCGGGAGGATCCGTGAAAGACCGCGCTGCCTGGGGAATGCTCCGCTACGCCGAGGCGGAAGGAAAGCTCTCCGCGGAAACGGTGCTGGTGGAGCCGACATCGGGCAATACCGGTATCGCCCTCGCCATGTTGGGGCGGGCGCTCGGACTTCGCGTGATTTTTACCATGCCCGAGTCAATGTCGTTGGAACGACGGGCCGTACTGGCGGCCCTCGGGGCGGATCTCGTTCTCACTCCTGCTGCGGAAGGGATGGGAGGTGCGGTGCGGAGAGCGCAGGAGCTGCTTCAGGAAATTCCGGGAGGGTTGCTGCCGGATCAGTTTTCGAATCCTGGAAATCCCTGGGCACATCAGGTTACCACGGGTCCAGAGATTCTGACGGCCCTCAGAGGTGCGCATCTCCGAGCGTTCGTCGCCGGAGTCGGTACAGGGGGAACTCTTTCCGGTGCGGGACGTACTCTCAAGGCCGTGTATCCCCAGGTGCGCATCGTGGCGGTGGAACCTTCGGAAAGCCCGGTTCTCAGTGGAGGAACGCCTGGTCCTCACCGGATTCAGGGGATCGGGGCCGGATTTGTGCCTCGTAATTTCGACAGGGATGTGGTGGACGAGATTCTTTCCGTGTCCACCGAAGATGCCTTCGAAGCCACGCGCTGGCTTGCGGAAAAGTTCGGGCTCTTCTGCGGGGTCTCCACGGGAGCGAACGTAACGGCGGCGCGGCACATCGCCCGACTCTTTTCCCCGGAGGACGTAGTGGTCACCCTTTCTCCAGACCGGGGGGACAAATATCTCAGTTTGGGCGTCTTTCGAGGAACATTCACCTGAAACGTGAAGAAGACGACGAAGGGGAGCGCGTAAGGGGGGAATTGCTCTCCATGGTCCCCTTTGCTCCGGGGCGTTGTCCATACGAGGCGGGGGTCCCTCGATCGTGTCGGGTGGATTGAGTCATTTCCCGATGCAGAAGCGGCTGAAGATCGTGTCGAGGAGCGCGTCATCCCAGGAGAGACCGAGGATCCGCTCCAGACAGCCCCTGGCCTCAGCAATGGCCGTGGCCGCCGCATCCTGCCCCAGGCCGGAGGAAAGTGCGCCTTTCGCCGCGGAGAGGGCGTCCAGAGCAAGGCGGAGTTCCTCCACCTGCCTGGAGGAGACATTGTGTGCCTCATCGTCGGAAGCATCGTTTCCCCAGAGCCGCACGAGGGCGTCCTTCAATTCTTCGATACCCTCTCCGCGTTCGGCGGAAAGGACGACAATCGTACTTTCCCACAGAAGGGTGCGTATCTCCTCCGGACCTGTCCTGAGCGGAAGGTCCGCCTTGTTGATCGCTACCAGGTGGGGGCGTGGCGCCAGTCGGGAGGCGAGTTCCTCGTCCTCGCGGGTCAGGGGCTCGCTTCCGTCCACCACCCAGAGCCGGATGTCCGCTTCTTCGAAGGCGCGGTTCGCCCGGTCGATGCCCAGGGCCTCCACGGGGCCTTCGGGAGTGCGGATGCCCGCCGTGTCCAGGAGGCGCAGCGGCACGCCCTTGTGGGTGAGAACTTCCTCGATGATGTCCCTGGTCGTCCCCGGAACAGCGGTCACGATGGCCCGCGATTCCTGAAGAAAAGCGTTGAGGAGCGAGGATTTTCCCACGTTCGGACGCCCCACCAGGGCTACGCGAACGCCCTCACGGAGAAGATTTCCCTGGCGACTGCGCTCATAGATGCGGGATAATGCCTCGGAGAGCGCCGACAGTTCCCGGAGCACACCCTCGTTTGTGCACTCCGGGAGCTCTTCCTCGGGGAAATCCAGTGAGGCTTCGAGGAGCCCGGAAAGACGGAGGATGCTGTCGTGAAGGGGCCTGAGCCGCGAGGAAAAACGCCCCTGGAGTGTACGGACGCCGGCTCGAAGTGCCGCGTCGCTCCGGGCGCGAATGACCGAGAGAACGGCTTCTGCCTGGGCGAGGTCGATACGCCCGTTCAGAAAGGCCCGGCGGGTGAATTCACCGGGTTCCGCAGGACGGGCGCCCAAAGTGAAGAGTTCGGCCAGGACGAGCTTTGCCGCGAGGGTGCCTCCGTGGCAGTGGAGTTCCGCCACTTCCTCGCCGGTGTAGCTCCGGGGGGCGGCGAAGAGGACGAAGAGCACCTGGTCGAGAGGCTGACCTGTGCCGTCCTGGAACACGCCGAGGCGGAACGTGCGGGGGGAAATGGTTTCCTTCGTGCCGGAAAATGGGGTGAATTGGGCCAAAGCGAGTGCTCCGGCCTTCGGTCCGGAGAGGCGGACGATGGCGATGCCCGCCTCTCCGGGCGCGGTGGCGATGGCGGCGATGGTGCTTTCTTTCGCACCATCGCCGCTTTCTTCAGGGAAAAACGCATCCGGCGGAGTTCGGGGTACGGTGTTCCCGTCGCGGGATGTTTCGCTGTCCGTCATGTTCGCATTCTCCCCGGAGCGTCCGTAACGTGCCGCCTCCGGCTAGAGAGACCGGAGCACTTCCAGAAGGATCCGCACGCCGAAGCCGGTGGCTCCCTTGCCGTAGTAGCCGTAGGGTTCCTTGTAGTTGTCCACGCCGGCGATGTCCAGGTGCGCCCAGTCGATCCCCTCCGCAACGAATTCCTGAAGGAACATGGCGGCGGTGATGGCACCGCCGTAGCGGCCGCCGGAGTTCAGCACGTCCGCGATGGGCGAGGAGATCTTCTTGCGCAGACGCTCGTCGTCGAGGGGAAGTCTCCAGAAACGTTCCCCTGTCTCTTTTCCTTTCGCGTAGATGCGTTCCGCCAGTGCGTCGGAATTGGAGAAGAGCCCGGCCGTATACTCTCCGAGGGCCACCACGCAGGCACCCGTGAGGGTGGCTACGTCGATGATCATGGAGGGCGCGAGTTCCGAGGCGAAACAGAGAACGTCCGCAAGAGTGACGCGCCCTTCCGCGTCGGTGTTGTCGATCTCGATGGTTTTCCCGTTTTTCGCACGCACCACGTCGTCGGGGCGGTAGGCACCGCCATCGGGCATGTTCTCCGCGGCGCCCACGAGAGCGTGCACCTCCAGATCGGGGCGGAGGCGCGCCAGGGCCTGCATGGTTCCCAGGACGACGCAGGCGCCGCTCTTGTCGCCCTTCATGGTGCGCATGTGTCCTTCTGTCTTGATGTTCAGGCCGCCGCTGTCGAAGGTAAGCCCCTTGCCGACGAGGGCTACTTTTTTTCGGGGTGTGCCGTCGGGGCGGTATACGAGATGAATGAGGCGAGGAGGCGTCTTGGATCCTTTGCCGACAGACCAGAGCCCTTCCATGCCCATCTCCCGGATCGCCGTGTCGTCGTAGACGGTGCATTCGAGTCCTTCCGCCTGGGCAAGCGCCTGAGCCCGCTCGGCGAGGATCAAGGGATTTACCATGTTGCCCGGTTCATTCGCGAGATGGCGTGCGTAGATCTGCGCCTCCGCGAAGAGGCGTCCCGCGGTCAAGTCCTCTTCGGTGCCTCCGGCGACAGAAAGGCGTGCGAGCGATGCTTCTCCGTTGTCGTCGTCCTCCCTTTTGGTGCGGAACGAGGTACCCCGGTCGTTTCCCAGAAGCGCTCCCTCTACAAGTGCTTTGGTGGCGGTGCCCTTCGGAATGCCGCAGGGGGGTTCAAGTGCGCCGGGGCTCCAGAGCAGCAGTTCGGTCACCTTGTCCCTGACGGCGCTTTTTGCGATTCCCGCAGCGGCGAAGCGCCAGGAATCGCAAGTCGCCTTGGCGGAGGGTCCCATGCCCGCCACATAGACCCGGCGGACGGTGGAGACCCCCAGGGAAGACGGAAGCGGCAGGGAAAACGCCTGTTCCTTTTTGCCGGAGAAGCGATGGAGTCCCGCAGCCTCGGCGAGAAGGGGTGCCAAGGGATTTCCCAATTCTTCAAGGCGGGAAAGATCCTCCTCGAAAAGGGTGATTCCGAGAGCCTCCGACGTGAATTCGGAGGGTGTTGCTGGCGCGGGGAACACGGAAACGGACATGAATAATGAACCTCCCGTATGATCGTGCTGTCTTTCGAATCCGTTGGCGGATCCTTTCGCTTCGGAACCGGCGGCTCTTCCGGAACTGTGTGTGACGCGGATGGTTCGAGCCAGTGGAGATCGTCAGGACTCGAAAGGGCCGGAAAGAATTTTTTCAGCGCAGCAATTCCTTCATGGCGGTGCCGAGGCGACGACATCCTTCGTCGATCTGTTCGGGGGACGCAAAGGTGTAGCACATGCGGAAATTGTGGAGTCCTCCCCCGTTGGGATAGAAGGGTTCACCCAGAACGAAGGCCACGTTGTTCTCGACGGCCTTCTCGAAGAGCTTTTTGGCCTCGATGCGAGGGGTCTCCAACCAGTAGAAAAACCCTCCCTGAGGTTTCACCCAGGACACTTCCTCAAGGGGGAGGAAGCGACGGAACGCTTCTTCCATGGCGTCCCGTTTTTTCCGGTAATGGTCGATGATCCGGGGAAGGAAGCTCTCCAGATAACCGAGGCGGCAGTATTCGTAGACCATGGCCTGAGAGACCACGCTGGTGCAGACATCCACGCCTTGCTTGAACACCGCCATCTTGCGAATGATCTCCTTGTTGCCGACACACCAGCCGATGCGTGTCCCCGGTGCGAGAATCTTCGAAAAAGAACAGGCGAAAAGCACGATGCCCCGGTTGTCAAGGGAGAAGAGAGAGGGAAGGTGCTCACCGTCGAAGCGAACGTATCCGTAGGGATCGTCCTCAAGAATGGGGACGTCATAGGTGTAGGCCAGATCAAGAAGTTTTTGTCTCCTCTCCATCGAGAGGGTGCACCCGAGAGGATTGTGGAAGTTGACGATGGAGTAGATGTACTTGACCGCTTTGCCTTCCCGGCGAGCTTTTTCGAGGAGTTCGGCCAGGATGTCCGTTCTCATTCCCTCGTCGTCACAGGGAACGGTGAGAATTTCCGCGCCGTGGTTGCGCATGTTCAGCGTCGATCCGAGGAACGTCGGCTCTTCGGTGACAATGCAATCCCCGGGGTTCACGAGGGACCAGTTCAGCAGGTCCACCACCTGGGTGGAGCCGCTGGTGACGAGAATTTCCGAGGCTGGGTCCGTTTTTCTCCCCATACGGGGTTCCGTCCATGTGGCGATGAACTCCTTGAGAGGATCATATCCCTCGGTGGTGCCATACTGCAGGACGTCTCGTCCCTGCTTTGAGAGAATTCCCGAGGCTTCGGCGAACTGTTCCACGGGAAAAATGTCCGGGTCGGGCATCCCTCCCGCAAAGGAGATCATACCCGGCTTACGGATCACATGGAGCATCTCCCGGATCGGTGAAGGTTTCAGATCCAGGGCCGTACGACTGTAGAGCTTCTCCCAGTACGTCATGTTGCTGCCTCCTTATCGTGTGTTTATGTCTTTCTTGTCGGAGTATACCGCATAGAGCGTAGGATGTCCGTTTCAGGGAGAAGTGGGAGCGTCGCGGTGCGTTTTCTCGGACGCAGCGTGAAGTTTTCCTGGAATAGCCTATCCCCCGGATTTTCGGGAAATTCTGTAAGAAAATCCCCGATTCAGATATCCGGGGGAGAAAAGGATAACGACGTTGCACCAGTGGGTATCACGGTTCCCCCTTTTCGCCTGCGGAGATTTTTCGTATCGCACGGTTTCCCACGCGGATGGCACGTCACTTTTCCAGGTCGCCGATGGCGAGGGCCAGTCGTTTCGCCCCCTCTTCGCACTCGGTTTCGCTCGCGAAGGTGAAGCAAGTTCGGGCGAACTCGTTTCCGCCCCCACCGGGGAAGAAGGATTCGCCGATGACGAAGGCTACGCCGCGATCCACGGCCTTGTAGAAAAGCTCTTTCGTGTCGATTCCGGGGAGGCGGAGCCAGAAGAAAAAGCCCCCCTGGGGAACGGCATATTCCGTCTTTTCCGGGAGGTACTCCCGGAAGGCCTTCGCCATGCCGTCCCGTTTGTGCCGATAGTGAGAAAGAATCTTGGGAAGGAATCCGTCAAGATGTCCGAGACGGCAATATTCGTACACCAGGGCCTGTGCTACCACGCTGGTGCAGAGATCGCTTCCCTGCTTGACCATGACCATTTTTCGGATGATGTCCTTGGGACCCACAACCCAGGCCACGCGGGTTCCCGGAGCGAGAATCTTCGAGAAAGAGCAGGCATAGAGGACGATGCCTTCTTTGTCCATGGAGAAGATCGTGGGCTCGTGTTCGCCGTCGAAGCGAAGATGGCCGTAGGGATCGTCCTCGAAGATGGGAAGACCGTATTTGCATGCCGTTTCGAGGAGGGTGCGCCGGCGTGCCGCCGACAGAGTAACTCCCGAGGGATTTTGGAAGTTTACGATGGAGTAGATGAACTTGACTTTTTTGTCTTCCTTGCGCAGGGACTCGATGATGCCGGGAAGGAGATCCACCTGCATGCCCTCCGCATCGCAGGGAACGGAGACGAAGCGGGCTCCGCGATTCTTCAGGGAATGAAGTGCCCCTGGATAGGTAGGAGCCTCGACGATGACGACGTCACCGGGGTCGAGCATGACTGCGGCGAAAAGATCCATGACCTGCTGCGAGCCTGTGGTGATGCACATTTCCTCCGAAGCGGTCACACGTCCCATGCGTGGTGCCATCCATTCCGCGAGAAAAGCCTTGAGCGGCTCATATCCCTCGGTGGCGCCGTACTGCAGAATTTCCTTCCCCCTGTTCGCGAGGATTCCCGATGCCTCCTCGAATTCCGCCACGGGAAAGATGTCCGGGTCGGGCATGCCCCCGGCGAACGAGATCATGCCGGGTTTTTTCGTGAGCTTCAACAGCTCCCGAATGGGCGAAGGTTGCAGAGTGCGCCCCACCTCCGAGTACAGGGACTCCCACATTTGCGCGGACATGACGATTCCTCCTCTTGCAGGATATGAAGCTCCTTGTGGATGTTTGCTGCTCCCTCTCGTTTTTCCCAGCCGAAACTCCCTTTCGAGATGGAAGTTTCTTGTCCGGTGTCCTTTTTTTGCGAAAGCCCGGCGTGTTCCGCCGGGGGTTCGATACGCTTCTTTGCCTGTTTCGAGGACAGTATACCACTTTTGTACGCAGGAACGTGCATTGGACCTTACTCGCGGTTTCTTGAGAAAGTGTCCTCCCGTCGGTCCCATCCGATGGTACGGCTTTCGAGAGTTCGGTCGATTTTGTCCCGGTCTCGTCTGATTCTTCAGAATCATGAACGGTGGGACTTGCACAGTGTTATTTCTTCGCTAGAATAGAATAAAACATGAAAAATATCTCTCCACCAGGGACGGAACGACCATGAACGCAAGGATGCTTCTGTGGCCGAGTTATGATGAATTCGTCGAACAGTACACTCCCGGGCGAAAAGCACGGCTCGAGCAGCGGAAGGACGTGCATTTCCCTTTTTATCCTCATGGTGATGTGGAAGGAAGTCCTTCCAGGGAACTCCGGGAAGCACTGTTTCGTGCGTCCCAGGTTGCGGGGGGGCGAGTGGTCGGACTTGTTCCACGGCAGGCGACGCATCTTCCGTCGAGTTCTTTTGTAGGAGAGGGGTATTCCTCGGACAGTTCGGTTTTCGCCGAATGGAGTCCGGGTTTTCGAGCATTGCGCGAAAATACGGCCAGACAGGCTTATCGAGTGCATGACAACCCCCGTTATACCAAGGAGTTCTTCTCCCCCACCTTTGTTCTTCGAGTCTGAAACAGGAAAAGCGTTCCTCCGATCCGTTATCGGATTGAGAGGCAAAAGCAGAAAAACCGTTGCCTCGCGTGGCCTTCCGTTGTTGCGAATCCCTTTCCCAGCGCGTACACTTACCCTGTTTTTCTACATCCTCATTTCGGGGAAGGACCTCGGGGAATGAGCAAGAAGGGAGAGCGGTACGTGGAAAGCACAAGGGATTTCGAGTTCGATCTGGAGCGTTACATTTCGGAGGAGCGTTTCCAACGTATCAAGACGTTCAGCCGGAACAAGGAAACTCCTTTTCTCGTGATCGATCTGCGGAAAGTGGCGCGGAAGTACCAGGAACTGCAGGATGGATTGCCTTTCGCGAAGATCTACTACGCGGTGAAGGCCAATCCGAACGAGCAGATTCTACGCATGCTCATCGACAAGGGAGCCTGTTTCGATATCGCGTCCATCCATGAATTGGATCAGATGCTGCGTCTCGGTGTTTCTCCGGATCGTCTCAGTTACGGCAACACAATCAAGAAAGCCCGTGACATTGCCTACGCGTACCAAAAGGGAGTGCGCCTCTTCGCCACCGACTCTGACAGCGATGTTCTCAAGATCGCTGAAAACGCTCCGGGGTCTCGCGTGTTCTTTCGCATTCTCACCGACGGAAGCGGAGCGGATTGGCCGCTCTCGAGAAAATTCGGTGCCCATCCCGACACGATCTACCGCATCATCCTCTCGGCGGCGGAACTCGGTCTCGATCCCTACGGCATTTCCTTTCACGTGGGGTCGCAGCAGCGCGATATCGGCCAGTGGGATCACGCCATCGCGACGTGCAAGTATCTCTTCGACGCAACGAAAGAACAAGGGATTACCCTTCGCATGATTAATCTCGGAGGAGGGTTTCCGGCGAACTACCGGGCGCCGACCCTTGCCACGGAGGTTTACACCCGGGAGATTACCCGGTTTCTCCGGGAGGACTTCGGCGATGAGTTACCCGACGTCTTTGTCGAGCCCGGAAGATTTCTCGCGGGAGACGCGGGCATTCTCGTCACAGAAGTGGTACTCATTGCCAAGAAGTCAGAGTTCAACCAATACAACTGGGTCTATCTGGATGTGGGGAAATTCGGGGGCCTCATCGAGACACTCGACGAGGCGATCAAGTATCCCATCTACTCCGAGCGGACCGGACCCTGTCAGCATGTCATTCTCGCTGGTCCGACCTGTGATAGTGTGGATATTCTCTACGAGAACGAGAAATATGAACTCCCCGCCGACATCGAGGAGGGGGATCGTCTGTACTTTTTTACCACCGGAGCATACACGCAAAGCTATTGTTCGGTGAACTTCAACGGATTTCCTCCCTTGAAAGCCTACGTTTTCGACGAGGAAGAGTTCTGCGAGAAGGAGTTCCCCGCTCCCTGACAGGGGATGCGGAAAGGGGTTTCGGGAGAAAGACACGGAGACGACCGGGAAAATTTTCCCGGTCGTCTCCGTGTCTTTCAGGGGCAGGTCGTCGCCTTCCGTTCCGTCCGAAAGTGACTTGCAAAGGTGCTTTCTTGAGGAGATTTCTTCATGCGCTGCTCAACCACACCCTACCTACCCTACTTTACGTGTCCAATTACGGGGCACTCACTGCCTTGGAAACTGCTTACCTGTGCCTTACTGTCCTGGAGGAAGGCGATCAACCTGCCCACGACTGCATTCTAGCATGCTTCATTTTGCTAGTCAAGTGTCCTTGTGTCAAGATTTTTGACGAGAGTGCTTCATGGATTTCCGAGAGATGTTTTTTGTGCCCGAAGAGCGTCCTCTGTTCCGCAACTCTTTTTCCGAAACCAGAGTGTGCGAGTGATCTTGTGCGGGTTCGTCCGGTCCGCTGGGTTCTCACGATTCAGCGCTCATCGGGGCAAAAAGTCGGACACCTCTTTATCATCATCTTGTTCCGGCGCGTTCCGGAACGTTCCTGCCGTACCGGCTGTTTTTGAGAAAGGCTTCCGCAAGGACCCCGAAACAACAGTCCCTTCTTTTGCAAAGGTGTTGTGAAAGTTGAAAAGATTTGGGAAAATGAGAGTCGGGAAAGAGGGAGTTCTCGGGGGCATCTTGCGCCGTGCGGGCGAAACCCCAGTCTTTTTTCTCGTGTTTTCTTCGCGGTAATGGTTCCTGTAGCAGAGAAGAAGAGGGGGGACTCGTCGTGGCGGACGAGAGAACGATCCTTCTGGTGGAGGACGAGCTCATTTTTGCTCAGGATCTTCGGAACAAGCTGGAGAGAGCCGGTTTTTCCGTGGTGGGAGTTGCCTGTACCGGAGACGAGGCGCTCGCTTTCGTGGAGCGCACGCCTCTTCGCCTCATTCTCATGGATATCCGCCTCAAGGGAGGCGAGGACGGTATCGAAACGGCGCAACGAATACTCAGCCGTTTCGATGTCCCCATCATCTACCTCACTGCCTACGCAGATGAGGAAACCATTGCGAGGGCCAAGGCGACGAGTCCTTACGGATATCTGCTCAAGCCCGTAGACGATCTCACTCTGCCGGCGAGCATCGAAGTCGCACTGAAAAAGCACGAAATGGAGCGGCTTTTGAAGGAAGGGGAGCAATGGCTTCGCGGAACACTCCGAAGTCTCGAAGATGCAGTGATCAGTACCGACGCCCATGGCAGGGTGAAGACGATGAATCCTCGGGCGGAGCTTGTTACCGGCGTCGGAGAGGAGCGCGCTGCGGGAATGCCCGCCGGAACGCTTCTCGCTTTCAACGGTGGGAACGTGGATCCTCTTGGGCTGGCATTGCGGGAAGGCAGGAGCGTTTCCTGTACGACCCGTGTTTCCTTTTTTGCCTCGGCCTCCCATGTCTCCATGCCGGTGAATGTCTCCGCCTCGCCGATTTTCTCCACGTCGGGAGCGCTGGTCGGAGCGGTTCTTGTTTTGCGGGACCTCACTGAATCCGAAGAGATGCAGCGGCGTCTTCTCGAACGGGACGAGGATCTCCGGAAGAGCCTGCTGCGACTGGAGGAGTCCGTGCGGGATACGGTAAGGACCATGGCGAAGCTCGTAGAGGTTCGGGATCCTTATACGGCGGGGCATCAGCGACGCGTGGCCGAGCTTGCCAAGGCCATCGCGGAAAAACTCGAGCTGGGAAAGGAGACGGTCGATGCGGTGTTCATGGCGTCTCTGACGCACGACATCGGCAAGATCAAGATACCCTCGGAAATTTTGAGCAAGCCTGGAAAGTTGACCGACATCGAATACATGATCATCAAAACACATCCCGAAGTCGGTGCGGAAATTCTCGGTGCTGTCCGCCTTCCCTGGCCGCTGGACAGAATCGTTCACCAGCACCATGAACGCCTGAACGGTTCCGGCTATCCCAGAGGACTTTGCGGGGATTCCATCATGGTAGAAGCCCGGGTGCTCGCTGTGGCGGATGTGGTGGAGGCCATGTTCTCCCACAGGCCCTACAGGCCGTCTCTCGGCATCGAGAGTGCTCTCGGCGAGGTGCGGAGCAAGGCGGGCTCTCTCTACGATCCCCATATCGCCGGGGCCTGTTGTGCCCTTTTCGATGAGGGATTCGCCTTCCTTCCTGAAACAGGGTGACATACTTCGGTCAAACTGTCTTTTCGTTTAGGGAAGCCCTGAATAAAGACCTTTCGCTTTTCCTTGACTCGGGTCGCATCAGGCTCTGCGAGGCGCCCTGCGGGGCTGGCGCAGCCTTATTCAGAGATTCCTTAGAAATCCTCCTTGACCACGGCACGGATTGGTGCTATAAGTGGCGCTAACATTTTTTTCTGGAGGCGTCGTTATGTTTTGGATGCTCTTCTCTCGATCTCTTTGTGGCGCTGGTATCTGCTCCTCTTCCCGGTCTTGGGGAGAGGATATGTCGCGTTTCCCGGCACCGCAAATGGAGGAGTGGAAGTAGCGGATATTTCGGAACGTATTCCACCACGACGATGCGGAAGAGGGCCGGGAGAGTTTTCCGGCCCTCTTGTTCGTTTTCCGTTCGCAATGGAACTTCGGGTTTTTCGACGGGAAAGATGTCATGTCCGAAGAGGGAAACAGGCCCGGAAGGGCATGGTGTTGAGAAGGGAAATACGCAGACGGGAGGAATGTTCATGGGAAAGTTTCTCTGTACGCCCGGTCCGGTTCCGGTTCCGGACATGGTCGCCGCCGCGGCGGCGAGACCCCTGATGAGTCACCGGGAACCGGATTTCGGTTCCCTTCTCGGCCGTCTTCAGAATCGTCTTCGGGACCTCCTTTGTGTGGACGGACCAGTGTTGCTTCTCCCAGGCTCGGGAACCGGCGCGCTGGAGGGAATGCTCGGTGGAACGCTTCGCCCGGGTATGAAAGTCCTCTCCGTTTCCTGTGGTGCCTTCGGCGATCGTTTTCGGGATATCGCTCTCCGCATGGGGGGAGAGGTCGTTTCCGTGGATGTGCCCTGGGGGAGCAGCGTTTCTCCGGAACGGGTCCGCGAAGCCCTTCAGGAACACGGAGATGCGCGGCTTGTCCTGCTCACTCACAACGAGACCTCTACGGGGGTCACGAATCCCATATGGCGGATCGTTCGAGCCATGCCGGAACCTCGTCCTCTCGTTCTCGTCGATGCCGTGAGCAGTCTCGGATGCATGCCCTGTTCTCCCGAAACCTGGGGCGTGGATGGTCTGGCTTCCAGTTCCCAGAAAGGGTTGCTCACGCCTCCCGGAGTTGCCCTTGTCTGGCTCTCCCCGAGAGCATGGAAGGCTGTGGAGGAAACACCTTCCCGGAGCGTTTTCTTCGACTTGCGGGCACACCGGACGTTTCTCGAGAAGGTGGAGCCACAGAATCCCTATACGCCTCCGGTGACGCTCTTTTACGCTCTCGATGCAGCCCTGGCCTTCCTCGGCGAATACGGTCACGCCCGGTGGTTCGCCGCACGAAGGCGTTTCGCCCGGAGCTTCGCGGAAGGAGTCTGCGCTCTGGGGTGCACGCTTCTGGTGGCGGAGGAGGCGCGCCGCTCCTGGGGCGTGACGGCGCTACGGATTCCCGGCATGTCGAAACGGCTGCAGAAGACGCTTCGTGAACTCGGAGTCGAGGTGGCGGAGGGACAGGGATGTCTCAAGGAGGACCTGATCCGCTTCGCCCATTACGGTGATCTCGGCTGGCCGGAGATCGCCTTGTATTTGGGAAGTCTTTATGCGGCTCTTCGGGAGTGCGGCGCCGATCCGAAAACGGGTGCTCTCGAGGCGGCGTATGCGGCATGGAACAGAGAAGGAGCGTGAGGATATGTTCAAGGTACTCGTCACGGAGCCTGTTCACGAGACGGGATTGGAGCTGCTGGCAAGGGATCCCGACATCCAGGTGGAACAGCGGCTCCGGCTGTCGCGGGAGGAACTCCTCGACGCGGTGGAGGGATACGATGCGCTGCTCACGAGAAGCGGAACCCCCGTCGACCGTGAACTGCTGCTCCGTGCGACGCGTCTGAAGGTCATCGCCCGGGCCGGAGTGGGCGTGGACAACATCGACATTGCCGAGGCGAGCCGGAGGGGCGTGGTGGTCATCAACGCTCCTACGGGAAACACCCTCGCCGCGGCGGAGCTCACCATGGCGAATCTCCTCGCGCTCTGCCGGAAAGTCCCCCAGGCCCATACGTCCATTCTCGACGGCGAGTGGGAGCGCAAACGCTTCATGGGAACGCAGCTCTTCGGAAAACGTCTTCTCATCGTGGGGCTGGGGAGGATCGGCGGAAACGTGGCCCTCCGCGCCCGTTCCTTCGGTATGGATGTCTCCGCGTTCGATCCTTACGTGTCGGCCTCGCGGGCGGAATCGCTCGGAGTGACGCTCGTGGAGGAGCTTCCCGGAGCCCTGGCCCTGGCGGATGTGGTGACCCTCCACGTTCCTCTTACGGCGGAGACAAGGGGCATGATCGACGAAAAAACGCTGCGAGCCATGAAACGTGGGAGCTTTCTCGTCAATTGCGCCCGGGGTGGCCTCGTGGACGAGCGGGCCTGTGCGGAAGCGCTTCGGGAGGGACGGCTCGCGGGGATCGCGTTTGATGTCTATGGAGCAGAGCCCCCGGGAAAGGAACACCCTTTTCTGGCGGAGGACCTACGGGACCGAATCGTGCTCACCCCGCACATCGGAGCGAACACCAGGGAAGCCCAGTCCGCGGTGGCCCAGATCGCCACGTCGAATCTCGTGAACGCCCTCAAGGGATTTCCCTACGAGCACGCGGTGAATCTTCCTTTCATGGAGGGACAGCTCCCTCCCCTCGAAAAAACGTACCTTTCCCTGGCGAGAAAACTCGGCAACCTCGCGGGGCAACTTCTGCGGGGAGCGCCCAAATCGGTCAGGCTTCTCCTCAAGGGAGGATTGTTCAAGGAGGATTCCTCTCTCATCCACTTCGATGTCCCCTACCGCTACGCTCCCTACACGGTGGCGGCTCTCAAGGGGCTGCTGGAAGTCCGCCACGGCCCCGAGGTGAGCTATATGGCAGCTCCCCTCATGGCGGAGGAGCGGCATCTTTCCGTCGAGGAAGGGAAGGGCGAATCCGGGACCTACAAGAATCTTCTGGAGCTCGTCGTGGAGGGAGATCGGGAGAGTGTTGCCCTTCAGGGGACCGTTACGGAGGAAGGGCGACAGCGCGTGGTCCGCCTGAACGGTTACCCCATTGAGTTCATCCCCGAACGGCGTCTGCTTCTCTTCAGCAACCATGACCGGCCCGGTGTCATCGGTAAGGTGGGGACGCTGCTCGGCGACGCCGGGGTGAACATCGCGAATTTCGCGCTGGGGCGCAAGAACGGCAGCGGCCTCGCCCTTGCGGCCCTGCAAATCGACAACGACATCGCTCCCGATGTGATGCGGCAGCTGTCCGAGGATGCGGATCTGCTTTGGGCGGCTGTGACGACCTTTCCGGAGGAACTGTGACCTATGCGCATGTATTGGGTACGCCATGGTGTTACTGCGTGGAACGAAGAAGGACGCTTTCAGGGGAAACAGGACATTCCCCTCAACCCGAGAGGAAGAGAACAGGCGAGGCGCGTGGGCGAAGCCTTTGGAGCCCGTTCTCTCGATCACGTTTATGCCAGTCCGCTTTCCCGGGCGAGAGAGACCGCCGAGGCGGTGGCATGCCGTCTTGGCCTTTCCGTGGAGCTTTTGCCTCGTGCGGCGGAGATCGACCATGGAGAATGGGAAGGACTCCTCGCCGCCGACGTGGCGCGACGTTGGCCGGAATTGCTGCGGCGCTGGCATGAGATGCCCCAGGATGTGCAGATGCCAGGAGAGACCGGGGAATCTCTGGAAGATGTTCTGTGCCGGGCGAAGGACGCTCTCGAGCACATTCGAAGCCGGGGCGGGGACGAGGTGCTTCTCGTGGCCCACGATGCGGTTCTCAAGGTTCTTCTGTGTCATCTCCTGGAGATGCCCCTTTCGGGGTTCTGGAAATTTCAACTGGGAAACGGAAGTATCACGGTCCTTGAGGAACGCTCGGGCGGATGGCGTTTTTCCGTCATAGGGGACATGTGCCACATGGGTGATGCCTTTGTGCGGGAGGAGCAGAAAGGGCTCTGAGGCGAAGGTGGGAGGAGCGGCGATACGGTTTTTCCCACCTTGCTTCGACCGTTTCCGCCGTCACATGATGGAGAGGTGACTCCTGTTTCCGACGAATGGAGAACGCTCCCGCACGAAGAATGGTGACGGAGAACCTCTCTTCAGGTACACTGTCTCCCAAAGAGCACTGGAGGATGTTTTCCGCGACACCCGTTCGGACCCTGTCGTCTTCCCGGCAATGACTGTGAAGGAGTGACTCCATGAGTTCGGAGCAGCAACGACTCAGCACAAGGCAGATAAAGGCGCTTGGAGAAAACGAGAGTTTCTGCGGCGTCTTCCTGCTTCAGCGGCTTTCTCCCAAGGTAAGCCCCAAGAACGGACAGCCCTATTGGAACTGCTCCGTCATGGACGGTGACGGCGGCATCGACGCCAAGATCTGGAGCAGCGCGGATTGGATCGATCTTTCCTCCGGTGCGGGACAGAAAAAGAAAGTGAACCCTCTCGATGAGGGGTTTGTCCGGAGCGTTGAAGGAACATCCGTGGGTGTCAAGGGAAAGGTAAATTCCTACAGAGGCCAGCAGCAGTTTGTCTTCGAGGAAATCTATCTGGTCGATCAGGAGAAATATCCCCCCCACCTCTTTGTCCGAAAATCGACGATTCCCCTCGAAGAACTGGAGGCGCGTTTTTGGAAATTGCTCGCCCGGGCGAATGGCAGGAGGCGCTCCTTTCTCGAATGCGTGTTTTCCGGCGAACTTTGGGATCGATTTCAGATCATACCCGCGGCGGTGACCCATCATCATGCCTACGTGCACGGTCTGCTCGAGCACACGGTGATGGTGACGGAGTCCGCGCTGGCCATGGCGGACAGTTATGTGAAGAGCGGCACTCGGCTCGATTCCGATGTCGTGATCGGAGGAGGTCTTCTCCACGACATCGGAAAGATCGATGCCTACGGGTTGACTCCCGCTCCGGCCATGACACTGCCCGGAGCGGTGTTGGACCACGTGCCCCTCGGTTTCGCCCGCTTTCGATCCCTTGCCGATTCCTTCGGCCTGGATGAAGTGACGGCAATGCATCTGGGGCATATCATTCTGAGCCACCATGGAGAGAAGGAATATGGTTCACCCGTGCTTCCCGCCACCCGGGAGGCCCTGATCGTCTCGGTGGCGGACGAATTGGATTTTCGACTCTTTTGCTACGACGCCGCCGTGGAAACCACCTTGCCCGGCGGTGTGAGCGACTATCATGCGGTGACCCAGAGGCGTTACTGGAAATGGGGCAACTCCACGCAGGAGGCACCCGAAGAGCGGTGAGAGGAGGAGTCGTGATGCGCATACGAGTGGAATATTGTACCAGTTGAGGGTACCTGCCGAAAGCGCTCGGCGTTGCCGAGGCATTGCTTGCGCGGTTCAAGAACGACATCGCTTCGTTGGAGCTGATTCCCTCTGGGGGGGGTGTGTTCGAGTTTTTCGTGGACGGCGAACTGGTGTACAGCAAAAAGGCCACGGGAAAACATCCGGATCCGGCATTTCTCGTGGAGGAAGTCGCGAAGCGACTGTAGTGGTGGAAGTACGGATACATCGGAGCGGCGGAACGTTTCCGCCGCTTTCTTCTTTTTCGGAGGTGTAGTGCAGTGGGGAGGACGTTTCGAATCACCCGGGACGATCACGGGCGACGTCTCGACAGGGTTTTACGAGGACTTTTCCCCGATGTGCCCCTGGGAGCCCTCATGCGAGCCGTTCGAAAAGGGCTTGTGCGGGTCGAGGGGAAAAAAACAGTCTGTTCCGCCCATGTGGAGGAAGGGCAGGAAATCCTTGTTCCTTGGGAACCAGCCTCTCCCGAAAAAAAAGAACGGACGGGAGAGACGGGATTTTCCGCAGTGCGCTCCGGGAAGCGAGTGGCGATTCCCGTTCTGTATGCGGACGAGCATGTCCTCGTGGCGAACAAACCCGCTGGCATCCTGAGCCAGCCTTCCGAGGCGGGAGGAGACTGTATCGCCGAAGAACTTCTGCGGAACGGGCAGACCTCTTCACTGGCCGTTCCGGTGCATCGCCTCGACAGAAACACGTCGGGAGTGCTCCTTCTCTCCCTGTCCCGAAGCGCCTCCAGGGTTCTGCACGATGCGTGGCGTTCCGGCGGTGTGGAGAAAATTTATTGGGCCCTCGTGGAGGGAACGCTTCCCGAATACGGCAAGATCGACCTTCCTCTCCGAAAGGATGGGGCCACGAATAGCGTCGCTGTGGACGACCAGGGGAGCGACGCATTGACGGAGTTCGAGCGCATTGCCTGTGTCGAGGGAATGTCTCTGGCCAGGATACGGCTTTTGACCGGGCGTTCACACCAGATCCGAGTACATCTCGCCCATATCGGACATCCCGTGGTGGGGGACGGGAAATACGGGTCCACGACGTACAGGCCTTTTTCTCCGGCGGCAAGGCGTCCTCTTTTGCATGCCAGGGCACTTTTTTTGCCTGTTCTGGTCCCACCGCTAGAGCATCTCTCGGAACGGACCTTTGTTGCGCCTCTTCCGCATGATTTTCGGAAGGCCCTTTCCGGGGTTGCTTGGCAAGTTTACCTAGAGGGGGTATAATGGTTGCAGGAAGGGAGTGGATAGGGATGAACAAACTCACGTTGGAACTCACGGAAAAGGCGCGGGAGAAAATCGAGAAATGGGGCGGCGTCGCCCATGTGATTGTGCGACGTATCGGTGGTGGTTGAGCTGCGCAGTATGCCGCTCTCGTCGAGAACGGCAAGCCCGACGCGGAAGAGGGAAATGCGGTACTCCAGGACGGGAATGTCCGTCTGTACGTTCCCGAGGAAATGACCTTTCATGACGATGTGGTGCGGGTCGATCTGAAGGGGTTTCTCTGGAACACCATGCTCCTCGTGGAGACAGCCCGGATTGCCAGAGCGGGAGGAGCCTGCTCTCTCTGAGAACTGCAGGGAGTGTATCGCTTCGACGTTCCCATTCAACCGATTCCTTCGAGAAAGGGGGCGCATGCGCGCCCCCTTTCCGCTGTGGAACGAATCCGGGGCAGAGAACGCGCCCACGTGGAAAAGGCCGGGCGCCACGTTGCCTGGTGCTTTTCTTCTCAGAGTTTGATCTCCTTGAGGTTCTTCTGAGCACGGACGATGGAGGTGATGATGGTCGCCATGGATTCGAACTTGGAGATGGCGTCCTTCATGATTTCCACGGAATTGTCCATCTCCACGGAGCCGCTTCGTACCTTTCCGCTTGCGTCGTGCATGATGGTGGTGAGGTGCCCCATGAATTCCTTGTTCGTGTTCAGGAAGTCCATGAACGAACCGAGAGAGTCCCGGATCACGCCGAACATGTCGTTCACGCGCTGCACATTTTCGATCGCTTCCTTCACAGAACCGGAGATCTCGAGGACTTTTTCTCCGATTTTGTCCGAAGCTTCCTTGGTTTGAAAGGAAAGTTTCTGTACTTCCGAGGCGACCACGGCGAACCCCCTGCCGTGTTCGCCCGCGCGCGCAGCCTCGATGGAGGCATTCAGGGCCAGCAGGTTGGTCTGTTTGGCGATCTTGTTGATTTCCTGGGACATCTTCTCCACTTCGAGAAAACTGTTGAGCGTACCGAAAGTCGCCTCCACGGTCTTTGCCACGTCGGCGCTCATGCCGTCGATATTCGTTCCGGACTTGCTCAACTCTTCTTCCAGGGTTTGGTTCATGTCCTTGATGCGCAGGACATTGTCCTGTGCCTCCCGGCTGCTCGCCTCGAATTCATTCACGGTTTTTCCGAGCACCTCGCTGAGGACGGCGAATCTCTCCGAGATGTCTGAAAGCTCGTTCTGTACCGCCAGGACCCTCCGGACGAGGACCTCGTCGAGCTGGGCCATGAAGGAATTCATGAGGGTCGCGCCAAAATAGGTGGACGAAAGTTCCCGGATGGCCTCGTTCTGTCCGTCCGTCATCGCCATGAGTATTACCCCGCTCTGCGCCCCGTGGGGCGAAGGGAATGGCCTCCGTAGAGGGAATCGAGAAGATCGACGCCGCAACGGAGTTCCCGGAACCAGTCGAAGAAGCGGCGAACGGAATCGCCCTTCATGACCGCCCCATGCTGGGGCGCGATGGCGGAAATCTCTCTGGAGGAAACGATGTCAACCCATTTTCGGCATGCCGCATTGGAGGCCATGTATCGTTTGTGGAATCCCTCCATGAGTTTACTGTGCGCGTCGAAGTCCTCCACCACGGGATAGCGCTTTCCCGGTGGAAAAATGGCCGCTCCAATATCTCCGGTAAAAAGGATCTTCGAAACGGGGTCGTACAGGGAGAACTGTCCCGTGGAGTGGAGGAAGTGAGAGGGGATGAGTTCCAGACGTGTCCCGTCGCGGAGGGTAAAGGAGCCCCCTTGGTCCGGAATGGCGGCGATGCGTTTCTGGTCGTACACGCCGAAATGGGGAAGAAAACGCACCCAGAGCCCGGAGATATGGACCTTGGCGTTTTCCGCCAGAGAAAGCCACAGGGTGATTCCCGAGGAGACGTCGGGATCCTGGTGAGAGTAGAAAATGTTCCTGATGTGAGAGATGTTCACCTTCTCCGCCACGTTCGCAAGAACCCTGGGAAAGACGTGCGCGCCTCCCGGGTCCACGAGGAGCACTTCGTCCTCGTGAAGGATCATGTACTGATTGGTCTGGACAACTCCTTCTTCCTCCTGTTCCTCCCATCCGAGCAGAAGATACTTGTGGCGCGGATCATCGTAGAGGCTGAGTGTGCTGAACTGTGCCATGGTTCTCACTCCTTGTCCCTGTCGTTTCTCTGCTCTCCGGAGAAGGTGACGGAGAAATTCGCCGAAGAGCGCCGCGTGGTTGATTTTTCCCCCGTAACTGGCGAGGAATAAACCGTGGGGAGAAGCGTTTTTGCGACGAACCGGATCGAAAGCACTGTCCGGAATATCAGGGGTTGAGCCGGTAGATGGTTCTGGGCCAGGGGATCGCTTCCCGGATGTGCTGAAGGCCGCAGATCCAGGCCACAACCCGCTCGATTCCCATGCCGAATCCGCTGTGGATGAAGGTGCCGTAGCGTCTGAGATCAAGATACCACGTGTAGGATTCCTCCGGGAGCCCCTGTTCGCGGATTCTCGCCACGAGTCGCTCCATATCGTCCTCACGCTGGGAACCGCCGATGATTTCTCCGTATCCTTCGGGCGCGAGGAGGTCGTCGCAGAGCACAAGATCTGGATTCGTGGGATGTTCCTTCATGTAGAAGGCTTTCACCTTCTTCGGGTAGCATTCGACGAAGACGGGCTTGTCGTACTGTTGGGTGAGAATCGTTTCGTCGTCATTGCCGAAATCCTCGCCGTATCGGATATCGCTGCCAAGGCTGTGGAGTTTTTTTACCGCGTCGTCGTAGGTGATGCGGTAGAAGGGAGGAACGACCTTTTTCAGCGGTTCGACATTCCGTTCGAGCAACGCGAGTTCCTTGCCGCAATGGAGGAGAACCTGCTCCACGATGGCGGAGACGAGGTTTTCCTGAAGATGCATGTTGTCCTCGTGGTCGTAGAAGGCGACTTCTGGTTCCACCATCCAGAACTCGGTGAGATGGCGCCGTGTCTTCGATTTCTCCGCCCGAAAGGTGGGCCCGAAAGTGTACACTTTGCCGTATGCAGCGGCGGCGGCTTCGGCGTAGAGTTGTCCTGTCTGGGCGAGATAGGCTTTCCCCATGTCGAAATAGTCGAGGTCGAAGAGCCCCGAGGCTCCTTCGCCGATGGAACCGGTGATGATCGGACTGTCCACGAGGAGGAATCCGTTGTTTCGCAGGTATTCCCGGGTTGTCCAGATCACCTGTTCCCGGATCTTCATGATGGCGTGCTGCCGTTGACTTCGAAGCCACAGATGCCTGAGGTCGAGAAGAAAATCGATGCCGTGTTCTTTTTTGCCGATGGGGTATTCCTCCGTTGGGTTGTGGAGAACCTTGAGAGCCGTCACGGAGAGTTCCACGCCTGAAGGAGCGCGCTGATCGGCGCGGACTTTTCCCGTCACTTCGAGGCATGCTTCAAACCAGAGGTTCTTGGCGTTTTCGAACTCCTCTTCCGCCACCTCGTTCTTCACCATGACGGCCTGAACAAACCCCGATCCGTCCCGAAGCTGAAGAAAGTGAATCTTGCCGGAGCTTCGTTTGTTGTACATCCATCCGCGGACGACGACCTCTTCGTCGATGTGTTGCGGCAACGCTTGAATCTGTACGCAGGATACGGGCATGTGTTCTCAACCTCCTCGGGTGCTTTCCTCGCGGAAAGGGCACCATATCGCTTGGAGCACTGTAATCTATGATACACTATAGAACATTCTCGGGACAAAGGAGCAAGGGGTTTGCATATTCCACGTTTGGTACTTGCCGACGAGCGACGTTCTGGTATGGTTCCCGTCTCGGTCCTTTTCGCGGCGGCACTCCGGGAAAGAGGATATCCTCTTCGCCTGTTCGCCACCGGGTTGGACGAGGTCACGTTGTGTCTCCTCAGATGGGCCTGCCGGCAGGAAGTGACGCTCCTGGAACCTTTTCTCGCGGGTGGCGAAAAACCCTTGCAACTTCTCTTCGAATCCGCCGCCGATCCGAGTGCGTTGAATCTCATCGTCGGTCCTCTCGCGACGGAGCGGGAGCGTGAGGACAAACTCCTTCTCGACCGCTGGACGCTTCGGGTTGCTCAATGTTTGGATGCACCTCTCTTGCCCGTTCTCAACGCGGATTCCGCAGCGGCCCTCGCTGCAAGAACCGCGGAGAACCTTTTCGGGCAACTGCAGGAATTCGATCGTATTCCCAAAATGGCTATCTGTTTCAATGCGGTGCTCAACCCGAAGGAATATCAGCTTCTGGAGATCGAACTGGGGCGTCGTCTCCCGTGGATTGCCGCAGGATATTTCCCCGCCTCGCTCGGTCGGGAGCTGCCCCTCAAGGAAGTCCTTTTCACGCAGGAAGTCACCTCTCCCCGTTTTTTCTCCCTTCGCAGTGCGGTGGCGCAGTTGTGTGCCATGGAGGATGAAATCTTCTGGTCTCTCGTGGCGGCGATGAGCAAACTCGCACCGGAATGGACACCCCTCTCCTTCGAGGTGGAGCCGTTTCCGGCGGCGCTGAACGTCGTCGTGTTGCGCCATCCCGCTCTCGGATTGGGAGGGGACAACCTGGAACGGCTGCTCCATCGACTTGGAGCCTGGATTGTGGAAGTGCGCCCGGACGAGACGATTCCCTCCGAGGCGGACGTCTTGTATGTGCCTCACGGTGCCGAACAGTACATCCGTGGAGCGGTTTTGAACAATGCGAACCTGAAGCGGGCCGTGGGGCAGTTTGTCTTTGGAAACAAGGCATTCCTCATGGAAGGCAACTGTGCCGCTCTTGCAGGGGAACGAATTTTTGAAAGAGATGGAAGCGAATGGACGGGGCTCGGCATTTTCCCGGTACAGGCTCGCTATTCCGGAAACGGGGGGAACCGGTCGGGAAAAGAAGAGAAGCCTCTCTGCCGGGTCGAGGCGCAGTGCGTCAGAAACGGTCCCCTGCTGCGAAGCGGAGAGCGGGTGCGCGGGTACTGGTCTCCGAACCTGGTCATCTCCGGGGAGCGGGAACACTCGGGGGAATGGTCGGTGCTCGATGTGAAGGACCGAAAGGAGCTGCTGACCGATTCCTGGAGCCTGAAACGGGGAATCATCACGCAGCTTCGCATCGAACCCTGGAACTGCATTCACGAGATCCGGCGCTGGCTTGCCGGAATGTAGTGTGCCCGTTTCGAATCGGAGAAACGAGAGTGCTGGAAGGAGATCTGCCATGAAGGACCAAAGAGAAGACTGGTTGACCTGGGGACCCCATCTTCTCGCCGAGGCCGAGTCCTTCGGCGAGGATATCATCGCATGGAGAAGAGAATTTCATCAATTTCCCGAACTGGCCTACGAGGAGAACGTCACCGCTTCCAGGGTCGTTCAGGTTCTTTCTTCCATAGAGGGTATTCGGGTGATTCAGGGGTTCGGTGTTCCCACGGCGGTGGTGGGCGTTCTGGGGGAAAACCTGCCGGGAGGAGCCACAATGCTTCGGGCGGATATGGATGCCTTGGCGCTCGAGGAAGAAACGGGCCTTTCGTTTTCTTCGTGTATTCCCGGAATCATGCACGCCTGTGGCCACGATGCACATATGGCGTCTCTCTTGGGTGCGGCGGAGCTGCTTGCGTCCCGGGTGGACCTGCTGCGGCACCCTGTGGTGTTCGTCTTTCAGCCTGCGGAAGAGGGGAAGGGCGGTGCCCGGGCTCTCACCGAGGCGGGAATCATTGGCAAATTCGGCATCGAACGGGTGCTCGGGTTGCATTTCTGGCCCAAGCTGCCCTATGGAACGCTTTTCACCCGCCCAGGTCCCATCACGGCGCTTTCGGATCGTTTCCACGTGGAAATCCAGGGTGCCGCATGTCATGCGGCGTCGCCCCATATGGGGGTGGACCCGATCGCGGTTGCTGCCCACGTTCTTCTTGCGTTGCAGCACCTCACGAGCCGAGAGGTCGATCCTCTCGACAGTGTGGTGATCTCGGTGGGGCAAATCGAAGCGGGCGATGCCTACAACGTTATCCCCGAGAGGGCCCATCTGTGGGGAACGCTTCGCACGTTCGACCCCGCCCTGCGGGATCGCATGCAGAAACGGCTCGAAGGCGCGATCGTCGACGTCTGCAGGGCCTTTCTCAGTACGGCCGGGGTGGAATACGTGCGGAACTATCCTCCCGTGTCGAACGATGTGGAGCTGACAAGCCAGGTTCTGGAACTGTCGCGGCATTTCTTCGGTGTGGAGGAGACGCATGTGCTGGATCGTCCGCTTCTGGCCGGAGAGGATTTCTCTTTCTACTCCCTCGAGTGTCCCTCGAATTTCATGCTTCTCGGGACTGGTGCGGAATATGGTCTGCATCATCCGAAATACGACGTTCCCGAGGAGTTGCTCCATCTTGCCTCTGCCTGGCAGGCCTTTCTGGCTCTTACGTTGTGAACGGCGATTCCCCCTCCGCGTCCTTCGGAGAGCGTGAGAGGGGCGGATCGTCGGGATACGGAGTTGAAATCGACTGGAGGATGCGAAGAGTGGGTGCACTTGGGCGTCTCGAAGAGCACGTTATGCGACGGTGTCGGGAGGAATTGGGCGAAAAAGCTCTTTGGTGGAGGGGAGAATGGTGGTCCAGGGGGGCGTTCCTCGGCTTGGCCGATCAGTGCACAGTGCAACTGGAGAGGAACGGTTTTTCGCCCGGACAGCGCCTGGGGCTTCTCCTGCCGAACTCCCCTCTTTTCCTGGCGCTTTCCCTTGCGACATGGCGACTTGGGGGAGCTGTGATCCCCCTGAATATTCAGGCGGGATTTTCTGCCATCCAGAAGGCATTGCGTTTTTCCGACGTTTTCTCCACCGTCCTTCCCCAGGGGATGGAATCTTTGGCCGAGAGGCTCGTCAATGCGGGCATTCCCGCGGCGACCATGCCTCTGGAGGGCCCTCTTTCGGAGATGCCTCGTCGTGAAGGAGCGGACATGGGGAATGCCACGGCGGTCATCTTCTTCACCTCTGGAACGACGGGGGTTCCCAAAGCCGTTCCCGTGTCCCATGCGAACATCCTCGACAACGTCACTGCCTCCATGGCGCATGTGCAAGATCTCAGGGAGGGAGAAATCATGACGAACGTTCTCCCTAACTTTCACGCCCTCGGATTCACCGTGTGCGGTGTTCTTCCCCTGGTCATGGGGCTCTCTCAGGTGCTGATGCCTTCCTTTATGCCCGCCGAGGGAACTCTCGACGCAATTCTCCGGGCTGATGCGTCCATCCTGGTCGGGGTTCCCACCCTCATCGCTCTTCTGCTGGCTGCCGTCGGAAGACGAGGTGAGCCCCTGCGGCAGATCCGGCTGCTTGTGTCCGGGGGTGACCGTTTTCCCACGAAACTCGATCGACGCTGCCAGGAACTGCTCGGTGTCGGGGCTCTGGAGGGATACGGTCTTACCGAGACGTCGCCTGTGGTGAGCGTGAACCGTTCCATGGAAGAACGGAAATTGGGTACTGTGGGAACCTGCCTTTCCGGATATTCCGTTCAGATTCGAGACGAGGCGGGGAATGTTCTTCCTCAAGGCGGAGAAGGGATTTTGTGGCTCAAGGGTCCTTCGGTGACGGAGGGGTATTTTCTTGCTCCCCAACTCTCGGCCGCCCGGTTCGACCAGGGGTGGTTCAACACGGGAGATGTGGTTTTCATGGATGAGGCGGGATATCTCTCCATTCTCGACAGGGCGAGCGACGCGATCATTGTCGGTGGATTCAATGTCTACCCTCAGGATGTGGAAAGCGTTCTTCTGGAACATCCCGGCGTTCGGGAGTGTGCTGTCGTGGGTGTTCCGCACTCTGTAAGCGGAGAAGTCGTGAAGGCGTACGTCATTCCCTCCCAGGGAGTTTCCGTCGAAGCGCGGGAGTTGATTGCCTACTGCAAGGAGCATCTCGCGCATTACAAGGTTCCGAGAAAGATCGACATCGTGGACGAATTGCCCCGGTCCGGGATCGGAAAAATCCTGAAGCGCGAGCTTCGTTATTGGTAGGGAAGCTCTGAATAAAGGCCTTTCGCTTTCCCTTGACTCGGGTTGCATCAGGCTCTGCGAGGCGCCCTGCGGGGCTGGCGCAGCCTTATTCAGAGATTCCCAAAAGGAGTGTGAGTCGGTTGTTCGATTCCTTCGACGTGCGGATTCGCTCCCGTCTCTCTCCGGGAGAACGGCGACGGCTCGAATCCTTTCTCGCCGCCCATGGGCTTTTCTACGAAGGGAATCCGGAGGTAACGGTCTTTCTCGAAGATGCGGAAGGAAGGATCGTCGCCACGGGAAGCCTTGAGGGAAAGGTCATCAAGATGGTGGCGGTGGATCCTGCCTGGAAAGAGGCGGGGCTTTCCTCGAAAGTGGTCTCTCTTCTGGTGGGGGAGGCGCGTTCCCTGGGGCGGACATCCCTGTTCGTTTTCACCAAACCCGAGGCGGGAGACCGATTTCTCGCTCTGGGCTTCGTGGAACTTGCACGCTACGATCCTCACGTGATGCTTCTTGAAATGGGAGAACCGGGAGTTGAGGCGTACAAGCGATATCTTCGGGAGGTTCGGGAGGCATGTTTCCCTTCTCCTCCACCGGGTGCCCGGATCGGAGGAATCGTGGTCAACTGCAACCCCTTCACGAGAGGGCACCTATGGCTTGTGGAGCAGGCGAGTGCTTCGTGCGAGCATCTCTATGTCGTGGTGGTGGAAGCCGATCTTTCCGTTTTCCCTTTTAAGGACCGGCTGCGGCTTGTCCAGGAGGGGACGGCGCATCTCGGCAATGTAACGGTTCTTCGGAGTGGTGACTATGCAGTCTCCCCCGCAACATTTCCCTCCTATTTCCTCAAGGATCGCGATGATCTCGCGAAGGCAAGAATCCAGGCTCGACTCGATGTGACGCTTTTCGCGAGACTTTTCTGTCGCGAGCTGGGCATTCACACCCGTTTTGTCGGGACGGAACCCTATTGCCCGATCACGCGGACCTACAACGAGGCCATGCGCGAGGTTCTTCCCCCCCTTGGTGTCGAGGTGGTGGAACTTCCGCGACTTCCTCTCGAAGAAGGAGGTGCGGCGATCTCGGCTTCCACGGTGCGGCAGGGGCTTCGCGAGGAAAATTGGGATCTCGTGCGACGCCTTGTTCCCGATGTGACCTGGGCGTATCTGCGTGACGCTTCTACCGCCGAAATCCTGGAACGAGTGCGGAAGAGCGAGACCCGCCACTGAATTTACTACGGACAGAGTTCATCCAGCTCGTTCAGCGCTTCCCGCAGGGAGTTCCTGCGGGGGGAATGGTTTGTCAGTACGTCGCCGATGGCGACAAAGAGGCCCCTCCCGAACCGGCGCTGTGCTTCCAGGTCGCTTTGGGCATCTCCAAAATAGAGCGGAAAAAGGGATTTCATTCGTTCCGCCAGGAGGCGCAGTCCTTCCGGAGATGGTTTGAGGATGCCGTCCTCGGGAGTGATGCACAGGTGGGGAGGAAAGTCCTTCCAGCCCAGTTTTTCCAGCGCGAGAGCCAGTTCGTCCCTGGGGCGCCCCGTGTAGATGCCACAGGGGAGGGGCAGAGACGACCAGTGCAGGGAGAGTTCGGGCGTCTCGCTGCGCCATAGCCCTGTCCCTCGGGCGTAGCGGGGGCTCGCCTTCCGGATCCACTCGTAGTCGGAGCCGAAGTAGAGTTCTTCGCAGAGGCGTCTCGTTTCTTCTCTGGAAGGGATCTCTCCGAAGGAGGCAACGACCCAGGATGCGATGTCCTTGTCCCGGGGACAGCTGTCGAGAGTACGTTCCCAGTCCTTCGGAGAGGGAGATGCCTCGTCGAGAGATGTTTTCCCCGAGGAGGCTGCGGCGGCCAGAAAAGCCCAGGCGATATCATAATCGTCGTTGAATCCAGGATGGCGTTTGGTGATGCGCAAATGTTCGTCGCAGAAGGGTGAAGAAGGAGCGTCCTTTCTGCCGAGCAGGTGATGCCATCCGAGACGGATACCTTCGCGGATCACTTCCGGATAGGAACGACGGACATCGATGAGGACGCCATCCACGTCGAAGATGAAGCTGTCCGGTACGGTTCGGGAATACATGGGACCGACTCCTCTGTGTTGATATTGTTTTCCGGCAAGAGGTGTCTTTGCCTCCGGCGGCAAGAAGGGTACCAGATCGGAGAGGGAATGTATATATGATCGAAATTCCGCTGGATCGGGAATCCTCGCAAGCTCTGTATCGCCAGATCGCCTCGCACCTGAGTCGCATGATCACTCACGGTGCCTTTCCCGGGGGACATCGCCTTCCTGGAGCGCGTTCCCTCGCAAGATTCCTGGGCGTGAGCCGCGTTACGGTCGAGCAGGCCTATGCACTCCTCGAATCCGAGGGGATGCTTCGTATCGAGGGTCGAAGCGGTGCTTTCGTGATCCCTCTGTCCGGTGCGTGTGCATCCCGAGAAGAGTTTCTTCCACATGTCGATATGGCCTCGGGATTGCCTTCGCCCAGCCTCATTCCGGGAGGGCAGATCGGCAAGCTCAGCAGAGATCTTTTTGCCGCCTCCGGAGAGGACGTTCTTCTGGGAAGTCCGCTTGTGGGGGATACGGGGCTTCGGCATGCTCTTGTGCGCCATGCTGCGGCGAGAGGAATTCCCGCAAGGTGGGAGGACGTGGTGGTGGTCTCCGGAGCACAGGAAGGACTGTATCTTGCCGTGGCTACCCTCGCCGCGCAGGGTGTCCGGAAAATCTGGGTCGAGCGCTTTACGTATCCCCGGATTTTCGGCCTGGCCAGATCTCTCGGAATCGGCGTGGGATTGCTGCCCATGGAGGAACGATTTCTCGGCGAGGCCCTGACGCGGGTTCGCCAAGGGGAAGTTCTCTATCTCATTCCCAGTTTTCAGAACCCCACGGGAAGAACTCTTTCCTTGCGTCTTCGGGAACAAGTGCTTGCCGCTGCAGTGGAACGGCGGTTTTGGATTATCGAAGACGATGCCTACGGAGAACTCCGCTACGGCGAGACGAGCGTTCCCGCTCTCAAGGCGATGGCGGAAGGGGAGCGGATTCTCTATCTCGGGTCGTTCAGCCAACTTCTTTTTCCGGGATTACGCTTGGGGTACGTGCTCGTCCCCCGGGAAATTCTGGCGTCTTTTTGTGCGGCGAAGGAGCAGATTTCGGGAGCGACCTCGTCTCTCGTGCAGCATCTCGTCCGCGGGTTTATCGAGGAAGGCCATCTGGAAGAATCGCTCTCCGCCGCACGGACGCTCATGGCGCAGCGGATGCGTCATTTGGCGGAAGAGTTGCGAAGAATGCTCCCCGAATGGCATTTCGAGCAACCCATGGGAGGCATTTATCTCTGGCTGCACACGCCTGGAACCACTGGTTCGAAACTTGCCGCGGCGGCGCGGCGGAAGGGGGTTCTCGTCGCCTCGGGAGGGGTGTTCACCTTTCCCGAGGACGATGCCGTGGAGGCCCTCCGTCTTTCCGTGAGCTGCGAGGGACCGAAGGGGATCCGGGAAGCCGTGGAGATTCTCGCGGCGATCCGGAGGCTGGGCGCATGAACGTCATTGTGCATTCCGTCCTCGATGGCCGGGACGAGCGGAGATTTCTCCAGGAAAGTCTGTTCGAACGAGGTGCTTCCGTCATCGTGCAGTTGGCGCTGAACATCCCCGGGTATCCGAAACGCATGGAGGGCGATTTGTCGTGTCTTCTGCGCACCTATACGTTGTTTCGGAGGGCACTCCCGGACGGCGCGGGCTTTTTGGCCCGTTGCCTGCTGGAAAATGGAGCGGGGCTCGCGCTTTGCATGGCCTTGTGCGAAGTTGACGGGAATGCGCTCAAACGGCTTTGCGTTTTTCTGGAGGAGAGCCTTTCCTGGGGGAGGATTCTCGACGCGGATGTGGTGGTTCCTCAGGGCCCCTTGTCCCGAAGGGAATTCGGGCTTCCTCCGAGGCGTTGTCTTCTTTGCGAGGATGATGCGAAAAGTTGTGCCCGGCGGGGTACCCATTCCATGCATGTTCTCCGAGAGACTGTACGGGTGCTGCTGGCACGGATCCGCGACAACGGGGAGAGTGTTCAGCGCTCTTTTGGAGGGTTTTCCGCCGTACCCGCGTCAACGAGATAACGTTTCCAGAGCAAGAGGGCGATTCCGGCGCTCAGTGTGCCGCAAAGAATACCCAGAATAATGAGATCCGGGCGCCCTTTTCCGAAAAAATACCCCCCCAATCCAGCCACAGCCTTGGCGTATCCCACGATCGACCCGAGAGAAAAAAGCAAAACGGCGAAACGCATGAGATTCCCTCCAGAAGTTTTTCTTTTTCCTCACGAGGCAAGTGTTTCATCATTCGGGGAAAGAGTTGTGTGCACTGACAGGTGGTGATACAATCAGCGCGTTTGGGAAACATGCACAAAAGTTATGCAGTTAAGAGCAGGCCCGAAGACGAGGAGGCACTGACGTGAGAGAACCCAGATTATATACTACATCCGCCGATTATGTATACCAGGAACTGCGCCACCGGATCATCACGAAGCAGCTCAAGCCGGGGCAGCGGCTTCCCGAGGTCAATATCGCCGTTCAGATGGGGGTCAGTCGGACTCCCGTGCGAGAGGCGCTGCGGCGGCTGGCCAGTGAAGGACTCGTCCTTGTCATTCCCAACAGCGGTGCCCGTTTGGCTTCTCCGAGCAGGCGGGAGATCGAAGACGCCTATGTGGTTCGCGAACAGCTGGAATCTCTGGCGATCAGACTTGCCGTGGGACGTCTTTCGGATCGCCATCTCCGCCGCCTTGAGGAGACCGTCATCGCGGAAGAGCGCGCCTTCGAGGAGAAGAACCTGGAACTGTACCTCGAGGTCAACGAATCGTTTCATCGGATCATCGCCGAGGCCAGCGGAAACAGAGTCTTGGCGGACTATGTGGAGAACATTCTGGCGAGAACCAACGTATACATCGTTTTCTACGACCCCTTCTATGACATCGAGACAAATCCCAGCATCGCCGAACACCGGGCCATCGTGAACGCGTTACGTCTCCGGGACGAAGAAAAGGCCGTGGCGCTCATGCGGGAACACCTGGCGCTTTCCATGCAGGATCTCCGTCGCCCCGAAGAGGAAGCCACCCAGAAGAAGGAGACGGAGTGAGCGTCGTTCTCGCTTGACTGGATATGAAAAACATGCAGAGAGGTGCGCCTCTTCGGGGGGTGCGCCTCCTTTTTTTCGGAGGCCACGCTTTGCGTCTTCTCGGGGAAGATATTAGCGGGTTCGAAGAAGCGTTGCCGGTTCAAAAACCGAAGGAGCTTTTCCGGAAGTCACATCACCACAGGAGAAAGGGGGCGCCCTCCATGGGTGCACGAACGCTGCCGACGCTTGATCTGAAAAGGAATTACGCTCGCGTGAAGGATGAGATCACCGAGGCTCTGGCGAAAGTTCTTGAAAGTCAGCATTTCATTCTGGGGCCTGAGGTGAAGGCTCTGGAGGAGGAGGTGGAGCAGTATCTGGGGGTTCCCTCCGCCGTGGGATGTGCGTCGGGATCGGATGCGCTGCTTCTCGCCCTCATGACGCTGGGGATCGGCGAGGGGGACGAGGTGATCACCACTCCTTTCAGCTTCTTCGCCACGGTAAGCTGTATCGTCCGCACAGGGGCACGCCCGGTTTTCGCGGACGTGGACCCCCGCACGTACAACATTCGCCCGGATCTGATCCTTGAAAAGGTGACTCCCCGGACGAAAGCGGTCATTCCCGTCCATCTTTTTGGGCAGATGGTTCCCCTGGAGGAGCTTCGAAAACCTCTCGAAGAGCGAAACATCGCTCTCGTGGAGGATTGTGCTCAATCCTTCGGCGCATGGCGGAATATTGAAGGGAAACCGCTCCGTTCCGGTGCTGTGGGCGATATGGGATGTTTTTCCTTCTTCCCGACGAAGAATCTCGGGTGCTACGGTGATGGCGGCATGGTCACCACCGTCCGTAGCGACTGTGCGGAACGTCTTCGTCGCCTCCGCGTGCACGGCGCGGACAGTACCTACTTTCATAAGGAAATGGGGCTCAACAGCCGCCTGGACGCCATACAGGCGGCCATTCTTCGGGTCCGTCTGCGCCACGTTTCCGCCTGGAACGAGGAGCGGCGACAGGTGGCGGAGCGCTACAGGCTCCTTTTCGCCGAGGCGGGGCTTCTCGACCGCATCGCGCCTCCGGAAGAGATGAAGGAAAACTATCATATCTATCACCAGTATGTGGTGCGGGCGGAGCGACGGGATGCTCTTCTGGCATTCCTCGGCGAAAAGGGCATTGCCGCCCGGGTCTACTATCCGCTCTGTCTCCACCTGCAGCCCTGTTTTGCCTTCCTCGGCTACGGCGAGGGAGACATGCCCGTGGCAGAAGCGTTGACGCGGGATGTCCTGGCTCTCCCCATCTTCCCGGAACTCACCGCAGAGGAACAGGAGTGGGTCGTCGCGACCATCGCGGAGTTTTATCACCTCTAAACTGACCAATCTTGTCCTTTTTGCTGTTTTCGGATATACTACCGATGCGGATGATTGTCCGCATCGGTAGTATGCATTGAAAGCAGGACGCTTTTCTCTGGATCCCGTTATGGAGGTGATATCCATGTTTCCCTTTTTCTTCGATTCCACGTTTCTCCTTCTTCTTCCGGCGCTTTTCCTGGCTATATGGGCACAGATGAAGGTGAAAGGGGCGTTTCACCGGTACAGCCAGGTCGCTTCTCGACGAAATCTCACCGCAGGACAGGTGGCACGGATTCTTCTCGATCGTTTCGGCCTTTCGGGTGTTCCCGTGGGCATGGTTCCGGGAGAGCTGACGGACCATTACGACCCCAGGGCCAAATCCCTCTCCCTCTCCCAGAGTGTCTACAACAGTACCAGTATTGCCGCTATCGGCGTTGCGGCTCACGAGGTTGGACATGCAGTGCAGGACTTGAAGGCCTATGCTCCGCTTCGTCTGCGGAATGCCATCGTTCCCGTGGCGAACATCGGATCGGGTCTTGCCTTTCCCCTCTTCTTCATCGGGCTCATCATGAGAGCGCCGGCGCTCATGAACGTAGGCATCCTCGTGTTTCTCGGCGTGGTGGTCTTTCATCTGGTGACGCTCCCGGTGGAGTTCGACGCCAGCTCGAAGGCCCTGCGCCTTTTGAGCGAAACACAGATTCTGGCCCCCGACGAAATCGGCGGCGCTCGTGCGGTACTGAACGCTGCTGCCCTGACCTATGTGGCGGCCACGGTGATGGCGGCCGCACAACTTCTCCGCCTGGTTCTGCTTCGTGGCATGGTGGGCGGACGAGACGATTGACACAAATGCAACACCGGTTCCGAAACGGGAAAATCTTTTGTAAGAGGATGCTCGAGACCGTTATATAATGGGGTGGCTGGCCACCCCGTTTTTCATTATTCAGAGACCGACAAGAAAGGAGATCCCTTGCCGTGCATTCCATGCTGTTGATTTTCGGGTTCTTCCTGTTGCTTTTACCGTGGGTAGGGCTTGTGCTTCTCCTCTTCTTTCTGTTCTTGTTTCTGCTTCTCCTGCCACTCGGTTTTGCGGCGAACTCCTTTTTCTGGCTTGTCGAGGGCCCTCGGAGGATCTTTCGTGTTCTCACGAACAGGGCGGTTCGTCGCAACCATGCACTGGAACATGCTACGGTAAACGTCCTGGAGGAACGCTTCGGCCCCCTGAACATTTCCGGACTTGCCAGCGACGATGGATTTTCCCTGAGGGGGGGCATTCTGGATCCTGCTGTCGTGATTGAGGCGGCTCGACAGGCGCTTCGTCGACTGCGTGACGGAGAGGTGCACCTTGCGCTTCACCGGAAGTGCGGAACAACCATCATCGTGACGAATACCCTTGCATCGCTCCTGTTTCTTCTTCTTCTCGTCCTGTCGGGACACGTCACTTTTCTCTCCATCGTGCTGCTTCTTTTTCTCGCTCAGTTGATCGGCCCCGCGGCAGGAATGTTTGTGCAGAAATACATGACTACGGCGGTGGATGTGGAGCGACTGGAGATTGCGGGCATCGAGATCAGGGGGAACAGGGTTGTGCACTCCATGCGAATGCGCTTTGTGCTTCCCGAGGAACTTTTTATTGCCACGCGCCAGCGCGGGGACGTTCGCGAACCGGAGATCCTGTTCTGATGCGGGGTGTCGAGGCGGCGCTTCTCGTCTGGGAAGAAGTAGAGAAAGGCGCTTTCGCGTCGGAAAAACTTCGTGCAGTGACGGCGGATGTTGTGGGAACGGAGCGGACTCTTGCGACGACGCTCGTATACGAGGCGCTCCGGCGAAAAACCCTCTGGGAGCATCTCCTGGAGAAACTTGTAAGACGCCCTCTCGCGGAACTGGGAAAGGATGAACGAGCCGCCCTTCTTCTTGGAACGGCAGGTCTCTGTTCGCTTCGGACGTTTGCACCCGCAGTGCTTGTGAGCGCGCTCGTGTCGGAGATGAAGCGACGCAGAGGACACGGTGCGGCGAATTTCGTCAATGCCGTGTTGCGTGGGGTCGTGGAAACGGCGCCTGCATTGATGGAAGATCTGAAATCGAGTGCCACCCTCAAGGAATTTGCGCTCTTCCGAGGTATTCCCCAGTGGGCGGCATCTCTTTGGGAGCGGGAAATCGGCGGGGCCCAGGCAAAAAGACTGATCCGCCTTCTCGCTATGAAAAATTTTGCTTCCCTGCGTCTTGCCTCCGAAGGGGAGCGCACGGCCTATCTGGAGGAGTTGCGGTGTTGCGGTGTTCGCGCCTGGCCTTCGCCGCTCCTTCCTTTCGGTGTGAGAACGGCGTCGACGCTTCATCCTCCAGCGCTCCCCGGTTTCGCTGCGGGAAGGGTTTCCCTGCAAAGCGAATCCGCCATGCTTGTCGGCAAGATTGTCGCTTCTTTCTGGGAGGCGGGACGGGGCGTTCTTGACATGTGTGCCGGAAGAGGCGGTAAGACGGCTCTGTTGGCGCAACTTCTGCCGGAAGCCAGAATCGAGGCATGGGAGTTGTCCCTAGGCAAGGCAAGGGCTCACGAAAGGGAGATGAGGCGTCTCGGCTTTTCGGAGAGGATACGCCTTTCCCATGGTGATGCCCTGGTCCTCGAACCGGAGGAGCCTCCGGGCATGGTCCTCCTTGACGCGCCGTGTACGGGAAGCGGAACCTGGGGACGCCATCCGGAAGGGAAATGGCGACTTTCGGAGAGGCATGTGTCTCTCTGTGCGGAGCTTCAGAAGGAACTTTTGTCCAAAGCCGTTCGGATGGTTGCCCCGGGAGGCTATGTAGTGTACGTTACGTGCAGTCTCTTTCGGGAGGAAAACGAACAAGTGGTGGCGGATGCCCTGAGCCGTTTCCGGAATGTGGTGGACATACCCTTTGCCGGAGGGAAACCCTTCCAGAAGGGACGTCCTTGGGGTGCGGTGTTATGGCCTCTTCTTCCCTGGCTTGACGGTTTTTATGTCTGTGTGCTCAAAAAGCGGGAGTGACGAGCCGTGTTTGCATGACGAACCACGTTCTTAATGGAAAAGAGGCGTGTGAGGGATGCGGGAATGACAGCCTTCCGGAGGAATGCGGTCGGGAAGGGGAGGAAGCGAAAAAATCATGAAAAAAATAGTCACGTTGACCTTGTTTCTCGTGTTTCTTGTAGTTTTGGGATCGGGAGTGTTCACCGTCTACGCTGTTTTTTGGGGAGGTAAGGAGGTTTCCGTTCCTTCCTTGGAGGGAATGTCCATCATCGAAGCGGTGGATGTCGCCCAGCGCATGGGATTGGTCGTGCGCGTGGATCAGGTCGATTCGCTCAAGAAGTCCGGACTGGTGCTGTCGCAATGGCCTACCGCGGGGACGCTTGTGAAGAACGGGAAAGTCCTTATCCTCAAAGTCAGCAAAGGCGGGCAGCGCTTTCCCCTTCCCGACGTCCGGGGTATGGAATATGAGCAAGCCCTCAGAGCGCTGCAGGAAGAGGGATTCACCGCGGGAGATGTGATCCGGATCTCCAACCCGCAGGTGCCGCCCGGCGTGATCGTCGCTCAAAGTCCTGCCGCTCCCGCAGCGGTTCCCCGAGAGACGCGAGTGGATCTCCTCGTGAGCCTTGGCGGTGCCAAGGCCGGAACCGCCGTTGTTCCGGATTTGGCGGGACGGAGCGAAGCCGAGGCGAAGCGTCTTCTCGAAGGTTCGGGACTCAAGCTTGGGACTGTGCGGTATCTTTATACGCAGACCACACCTCCCGGTGTGGTGATGCGCATGGAACCCGCAGCTGGGAAAACCGTGAGCCAAGGAACGCGAGTGGAGATTATCGTTGCCTCCGCCCAGAAACCCAAGGAGACGCCTTCACAGGAAGTCACCGCTCCCGGAGCGGTGACAATCCCTGGACAGCAAAAGCCGGGACAGCAGACCGTCGTGGTGGAACAACCCTCCCAGCCGTTGCCCCAGGGAAATGAACCGGCTCGCCCGACGCCGGTCCCCCAGACGCCACCGCAGACATCTCCCGAGGATGTGAAGAAACTGGCCAAAATACGGTATCAGGTGCCTCCCTTGACGAAGCCTCTGGAATTGCGCATCGAGATTGTGGATGTCAAGGGGACGAGACAGATCTTGAAAAAGGAAGTCAAAGGCGGCGAATACATCACTCTCAACGAGCCCTATCAAAGCGAAGCAGCGGTGACGATCTACCTCGGAGGCGATTTCGTGTGGCAGGACAGGTATCGATGAATCTGTTCCAAACCAGGGAGCGCCGGCCTCTCCTCGCACCTTCTTTGCTTGCGGCGGATCCACTCGGGATACGTGCTCATATTGATGCACTGAATGGAGCGCATCACTGGCTTCACCTGGATATCATGGACGGACATTTTGTGCCGAACCTCTCTTTTGGTCCGGCGTTTCTGGGGGCGTTGCGACGTACCTACCCGGAAGTGCCGATGGATGTGCACCTCATGGTGGTTTCTCCGGAATCCTTTTTCGTTCCCTTCGCGACTCAGGGGGCTGATGTTCTCACTGTGCATGTGGAGGCCACGCCTCACATTCATCGCCTCCTTCAATCCGTTCGGGAATTGGGGGTTCATCCGGGTGTCACGCTCAATCCGGGAACGCCGGTGGAATTTCTGTACCCGGTGCTTCATCTGGTGGATTTAGTGCTCGTTATGTCCGTAAATCCGGGTTTTGGAGGACAATCCTTTCTGCCGGAAGTTGTGCCGAAAATCGAGGCGCTTCATCGTTTCCGCGAGGTGCAGGGGCTTCGGTTTCTCATCGAGGTTGACGGCGGCGTTTCCGCGGAGAACGCGGAGTGCCTCGTGAAAAGCGGGTGTGACGTTCTCGTGGCGGGGAACTCCGTGTTCGGTATGCCACATCCGGAACTGGCGGCGAAGGCTTTGCTGGAAGCGGGAAGGAGGGGGTTGAACCGTGGATGAGGGACACGTGTCCTTTGGAGAGCTTGGCGCCAGAGCACGGGAAATGAGGCTGGCAAAGGGCATTTCCCTCTCGGAGGTTTCTTTGCACACGCGCGTGAGAGAACACATCCTTTCCGCCATTGAAGAGGGACGCTTGGAGGACCTGCCAGCGGCAGTCTACGTGCGCGGTTTCGTCAAATCTTACCTGTCCTTTCTTGACGCGGAGGACCTGTGGCCCGCATTTGAGAGGGCAATCCCGCTTTCGGGTGCGACGAACGTCACGCATGCATTGGGTACGTATTCCACCGCCACGAAAGGCTTTCGTCGTGTCACCCGAAGGGGTGCCTACATTCTTCTCGTGTTGCTTGTCATCGCGGCGGTGGCATTTGCCTGGAGTCAGTGGGATACGATACGGCGCAGTGTCGCGGAGCGCACAGCTCCCTCTGCGGTGGTGGTTCCCCCCCACATTCCGGAAGAAGAGACTCCGGAATCCCTTCCGGAGGTTGTTGGCGGCACTGGAACGACGAGCCCAGAAATTTCTCCCGCAGAAGTGGCGCGAGTGCTTTCCGAAATGTTCCCGAGCCCGGACCTTTCGCCCGATGCGCTGCAGGTGTTGCTGCCCCTCTCCGATGAAGTTCCTCCTGTCTCGGAGGGAGCCGCTGGTGTGAAAAGTGTCGATTTCCCCTGGCTTCACGAGATGGCTCAGGCAACCCCCCAACCGCAGGAGGAGCCGACGGATCTTCTTCGCGTTGCGACTGCAGGAGCCTGCTGGGTACAGGTTCGCCAGGGAGAACGGATCCTTTATACAGGAACGATGCAGAAGGGGGACTCGAAGGAGTTCTCCGTGTCCGCCGAAACGAGTGTCCGGTTGGGGAATCCTGCAGTGGTGACGATCACATGGCAGGGAAAGAGCCTTCCTGCTTCGGATGGAACAGGCAAGCCCCGAACGATTCGCTTTACTCCCCAGGGGGAGATGCGATGACCATGGAGCGCTTTGGTCGGAAAGCATCCGGCGCATGAAAATCCACCTTTTAAGTCTCGGATGTGCGAAAAATCAGGTGGACAGCGAGCGCTTCGCCGGCATTGTCCGGGAGGGCGGACACTGTCTCGTCGACGATGTCTCCGCTGCGGAGATGGTTCTCGTGAACACCTGCGGTTTTATCGCGTCCGCCGTCGAGGAGGGAGTGGATGTTCTCCTCGACCTGGAACAATTGAAAAATCAGGGGGCCATCAAGAAGATCGGAGTCCTCGGCTGTTTGGTGGAACGGTATGAAAAAGAGCTTCGTCAGGAGCTTCCCCTGGTTGATTTTTGGGGTGGCGTTGAGGCGTGGGAATCCCTCAAATCGTTTCTCGGCGTGCCTTCGTCAGCCGATCCGTGTCGTGCCCTCTTCCCCGGCATCTCTTCCTGGTCGCGTTACCTGAAAATCGCCGAGGGGTGTGACAACCGCTGTAGTTATTGCACGATTCCATCCATTCGAGGCCCCCTGAGAAGCCTTCCGCCTGCCGAGGTAATTACCGAAGCAGAGCGCCTTGTGGAAGCGGGAGCTCGCGAAATCTGCCTAGTGGCGCAGGATCTCACCATGTACGGTGCCGATTTCGGTGAAAACGCCCTGCTTCCTCTTTTGGCGGATCTTTCCCGCTCTTTACCGTCGCATCTCTGGCTCCGCCTGCTCTATCTCCATCCCGATCGGGTCGATTGCCGTTTCTGGGATGCCCTACGGGCTTTTCCCCAGGTTCTTCCCTACGCGGATATTCCGGTGCAGCACGCGGATGCCCGCATCCTCTCCGCAATGAACAGAAGGGGCGAGGGATCGGTCTTTGCCAGGAGCCTTCTTTATGCGAGAGAGTTGGACCCCGATTTCACCCTTCGCACCACCGTCATGGTGGGATTTCCGGGAGAGGACGAGAAGGCTTTTTCGAATCTCCTGCGCTTTATCGAAGAAATTCGGTTCGACCGCCTGGGAGGGTTCGTCTTTTCCAACGAGGAAGGAACCCCCGCAGCGTCTTTGGGGCAGCAGGTTCCCGCGGAAATCGCGAAGGGGCGGTTGGACCGCCTTATGCGGCTTCAGGAGGATATTTCCTATGAAAGGCAGCTCCGTTTCGAAGGTCGTACACTCGAGGTCCTCGTTGAGGAATACGACGCCGCCGCTGGCGTCGCTTGGGGACGTTCGTTCCGTGAAGCTCCGGAAGTGGACGGTGGAATCGAAGTTGCCGGTTGCGCCGGAATGCTTCTGCCTGGAACGGTCATTCCCGTTCGTATTACCGAGGTAACGGAGCATGACATGATAGGGGAGGCTCTTGCGCGATGAGTAGTAGTTTGGGTAACGCATGGTGTACACCCCTGGCCACACTGGGGGGACTGGGGCGCCTCACGGCGATGCCTGGAACGGTGGGTTCCGTGGCGGCTTTTCTCGCTGCGCTTCTCGTCCCGATTCCGCTGTGGGCGATCGCGGTGGTCGCCGTGGTCGGCGGTATAGCTTCCGATGTTCATGCACGCCGCACGGAAAATCCCGATCCTCCGGAGGTCGTGGTCGACGAAGTGGTGGGAACATGGATCGCCATGTTCGGCCATGCTCCCGCGAACGCTCTTGGGGCGCTGTTCCTTTTTCGCGTGTTGGACATTGTGAAACCTTTTCCGGTCTGTACTCTGGAAAGACTTCCCGGAGGCGTGGGAATCATGGCGGATGACATCGCCGCCGGAGTCGGTGCAAACCTGATTCTCCACGGATTCCTGTGGCTGTTCCTCCGGGGCGGTTTCGCCTCGTTCTTCGGATGAGCCGTGCCGTGATGTTTCGCAGGAGAGCCGCTCTCGTCGCCGTTGGTGATGAATTGCTCCGGGGAATCGGTCGGGAGGAGAATTGCCGCTATGCTGCGGAAAAACTTACTGCTCTGGGATGGGAAATCGCGGGAATGGAGATCATCGCCGACGACGTGAAGGCGATCGTGAATGCTTGTCACCGCTGGATAGGATCTGTGGAGCTTCTCGTGTTCTCCGGAGGTCTCGGTCCTACCCATGACGACAAAACCCGGAACGCCTTGGCGACTTTCCTGGAAGCGGAGCTGCTTCCGACCCCTCTTTTCGACGAGGTGATCAAGCGGTACGAGGGAGATCTCGAACGAAAGAGCCGCGTCGAGGAATTGCGTTTCTCGCAGGGGGCTATTCCCGCCTCCGCTGAAGCGATCTTCAACCCTCTCGGAACCGCGTTGGGAATCTGCTTCGATCATTCCGGTACAAGGGTTCTGTCGCTTCCGGGAGTGCCCTGGGAATTTCGGGCCATGGCGGATGAAACATTTTCCTCTCTGGAGAAGGGGGCGACAGTCTCCACGAAGATCCGCGTGGTCGGAATGGGAGAGACGGTTCTCGCCTCGCGCATTTCCCCGCTTCTTGCGGATTCTTCCCTGGCGGTTTCCATTTTGCCATCCCCGGAAGGCGTGACCGTCGTGCTCAGAGGCGAAGAAGCGGCTGTCCTCTCCGGTGAGAAAACAATGCGTCACCTGTTGCCCTGCGACTGCCTTCCACCAGGAGTGTCGACTCTTGAGGAGGCGCTTGTGCGTGCCGCGGAAGCAAGAGGTGTGACGTTTGCCACTGCCGAATCCTGCACAGGGGGTCTCGTCGCGTCCAGAATCACCGACGTACCAGGGTGTTCCGCCGTGTTCAAGGGTGGTGTTGTCTGCTATGCCGACGATATGAAGATGCGGCTCCTGGAGGTTTCGGAAGCCATTCTCCGCGAGGACGGAGCCGTGAGCGAACGGTGTGTTCTCGCCATGGCAGAAGGGGCAAGGACTGTGTGCAAAGGTGACATGGCCGTGGCTGTCACCGGCATTGCGGGACCTTCGGGAGGCTCGCCGCGTAAACCCGTGGGAACTGTGTGGATCGGCATCGCGGACGAAAAAGGATCCGAAGCGACACTCCATCGTCTTTTCGGAGATCGCTTCTTCGTGCGCGCCAGGACAACAGCGCTGGCGTTGGAGTGGTTGTGGCGTCGCGTCAAGGAGAAATGACCATGGACGAGCTTCTTCGCAGTTTTGTGTGCCTCCCCTTGCAGCATGATCTGCAGAAAAGGATTGCCGCATGGATACGCGAGCTGAAGAACACGGCCCCTTCATTGAAATGGGTACGCCCCGAGGCGCTTCACGTGACACTCAAATTTCTCGGAGCCCTTCCTTATCCGCTCCTCTGCGACTACTGCGAAACGCTGAGGAGAACGCTACAGGAAGAAAAAATCCCCGCAATCGCCCTCAGGCTCGAGAATGTAGAGATGTTGCCCCATTTGCGGGATCCTCGCGTTCTTTGCCTTCGGATTGGGGGAGATGTGGTTCTTTTGGAAAAGCTCCAACGGCTTGTTGAGGGCGTGGCGGAAACGAAAGGTATCCCCCGGGAAAAACGGCGTTTCCTGCCACATCTGACACTTGCGAGAGCCAGAGAACCAGGAGACTGCAGCATTTCCCTTTTTGAATCTCTCTCGTCGAATCCACTTCATGGCGTCGAATGGATCGGGAACACGCTTGTGGTTATGCAAAGCGATCTGCGACCGACGGGTCCCGTGTATACATCCATCAGCGAGCAGACGCTTTTACCCTCGTCGTAGGAGGATCGGAAGATGGCAAAACGAAAGGATCAGTTGACTCGGGAAGATATTCTCGACCAGGCTTTGGGAGATATCCGCAGCAAGTTCGGCGAGGGAGCGATCATGCGTCTGGGAGAACAGGCTAATCTGCCGCAGACGGAAGTGATCCCTACGGGAATTCTTCCACTTGACGTTGCTCTCGGTGTCGGAGGACTTCCAAGGGGGAGGGTCGTGGAAATCTTCGGTCCGGAGGGGTCGGGAAAGACGACCATCGCCCTTCATGCTCTGGCGGAGGCTCAGAAGCAGGGAGGCATCGTTGCCTTCATCGATGCGGAGCATGCGCTGGATCCCCGTCTGGCTGCCGCAGTCGGGGTGGACATCGCTTCCATGTACCTGTCTCAGCCGGACAGCGGCGAACAGGCGCTCTACATTCTCGACGCACTCGTCCGAAGTGGGGCTGTCGATATTGTCGTCGTGGACTCCGTCGCCGCCCTCAGTCCCCAGGCGGAGATCGACGGGAAGATCGGAGATCCTCAGCAGGTCGGTCTCCAGGCGCGGCTCATGTCTTACGCGTTACGTCGTCTCACTTCTTCCATTTCCCGAAGCAGGACGGTGGTGGTCTTCATCAACCAGCTCCGTGCCCAGATTTCTTCCGGATACGGTTCCGGCCCTTCGGAAACCACCACCGGCGGAAGAGCGTTGAAATTCTACAGCTCCCTCCGCATCGAGGTAAAGCGCGGTAAAGCCATGAACAAGGGAGACGACGCGATCGGGCACGAACTGTGGATCAAAGTAGTGAAAAATAAACTGGCGCCTCCTTTCCGGACAGCTCATACCACTCTCGTTTACGGAAAAGGCGTTCCCCGGGAAATGGCCGCGGTGGATATGGCACTGGACATCGGTGTCATCAAACGTAAGGGCTCCTGGCTCGCCTATAAAGGGGAAACCCTTGGGCAGGGAAAGGACAACCTCGCCAAATACTTCCAGGAGCACCCGGAACTGCTTGCGGAGATCGTCCAGGAAGTGCTTGCCCGAAAAACGCAGGGAATGGGTCTCGATTTGTCACCTCCGGACGCCTCTCCGGATGATGAGGAGGGAGGCAGTTCGCACCCCTCGGACGAGCTTCTGCTCGAGGAGGGCATCCTTGATCTCGATGTCTCGCAAATACAGATAGAGGAAAACAAGGACAACGCTTGATGCAAACCGGCACGGCCCTGCTCCGTGCCCCCCGCGTGGAGGCTTTTGCCGTGGAGGTTGCTCGTCTTTTCGCCACGGAAAAACTGTGTAAAAACTGAGCCAAAGGAGATGTTGACAGCTTTAGAGATGGCTGATAAAATATCCCTTGCGCTCCCAAGAGGAGCAAGCAACGCTTCAGCACCTTGACAAGTTCGAAGGCAGCAGAGAGAAAGACGGGAAGGGCGCCCTCGGAGTCGTGGAGCCGTAGGGGAGCAATCTTTTTATGGTGAAGCGTGAAGGGGAAGCCCTATCGGCGGAAGCCGAAGAGCGAGCAGCAGGAAAACTCTGGAGAGTTTGATCCTGGCTCAGGACGAACGCTGGCGGCGTGCCTAACACATGCAAGTCGGACGGGCATTTGGTGGAAGCTTGCTGAAGCCGGATGTTAGTGGCGGACGGGTGAGTGACGCGTGAGGACCTATCCGGAAGAGGGGGACAACAGTTGGAAACGACTGCTAAGACCCCATAAGCCGAGAGGTGAAAGGGAGCGATCCGCTTCCGGAGGGACTCGCGGGCTATCAGCTGGTTGGTGGGGTAACGGCCTACCAAGGCGAAGACGGCAAGCCGGCCTGAGAGGGCGACCGGCCACACTGGAACTGAGATACGGTCCAGACTCCTACGGGAGGCAGCAGTGGGGAATATTGGGCAATGGGGGCAACCCTGACCCAGCGACGCCGCGTGGAGGAAGAAGTCCCTCGGGATGTAAACTCCTGTTGTGTGGGAAGAAGCGAGTGACGGTACCACACGAGGAAGCCCCGGCAAACTACGTGCCAGCAGCCGCGGTAATACGTAGGGGGCGAGCGTTGTCCGGAATCACTGGGCGTAAAGGGCACGCAGGCGGACCGACAGGTCGTTTGTGAAAGGCGAGGGCTCAACCCTTGTTTGCGGACGAAACCGTCGGACTGGAGTACCGGAGAGGGAAGTGGAATTCCCGGTGTAGCGGTGAAATGCGTAGATATCGGGAGGAACACCAGTGGCGAAGGCGGCTTCCTGGCCGGATACTGACGCTCAAGTGCGAAAGCTGGGGGAGCGAACGGGATTAGATACCCCGGTAGTCCCAGCCGTAAACGATGAATGCTAGGTGTGGGTGCCGTCGGGCATCCGTGCCGGAGTTAACGCGATAAGCATTCCGCCTGGGGAGTACGGTCGCAAGACTGAAACTCAAAGGAATTGACGGGGGCCCGCACAAGCGGTGGAGCACGTGGTTTAATTCGATGCAAACCGAAGAACCTTACCTGGGTTTGACATGCACGTAGTACGGAACTGAAAGGTGAAGGACCCTCATTTCGGTGAGGGAGCGTGCACAGGTGCTGCATGGCTGTCGTCAGCTCGTGTCGTGAGATGTTGGGTTAAGTCCCGCAACGAGCGCAACCCCTGCGCCGAGTTGCCAACGCTACGGGCGGGAACTCTCGGCGGACTGCCGGCGACAAGCCGGAGGAAGGTGGGGATGACGTCAAGTCATCATGGCCCTTATGTCCAGGGCGACACACGTGCTACAATGGGCGGCACAACGGGAAGCGAAGGGGCGACCCTGAGCGGATCCTAAGAAAGCCGTTCCCAGTTCGGATTGGAGTCTGCAACCCGACTCCATGAAGCTGGAATCGCTAGTAATCGCGGATCAGCCAAGCCGCGGTGAATACGTTCCCGGGCCTTGTACACACCGCCCGTCACACCACCCGAGTCGGGTGCACCCGAAGCCGGTGGCCTAACCTTTTCGGAGGGAGGAGCCGTCGAAGGTGTGTCTGGTGAGGGGGGTGAAGTCGTAACAAGGTAGCCGTACCGGAAGGTGCGGCTGGATCACCTCCTTTCTAAGGAGCCCCGTATTCACTCTCTGCGCCTTCGGACTTGTAGGGTATAGAGAACCCGAAGCATCTTGACAACCGTAGCAGCAGCAAGAGGGAGAGGTATCAAGGGCACGCGGGGGATGCCTTGGCGCTTATGGCCGAAGAAGGGCGTGGCAAGCTGCGAAAAGCCGCGGGGAGGAGCAAGCATCCCGAGAACCGCGGATACCCGAATGGGGTAACCCGCCTCGTAGAAGACGAGGCGCCTCGCAAGAGGCGGCAACCCGGTGAAGTGAAACATCTCAGTAACCGGAGGAGAAGAAATCGAAGAGATGCCCCGAGTAGTGGTGAGCGAAACGGGCAGAGCCTAAACCGAGTACGTGCCAAGCCTGCGGGCGTTGCGTAGTCGGGGTCGAGGGACCGAATGCGAAGATGCCGCAGCGTCTTCCCGAAGTGAGCAAGTTCGTTTCTAGCCGAAAGGTGTTGGGAAAGCCTGCCGCAGAGAGTGAAAGCCTCGTAGGCGAAAGGAACGGACCTTCGGAAGTCGGATCCCGAGTAGGGCGGAGCACGTGAAATTCCGTCTGAATCAGGGGGGCCCATCCTCCAAGGCTAAATACCATAAGCGACCGATAGTGGAGCAGTACCGAGAGGGAAAGGTGAAAAGCACCCCTGGCGGGGAGTGAAAGAGACCTGAAACCGCGTGCCTACAAGCAATCGGAGCGGCGCAAGCCGTGACGGTGTGCCTCTTGGAAAATGAGCCGGCGAGTTTTTTTTCGTGGCGAGGTTAAGGACTAGGAGGTCCGGAGCCGCAGGGAAACCGAGTCCGAAGAGGGCGTAGAGTCGCGAGGAAAAGACCCGAAGCCCGACGATCTATCCATGGCCAGGTTGAAGATCGGGTAAAACCGATTGGAGGACCGAACCGGTGCCTGTTGAAAAAGTCTCGGATGAGCTGTGGATAGGAGTGAAAAGCTAATCGAGTCGGGTGATAGCTGGTTCTCCCCGAAATGCATTGAGGTGCAGCCTCATGGGCAGAAGGTCACGGGGGTAGAGCACCGGATGGGTGCGGGGGTCGCAGGACCTACCAAATCCAACTGAACTCCGAATACCGTAGACCGGATCCATGGGAGTGAGACTGCGGGTGAGAAGGTCCGTAGTCGAGAGGGAAACAACCCAGACCGACAGCTAAGGCCCCGAATGGCAAGCTAAGTGTGACAAGGATGTGGTGACGCCCAGACAGCCAGGAGGTTGGCTTAGAAGCAGCCACCCTTGAAAGAGTGCGTAATAGCTCACTGGTCGAGCGTTGCCGCGCCGAAAATGTGGGGGGCTAAGCTTGCAGCCGAAGCTTCGGATCGAGATCGGAAGATCTTGGTAGTAGGGGAGCGTTCCGTATGGGGAGAAGTCGAGTCGTGAGGCTTGGTGGACCGTACGGAAGCGAGAATGCCGGCATGAGTAGCGCGAAACATGTGAGAATCATGTTCACCGGAAGCCCAAGGATTCCTGGGGAAGGTTGATCCGCCCAGGGTTAGGCGGGACCTAAGCCGAGGCCGAAAGGCGTAGGCGATGGCCAGCAGGTAGACATTCCTGCCCCGTTTGGTGGCCGTTATTACCGAAGCGGTGACGCAGCAGGCTAGGTGTGCCGGGTGATGGACGTCCCGGTGCAAAGGCGTAGGGAGGATTCGTAGGCAAATCCGCGAGTCCATAATCCTGAGACCTGACGCGGAGCTTCCACGGAAGCGAAGACATTGACGCCCCACTGCCGAGAAAAGCCGCTAGGGAGGACATCGAGCGCCCGTACTGTAAACCGACGCAGGTGGGCTGGCTGAGCAGGCTAAGGTGAACGGGAAAACCCTCGTTAAGGAACTCTGCAAGTTAACCCCGTAACTTCGGGAGAAGGGGTGCCACCCTGGTGAAGAAAAGACTTTTGGAGCTGAGGGTGGCCGCAGAACCCAGGCCCAGGCGACTGTTTACTAAAAACACAGGTCTCTGCATAAGCCGTAAGGCGACGTATAGGGACTGACGCCTGCCCGGTGCTGGAAGGTTAAGGGGAGAGGTCAGCGCAAGCGAAGCTTTGAACCGAAGCCCCAGTAAACGGCGGCCGTAACTATAACGGTCCTAAGGTAGCGAAATTCCTTGTCGGGTAAGTTCCGACCTGCACGAAAGGCGTAACGATCTGGGCGCTGTCTCGACGAGGGACCCGGCGAAATTGTGGTACTGGTAAAGACGCCAGTTACCCGTGGTGGGACGGAAAGACCCCGTGGAGCTTTACTGTAGCCTGATATTGGATTTCGGTAGATCATGCACAGGATAGGTGGGAGGCATTGAAGCGAGGACTTCGGTTTTCGTGGAGCCGACGTTGGGATACCACCCTTGATGTGCTGGGATTCTAACGGCGTCGCGTGAATCCGCGCGCCGGACAGTGTCAGGTGGGCAGTTTGACTGGGGCGGTCGCCTCCCAAAGAGTAACGGAGGCGCGCGAAGGTTACCTCAGGGCGAATGGAAATCGCCCGTTGAGCGCAAGGGTATAAGGTAGCCTGACTGTGAGAGAGACATCTCGAGCAGGAGCGAAAGCTGGTCCTAGTGATCCGGCGGTGCTGTGTGGAAAGGCCGTCGCTCATCGGATAAAAGCTACCCCGGGGATAACAGGCTGATCTCCCCCGAGAGTTCCCATCGACGGGGAGGTTTGGCACCTCGATGTCGGCTCGTCGCATCCTGGGGCTGAAGCAGGTCCCAAGGGTTGGTCTGTTCGCCCATTAAAGCGGTACGTGAGCTGGGTTTAGAACGTCGTGAGACAGTTCGGTCCCTATCCACCATGGGCGTAGGGAATTTGAGGGGAGCTGCTCCTAGTACGAGAGGACCGGAGTGGACGCACCGCTAGTGTACCGGTTGTGGCGCCAGCTGCATAAGCCGGGTAGCCATGTGCGGAAGGGATAACCGCTGAAGGCATCTAAGCGGGAAGCCCACCCCAAGATGAGATTCCCCACTGGAGAGCCAGGTAAGGCGGCCTGAAGACGACAGGGTAGATAGGCCGGAGATGTAAGCGGTGAGAGCCGTTGAGTCGACCGGTACTAATCCGCCGAGGCCTCTTCCTCTTGAAATGCTGCGCAGGTTGTTGAGATGTTTCGGGTGCAAGAATTGGTTTCTGGTGGTCATGGCGGAGGGGACACACCCGGCTCCATGCCGAACCCGGAAGTTAAGCCTTCCAGCGCCGATGGTACTGCGGGGGGTACCCGTGGGAGAGTAGGTCACTGCCAGAAACCTAATATCGAAGAGATCCCGGAGAGAAATCTCCGGGATCTCTTTTTTCATGCCGTTTCTTCTCCTACGGAAGCCCTGAATAAAGACCTTTCGCTTTCCCTTGACTCGGGTCGCATCAGGCTCTGCGAGGCGCCCCGCGGGGTTGACGTAGCCTTATTCAGAGATTCCCAAACGCAACAGAGGTAAAACCGGATTCAGAGATGTCTCCACAATCGTACGCCATCTGCCGCACTTTTGTGGCCCGCTCTTTGAGGAGCGATACGTATTTATCCAACGCCTCTCGGCTCGCGCTCCGGAAGTCCTTTCCTTTGGGCAGGAACTCCCTGAGGAGGCCGTTGAGGAGGCCGTTGGTGTTTTCATTGCTTCTCCGTTCCCAGGGGCTATGGGGATGGGCGAAGTAGACCGGAACGCCGAGCACCGAACTCATCCGGGCATACCGGACCCGAAAAAACAGACGACCTTTCGAACGAATAAGAGCGCTCCCGGGAAAAAACTCCACCGATCCTGCAACGAGCCGGTGGAGTCGTCTTTTCCGGAACTATGAACTATGTGTTTCGCTGTGATCAGAAGTTGATCGGGGCAACGTGCCCCATCCACAAAAAGCCCCAGAGCACCGACTGATTTGCCAGAAGCGGTGTTTCCTGGTCATTCCAGGAATATTGATTGGTCTTTACCATCCTCGTCAGGGAATAAAGGTGGCGCTGAAGTACCTGGGGAGCAGTTTCACCCTTCCGGGCCTTCATCTGATACCAGCTTTGCCCCGTCCAGGCAAAGACCACCGTTGGTTCGTCGCCTTTCCATGCAAGGGGGACGCGAGGTTTGTCCAGAACTGCCATTCGATCCACAAAGCCTCTCCAGCGGGCTACCATTTGAAAATTCCCATTGTTGCTCCAGGAGGGAGACATCATGCCTGGTTGCACAACGGTGACGGGTTGCTGTGATGGGGTGCTCTGAATCGAAACGTAAGGAACCAGGGCAACTGCGGTCGGCACAACGGCGCCCACTACGAAATCAGTGCGAATGATGTGACCGTTTCCGGCGGAGGAACCGTAAAACCATACGCCTCCCGGTGCCTGGGTCACCGCGTAACCATCATAGGTAAGAAACCACCCCTGAGGCAACGTCGCGGGACGATAGACATGAAAGGTCATGCCAGCGTAAACGGGTTGTGCGACCAGAATGGGTTCGACCACATAGGTGGTGCACTCTCCGCCGCCGGCCAACGCCCCCAAGAACAAAGCCACTGCGAAAAGCAGTAAAACAAATCGACGCATAGACAGTCACCTTCCTTGCATCGGTTGTGAAATCCTTGAAAAAGCTTTTGCGAAACACCTTTGTCCAAAAAGCTCCCCGAAGAAAACCTTTGCCGCGGAGCAAATATCCCGTTTGACGCCCAAGAACACATGGAAAACACGAGAGTCTTGTCAGCAACTTCCGGCAGGGAAGAATCGCCTCTTCTTTAGTAAGGAAGCCCTGAATAAAGACCTTTGGCTTTTCCTTGACTCGGGTCGCATCAGGCTCTGCGAGGCGCCCTGCGGGGTTGACGTAGCCTTATTCAGAGATTTTATAAGTATAACATGTTTAAGGTGATCCAGTAACGTGCTCAATCCGAGTCGGGAGCAGTGTTGTTATCCTGTGAGACGTCTCCGGAAAGTGCTTGGGGAACGCTCTCCAAATCGGTAGTCGCCGAAGGTGAAAACCTGTCCAGAGAGGGTTGCTGCGGCGTAGCCGGCGTTGGTGGCAGAAAAACAGGACTTCCCGGTGTCGCCGGCGGAATTGTTGGCGGATCCTGAAGAGGAACGGTTGGTGCGCCTTCGGAAGGAACTGGCGGCATATACAGAGGCGTTTGAGGAATCGGGGTTTCTTCTTCCGAGGGTTGCGCCGGCGAAAGCGAAAGATTCTGTTGGGGAAGAGGTGTTCCTGTCGCTGTCGATGTCCCTGATTGTGACGTTGGTGCGGGTGGAACGTAGACAGGTACGCTCTTCGAGGAGGATGGATGCTGTTGCTCTCCCGACGGGAGCGGCGTTGCGGGTTTCACAACGACGGGAGAGGAAAGAGGAACCCGAGGCCGTGTCGAACTCGGTTTGTTCGAGGAAGGGGAAGGATCGGTAAAAACCGGCTCCAGTTGTTCCTGCTGTTCTGACAGGCTCGGGAACGGTTCGGAAAGTTCGATCCGGGGAACTCCTCCAGGTGGGACGACCATGCCCTGTGGGGACGGCATGATCGGTACCACGCCGCCCTGCTGTGGAAATGTGCCTGGAGCCGCCATCGGGAGCATTTGTGGAGCGGGTCCCTGTACGACACCCTGGGGAACAAGGATTTCCACCGGGTGTACCTGAGGCGCAATGTAGTAGGCCTGGCCTTTCGGGATTATCGGTTGCGCACCGAAGGGTTGCTGTGCGGGATCCCAAAGGGGAAGTGCATTCCCGTCCTCGTGGGCGGCGAGGATCCTTGAAAGAGCCGGGTATTCGGGGTCCACCTCGAGTGCCGTGCGGTAGGCTTCCTGGGCTTTTTCGAGATTTCCTGCTCCTTCCTGTGCCTTGCCAAGCCAATACCACCCGTCCGCGGATCTCGGGCGTTCCTTGACGTACTGCCGGAGATAGGCGACGGCTTTCGTGAACCGTCCTTCAAGGCACAGCTGTTGTCCTGCTTTCCAGGCGAGACGAAGGACATCCTCGTCCTCGTTTTCTGAAACCGATTGTTGTACGGATATTTGTCCTGAAGGGGCTGCCGTGGTTCCGGAGGGAAAAAGGAGAATCCCCCAGGCACAGACAAAGGCAAGCCATCCGAAGAAGAATCTGCCGAGAGGAGGAAGCTCCTGCTCTTGCTTTCCCCTTGCGAAGGGAACGATTCGTCGAATCATGATTCAGAAACCTTCTCCTTTCCTCGGTTTGTAGATCGGCACGGAAACCAGGTCGCGCAAGCGGATGGGGTTTTTGGAATCTTCTTTGGTGACGACCACGATCGCCTCCCGTTCCTTGATGAAGGTCACGGTCACTTCGCCGATGAGCTGCGGAAGCAGGACCACGGGATTTTCGGGATCCACAGTGATATAGGTGTCGCTCCGCATGACGGAAAGCACGTCGCCTACTTTGAGAGAATCATATTTCCCGAGAGAGAGAATGTATTCCCGCCTCTCCTTAGTGGAAGTTGCTGTGGGGGCGATAAGTCGCCCGAGAATACGGAACCCCGTGTACCCCCGTACGAGATCGTCCACCGCCTGACGGCAGGCCTGCTGGATGGTCGCCCAGTACACGCTGCGGGAAAAAGATTCCCAGTAGGGGGATTTGCTGGGGTCGTAGTCCGGGTCAAAGGTGAGGCGCGCCTCTTTCGCTTCGATGACGCTCCTGTTGCGGACGCTGCCTGAAGTCCCGTCGTAGACGGTCATCCGCAACGCCACGGATCCCTTGGTGGTCGTTCCCACGGGGATGGGAGTGCCGGTTCTCTTGGGGAGAAAACGGTACAGTTCGACCTCCACGGCGAAATCTTCGCCTCTTCGTGCACCGGAGAGCCAGAGCGCGCGGTCTTCTTCATCCAGGGTGGAGACATCGGCCAAGGGAGACTGTTTCAACAGCTCCGAGAGGAACCGACCGATCTTTTCCGGGAGGACGTCCTGCGGGTAGTATTTGTTCGGCCATACCACGATTTCCGTGTCGTTGCGCACGGGGAAAAGGGCAATGGAAACTCCCTCGCGGGGAATGATTTCCGCCCGGGCCGAGGAAACGATTCCCACAAGAGCGACGATGATCGCTCCGGAAAGGAAACGAAAAAAACGTTTCTGAGCGCCGTTTGTCATGAGCCGCATCACAATCCTTCCGGGAAAAGCGTGCGGAGAAGTGTCCGCATTCGTACGAATCCGCTTCAGGTATCGGAGGCGGAAGGGAAAAGGTTGAGATGGCAGGGAAGTTTTTCCCCATCCGGAGAGAATTTTCGGGACGAGTAAAGCACATACGCTCCGAACGTACAGTCTGACGATGAAAGAGACGGGCGAATACGACAGAGAAGGGTATCACGTCCCGTTTTCGGAAACGAGAGAAAATCGTGTGTCCACCGCCTTGAAAAAGGCATCGATATCCTCTTCCACCAGGAGGGAGATTCGCCTCTTGGGAAGGTAGTCGAAGGAAAGAGACCCTCTATTGACCACGACAATATCCCTTCCGGCATAAGCGGGGAGAAGCGCCGCAGGGGTGACCGTCAGAGATGAACCGACCACGAAGAGCAGGTCCGAGGTTTTTACCAGGTGTACACACTCCTCCAGGTGTCGTACCTGTTCGCTGAAAAAGACAATATCCGGTTTGAGTACACCTCCGCAGAAATCGCAGCGGGGGATGTCCGTTTCGAAGGCCTTCCTTGTTGTCTCCTCGCGGGAATAGGTTCGGGAGCACCGGACGCAGGTGCTTGTTTCGATCCCGCCGTGAATTTCCAGCACGTGGGATGATCCTGCCCGTTGATGGAGGCCGTCGATGTTCTGGGTCACGATGCCCTTGAGGATTCCTTTCTGTTCAAGGGCCGCGAAGAAGCGGTGTGCGAACGTGGGTCGGACGGTATCGAGAAGAGTGAGGAACGCCCTGTGAAAGCGATAGAAGAGTGTGGGGTTTCGAGAGAATTCCGAGAGATCGAAAATGCGCTCGGGGTCGGCGATTCCCGCGGTTCGATAGAGTCCGTTCGGACCTCGGAAATCGGGGATGCCCGCGCTTGTGGACATGCCCGCTCCGCTGAGGAGGACAACATTTTGGGCCTGTTCGAGCATTGCGGCGCAGCGCGTCACCTGTTCATCAAAAGCTTGCGGCATGAGGTACACCTCCTGAAAGGCTCTTCCGGGTTCAGGATAGGCGCCTTTCAGGAGAAACGCAACATGGTACAATGTCAAAAGCTTTTGCGAAAAGGCGGAACGAGCTGTGAAAGGTGCTTTAAGATGCTTTCCGGGGGGAATGGAGCGTGGCGGAAAAGCGATACGATGTGATCATTGTTGGTGCAGGTCCTGCGGGACTTTTCGCCGCTCTGGAACTGACGGAAAAAGGTGCTTCGGTTCTCGTCGTGGACAAGGGGCGTTCCCTGGAGGGGCGGAAATGTCCGCTCAAGAACGGGGCGGTGGGGCAATGCATCCATTGCTCTCCCTGTAGTGTCATCTGCGGGTGGGGGGGAGCCGGAGCATTCAGCGACGGAAAGCTCACGCTGACTCCGGAATTCGGAGGCAACCTCGAGCGCTATGTGGGAAGGCATGTCCTCGAACAGCTTATCCCGGAAGTGGATGCGATCTGGGTTCACTACGGCGCGGACACGCCCGTCTTCGAGCCCGATGCCGCCTTCGCCGGAGAGGTGGTCAAAAAGGGGCGTTTTGCGGGGCTTCAGGTCATCCCCGCAAAAATCCGCCATATCGGAACGGATCGTTCCCAGGAGGTTCTCGCCGCCGTCCGGGAGGCGCTTGCATCACGCTGTGACGTACTGCTCGAGACGGAAGTCGCGTCGATCCTCTCCGACGACGGTGCGGTGAAAGGGATTCGCCTGGTGGATGGCCGGGAGATTCCATCCCGATTCGTGCTCGTCTGTCCCGGAAGGGAAGGTGCCCACTGGATGGAGCGCGTTGCGAGAGAACTCCGGTTGCACGTGGACTCCCTTCCAGTGGATATCGGTGTACGGGTCGAAATTCCCCGGGAGTGGGCGGACGGTCTCACCGAGCAGTTCTACGAAGTGAAGGCGCTCTTCAACGCGCCTACGTTCGACGATCGGGTCCGCACGTTCTGCATGTGTCCGGGAGGCGAGGTGGTCACGGAATATCAGAGCGACGGCAAGGTGGTGGTCGTCAACGGGCACAGCAACAGAGAGACGAAGACGGAGAACACCAATTTCGCCATTCTCGTGAGCACCGACTTCACCGAACCGTTCCACGATCCCAATGGGTATGGCACGCACATTGCGCGGCTGGCGAACATGCTCGGAGGAACGGTACTGGTTCAGCGTCTCGGGGATCTTCGGGCGGGCCGGCGTTCAACGGCGGAGCGGATCCGAAGGGGACTGGTCCGCCCGACCCTGGCGGAGGCGGAGCCGGGAGATCTCTCCTTTGTGCTTCCTTATCGCCACCTCACGGACATTCTCGAGATGCTTCACGCCCTGGACACCATCATGCCCGGCATCAATGGCCCTCATACGCTCCTCTATGGGGTCGAGGTAAAATTCTACAGCCTCCGTCTCGGATTGGACGAAACATTGCAAACCTCCATTTCCGGGCTCTACGCCGCTGGAGACGGGGCCGGAGTGACGAGGGGCGTGATTCAGGCATCCGCGAGCGGCCTCGTGGCAGCCCGCTCCATCCTGAGGGCTGCGGAACCTTTTTCTCCGCAGGGACAGTGATGTGGACCCGAGAGAGGCGCGGAGGAATGTCGAGGGATCGGTGCGACACACGCTACGGCATTCCCTGGAGGAGCTGCAGGCGAGGATGTGAGGGAAGTTGTTCCGGAAAGGTGTTGTATGGCTTGCTGTGGAGTGAGAAGGAGGAAAATTCATGGAGACGACGTTGGATGTGAGAGCGCTTTTCAAACTCAGCTATGGGTTGTACATCGTGGGAGCCACCTGGGAGGGGAAATGTAACGGACAGATCGCCAATGCGGTCATGCAAATCACCGCAGAGCCCATCTGTGTCACGACCTGTCTTCACAGGAACAATCTCACCACGGAGTTCATCCGGCAAAGCGGCGTGTTTTCCGTGTCCGTCCTGGAGCAGGATGTGCCCATGCCGTTCATCGGGAATTTTGGTTTCAAGTGTGGCAGAGACATCGATAAGTTCTGCAATGTTCAGTACCGACCGGCGCCTCTCGGTTCCCCCTTCATCCTCGACTGGACGGTGGCGGTGCTGGAGGCAAAGGTCATCGCCGTTCAGGAGGTACATACGCATATCCTCTTCGTGGGTGAGGTTGCGAGCGCCGAAGTCGTCAAAGAAGGCGACCCCCTCACCTATGCGGATTACCATCGTCTCAAGAAGGGCAAGTCCCACAAGAATTCGCCCACATCCGTCTTCAACGATGTGAAGGGGCTCTGACGGTTCGGGTTGCGATATATCGTGTTCTTCGCGGCCTCCGGAATAGACCCGGTGGCTGTTCAGGGGACCGGACCTCCTCGCTCGCAAAAAAGAGGATGTGTCCGGTCCCTCTGTTGTCCCACCGGAAAGGAGGCGTCGTCCTTGTTGCTTCCGCTGCGATGTCGCACGTGTTTCGATGCTCTCTACGAAACCTATGCTTCTCCTCGTTATCTGGATCCGGATCCGGTCCTTTTTCTTCACCGGTATGATACGCCGGAAGATGTGGAGGTCGCGGGTCTTCTGGCGGCATGTTTCGCCTACGGTAAGGTCCGTCAGATCCAAAGGAGCGTCGAAATTCCCGACTTCGCCGGGTTTGAAACGGGAAGCCTTGCAAACACCGGAAAGTGCATCTTGGGTGGGCACTACACAGCCCCTCTTTTCAATTCTGTGAAAAGAGGGGCTGTCGTTTGAGGCGGATTTTTCGGTCTCACCGTGTCTCGGGGCTCCGAAAGGTATTTCGAAAGGGAAACAGGAGATCTGCTCCCGGCTCGTTCAGTTCCTGCCCGTCTCTTCCCCCGCTGTTCCGTCTCCGTCCGTCCCGGCGCTCCGGATCCCTTTCCGGTTCCTGTATTTCCTCACCGACAGGATCTCCGTGTTCCCCAGTCCCCGGACGAGGCCCAGGGAACGGTAGATCTTCCGGGCGCTCTCGCTCATGGCCTTCGGGAACCGGTAGAGTTTCCCCGTCTCTTCGTCCTTCATGAGGGTGGACTGGACATCCAGCAGGGCGGTCCGGATGGCCCGGGCGCTCATCACCGCGTTCTGCCGGACCGCCACTCGGTGCTGGAGATGCCGGAGGAGGGCGAAGGCGAGGTAGGTGAGGGCTATGTGGGCCTCGATCCTGCGGGGTACCCAGTGATAGACAGGGCGGATGGAGAGGTCGTGCTTGTTCACCCGGAAGGATTCTTCGATGCGCCACAGGCTCCCGTAATGGGCGAGGATGTCCTGCGCTTCCGCGGCACTTTCCACGGGCAGGTCGGTGATGACTCCGTGAAGGCCGTCCCACCGGCTGTCCCGGAGGATCTTCTCTTCGTCCAGGATGTAGCGGTCCTGTCCGTTTGCATTTTCAAGGGAGAGGTATTTGTTCGTCCCCCGGTTGGTGACAAGGCTTTTTCCCGGAAGAGCCTTCTTCCCCTGCAGTTTTTTCCGCAGTCGGGCCAGAAGCCGTTCCCGGTCGGAGGCGTCCTTCCGGGCTCGTTGTTCACTCCAGGTGACGAGCAAATTTCTCCCGTTTTCGAGGGGGACGGAGTACCAACGGGAAGGGCTGCACGTTTCTCTCTCACCCTCCGGGAAGACAGGCGAACCTCCGGGCAGGGGGGAGTAGTTCCCGGCGTCCAGGATTTTCTCCCTCATGGTCCGGCTGAGACCCCGGAGTTTCGCTCCCACGACGAAGGAGCATCCCGCCTTCTCCACTTCGTGCAGGTTCTCTTCCGTGAACATGGCCCGGTCCGCCACCACCACCGCCTGCCGGGGGGAGAAGGTCTCCATGCATCTCCTGAGCACAGGCACAAGAGTATGCCCTTCAAAGGTGTTTCCCGGGAAAAGGTCGTACCAGAGGGGAAATCCTTCCGGCGTCACCGCCAGGGCGAGCACCACCTGGGTCTCCTGTATCCTGTTGTCCTTGCTGTACCCCGACACCCTCAGGGCATCCGCCTCAAAGCTTTCGAAATAGAGGGTGGTCACATCGAAGAGCAGCAGCGACGCCTTCGTCTCGAAGAGGGACGCGGTCTCCCGCGCCACGATCTCCCTCACCCGGTCCGTCTTCTTCGCCAGGGCGTCCATCATTCGGTAGATCCTGTTCAGCGACATGTCCGTCCCGCCCTCGTCCTCCAGCCAACGGGACATCCCCCGCTTGCTCGAAGGATTGGCGAGGGCGCAGGCGAGGCATTTCTTCAGGACTTCCGTGTTCCCCTTCCCACGGCTGGATACCCCGAAGATCGCCTCGAAGCCCAGGGAGGAGAACAGGCTCTCCACGACTTCCCCAGGCCCTTCCGTCACCTGTTCCAGGTTCTTCATCCCCCGGAGGCTGACCCGCTCCCCGTCCCCGACCGGCCGCTCCCACGCCTCTTCGTTCTCGAGGAGGGAGAACCCCGGAAGAGAGGGCTGCTCTCTCTCCTCCATCTCCAGAATGAGCTTCCGCCCCAGTTCCCGGAGCTCGGAGAGCTGCTTCTCGTCGTGGGCTATTCCCACGTGCTGGAGAATGACCTGGGAGACCCGTTTCCCGGTGCGAACGGATTTGACGATCTGGACTGATTTTCGCGGACTGAGCTTTGAGGATTTCACCCGGATATACATAAAAGAAGTATATCCGGAGAAAGACAATATGTCAATAGGGCAAATATGCTAGGCACTACATTTTGATTTCCGGCTTCCCGATCTTCTGAACCCCCATGAACACTGCATCCCTTTTTTCAAAAATCCTTGTTTTCTCGGGAAAAATGGCGAAGTCGGGAAAAAAGAGGATGTGTCCGGTCCCTCTGTTGTCCCACCGGAAAGGAGGCGTCGTCCTTGTTGCTTCCGCTGCGATGTCGCACGTGTTTCGATGCTCTCTACGAAACCTATGCTTCTCCTCGTTATCTGGATCCGGATCCGGTCCTTTTTCTTCACCGGTATGATACGCCGGAAGATGTGGAGGTCGCGGGTCTTCTGGCGGCATGTTTCGCCTACGGTAAGGTCCGTCAGATCCAAAGGAGCGTCGAAATTCTTCTGAACATTCTCGGTCCGGAACCGTCCAGCAGGCTTGTCGGAATGCCGGAGGAAGAATTCGTCGCCTCGTCGTTTCCGCTGCGTCACCGTTTTACAGACCCGGAGGAGACGGTGGCGTTGCTCCGGGCCATTCGTCTGGCGCTGCGGCGGTATGGTGGACTGGAGTCCCTTTTTCGCGAGGGAATGAACGTTCCCATGGAGGGGGAAAGAAAAATTTTTCATGCGAACCGTTCCATTCGTGCGCTGCGGGGGGTGACCTCTTTCGTGCGGGTGCTGACGCAACTTGGCGCCGTGCCTCCGGGAAGAAACCGGAGCAGTCTTCTGGCTTCGCCGGAAAAGGGGAGTGCCTGCAAACGCCTGTTCCTTTTCCTCAAGTGGATGGTCCGTCGCGATGCCATAGATCCAGGGAGATGGACGTGCCTGCATCCCTCCGAGCTGGTTTTACCGCTGGACACGCACATGTTCGCTCTCTGTTCGGCCTGGGGTTTCTGCGAGAGACGTCACCCGGATCTTGCCGCCGCGCTGGAGGCCACGCGGGTTTTCCGGGAGATCAATCCCGAGGATCCTCTTCGGTATGATTTCGTGCTCACCCGTTTCGGCATTCGTCCCGAATTGTCTATGGAAGAACTCTGCCGCAAGATTCCCGACGAGAGCAACGAAGGGAAATAGTTCATGGAAAGAGAAAAAATTTGAAGGATATGCGCTGATTTTAGCGGATAAAGGGGGTTCCCTCCGTCGGAGTGGTACAGGAAAGGAAAGAGGAGCGTGTCTTTTGCCTTCAGATGACGGAAAGTAAGGAACGTGCTATCATTGACGGTGAAGAACAAAACAGGCAATCCATATTATTTTTTTATTACGTTGTGTTGTTCCGTTTTGTTTTTACTCCTGGAATTATCACGTCAAACGCAACGGAGGTGGAGCCAGCTCCCGACAGACCTCCACCGGAATGGGCCATCCGAGGCACTTTCGTGGCCTGTTGTCGAGGAGCGACACGTACTGATCCACCTCCTCCCGGCTCACGCTCCGGAAGTCCTTTCCTTACTCATCCGGGCATGTCGGGCGAACTCTTTGCCGTTGTCCACGGTGATGCTGCGGTAGGCGCTCCATCAAGAATCCATGGGACCGCTTTCGCCAGGGGGGCGAAGCCCTGCTTCTCAGGGGGGCGGCCACAAGGGAACGAAGACGTTCCCTTTGCGGTGAAGCAAGGGCCGAATCGCTCCCGGAAGGCCTCGGGCGGTTTCCGCGGTACACCGTGGGAACCGCGAGGAAAAGCTGCTCCCGGTGAATCACCTGCGCCGGGGACCAGTGTTTCTTCATTCCCCGGCGCAGGATCTCCAGAACGAAGGGATCGGACAGTTTCAGAGACCTTCAACAGGATTCGCGAACCTTGCCAGAGCGGTCCTGAGCTCGAACTCCGCTGTTGTCACGGGCGCCGCCGCCTGCGCGGAATCTCCCGGCGGATGGCGCTCCTGGAACGCCCGATCCGGGAAGCGATCTCCTGCGGGGATACTCCGATTCGCAGGCCGATGACGATGATCTCGCGCTCGTCTCTGGCAAGATGGTGGCGGCTCATGGCCGGTTTCTCCCGCTAGCTGGCTGTTGTGGCGACTCTATCTTAGCGAAGGCCTTGCCGTGGACCTCTCTGTTTTTTCTCGGGGTGTCTCCCTTCCCTTAGCCCTTGTTACGTTTGAAGTGTAAATCCACCATCCGAAAGAGAGAACTGGCTTCTCGGCGTGTGACGTGTTGTCTTCGGTATTCTTCTCACAAAAGATACGCCCGACGGTCCTTCGACCGGCGCGAGGTTCAGAGGGGAGGTGATGTCCGTCGGGAGTTCGGAGCTGAGGTAGTCCCTTCGACGCGAGGGAAAGGCACGCGTTATGCGGCGAAAGATCGGTTCGTATGCTTTTCGGAGGCATGGAGAGTGCGAAGAAAGGATGGGATGCATGAAGAGAGAAATGAAAGTCTTCCTGTTGTTCCTCTTGACGTTCGGCGTCCTTTGTATGGCGGGAGCCGCCTTTGCGGAAGATCCTGTGTACGGCGGTATCCTTCGCTGGCGTGAGATCAACGACCCTCCGAAGCTCGACCCAGCCCAAGCCACGGATACGGTTTCCAGCCGGGCCATCTACCTCATGTTCGACAGCCTTGTGGAAAACGACAGCGATGGCAAAGGGGTGCTCCCTGCGCTGGCCGAGAGCTGGGAGGGAAGCGAAGGCGGCACGGTGTGGACCTTCAAGCTCCGGAAGGGTGTCCGGTTTCACAAGGAATGTCTGGGAGAACCCACGGCGAACGGCGGGCGGGAAGTTACTGCACAGGACTGGAAGTACACCTTCGAGCGAATGGTGCGGGACAATTCTCCCCGGGCGTATTTCATAGAAATGATCGAGGGCTATCAGGACTTCGTCAGCCGTGATGAAACAGGTGCGACGGAGTGGAGCGGCATCAAGGTCCTGGATGAGTACACCCTGCAGTTCAAGCTGACCTATTCCTTCGCGCCCTTTGTCAGTGTCCTCGCCTACAATTCCTTCATGGTCATTCCCAGGGAAGACGCGGAAAAATGGGGCAAGGAGTTCAACTTCCATCCCGTGGGAACGGGACCGTTCATGCTCGAACGATGGGATCATGACCAGAAAGTGGTTCTCAAGAAAAATCCTGACTACTGGCGGAAGGATGACAAGGGGAACCCACTGCCCTATCTCGACGGCGTGGAACTCGTGATCATTCCTGACAACACCATCGCCTACGAGGAATTCAAGAAGGGCAATCTCGACGCGTTCCAGGATTTCCCCGATGAGTTCTATGTGGAGGCGAAGGCGACCTACGGGCCGCTCTTCCAGGAACGTCCCTGGGTGGGAACGTATTACTACGGATTCAACAATAGCAAGGAACCTTTCAAGGGCAACAGAGCGCTTCGCCAGGCCGTCAACTATGCGGTGGACCGGGAGCGCATCAGCGATCTCGTCATCGAAGGGCGGTATCCTCCCGGTAAAGGGGTATTACCCCCTGGGATGCCCGGTTTCAATCCAGACCTGAAGGGGTACAGCTATGATCCGGACAAGGCCAAGGCGCTCCTGAAAGAGGCGGGATATCCCGATGGCTTCGAATGCGAACTGCAGGTGAACAACAACCCCCGGCACAAGGCGGTGGCAGAGGCGATCCAGGCTCAGTTGATGGAACTGGGCATCAAACTGAACATCAAGGTCGTCGATTGGGGTGTGCACCTCGACATGTGCGAGCGTGCGGAGACACAAATGTTCCGCATGGGATGGGTTGTGGACTATCTCGATCCGGACAATTTCCTTTACGTGCTGCTGCATTCGAGCAATCACGGATCGAAGGGGAACTATTCCTTCTACAGCAATCCCGAGGTGGATGCCCTGCTCGCCGAGGCACGGGTGGAGACGAACTGGGATAAACGCATCGAGCTCTACCGCAAGGCGGAGCAGCTCATTGTGGAGGATGCGCCGTGGGTATTCCTCTTCCACTACTCCACAAGCCTTCTTGGGCAGGAATGGGTGAAGAACATGCACCTGCCTGCCATGGGTGACTACTCGACGCCGCTCTATAATGTGTGGGTGACGAAGAAATAGGGCGTCAGAGACAAAGGGAGGAGAGCGTGTCTTTCCTCCCTTTTCGTGTGTCTTCGTCCCGACTTTGAATTGGGGGGTGTGCTCGTGTTCACCTATTTTCTTCGGAGACTCCTGTACACGATTCCCGTCCTCTGGGGTGTCGTCACAGTGGTGTTCATTCTCATGGCCGTCGTTCCAGGAGATCCTGCGCGCATCATGATGGGGCAGCGCGGCGATCCCGCGACGCTGGCGCGGATACGCGCCGATCTTGGGCTTGATCTTCCTCTGCATCGGCAATACACGAAGTTCCTCGGTGAGCTGCTCCGAGGCGATCTCGGAACTTCCTACCGGAGCAACGAAAAGGTCTCCATCGCTCTTTCCGTGCGTTTCGGTGCTACCTTGCGTCTTGCCTTCTGGGCCATGGTAGTGGCCTCCGTACTCGGTGTCACTGCAGGGATCGTCTCGGCGGTGAAGCAGTATTCCGTGTTCGACTATTCCGCCATGTTCCTCGCCATCTCGGGAGTCAGCGCTCCCGTCTTCTGGGTCGGGCTTCTTCTTCTGCTTGCCTTTGCCTACAATCTGCACTGGATTCCCGGAGTCGGCTACGGCGACGGTCAGGCGATCTATCTGATCCTTCCCGTGCTGACCCTCGGTGTCCGTCCGGCGGCGCTCATTGCCCGGCTTACGCGCTCCTGCATGCTCGAGGTGTTGAACCAGGACTACATCCGTACCGCCCGCGCAAAGGGGCTCTCCGAGAAGATCGTGGTGATCAAACATGCCCTGAAGAACGCCCTGATCCCCGTGGTGACCATCATCGGAACCCAAGTGGCGGAGCTTCTCTCCGGAGCGGTGCTCACGGAGACGATCTTCGCCTGGCCCGGCATAGGCCGGCTTGCGGTGGAAGCCCTTGTGGCCAGGGATTTTCCCATGATCCGAGGAACTGTCATCTTCATGGCGCTTATTTTCCTGGTGACCAATCTCGTGGTGGACCTCTCCTATGGCTTCATCGATCCGAGAGTTCGGTTCGAGTAGGTGGCGATCATGACGGAAAGAACGACACCTGCTGCATCCGGCGGAAGTCTCTGGTTCGAGGCATGGCTCAGATTCCGGAGAAACCGGCTTGCCATGATCGGGCTCGTCATGGTGATCACGGTGATTCTCGTGGCGGTTCTGGCGACGTGGATCTCTCCCTACGACCCGCTCAAGCAGCTCATCTGGACCGAGGGTAAGGCCGTCCGCCTCGCTCCCCCCTCGGCGAAGCACTGGTTCGGCACGGATCTGTACGGCCGGGACATTCTGAGCCGGATCATCTTTGGAGCGCGCATTTCCCTGCAGATCGGCATCTTCGCGACCCTCGTCTCTCTGGTCATCGGCATTCCTCTCGGGGCACTCGCGGGATATGTGGGGAAATGGGTGGACGATCTCATCTCCTGGCTCATCAACGTGGTCTTTGCCTTTCCCTTTCTCCTCTTCGTTCTCGCGGTGGTTGCGGTGTTTAAAGATCCGAGTCTCGTGGTGGTCTACATCGCCATCGGCATGGTGAATTGGGTTTCCATCGCGAGGGTGGTTCGGGCTCAGTTCATCTCCCTGCGGGAGCGGGAGTTCGTAGAGGCCGCTCGCGCTCTCGGCATGCCCTCGTGGCGGATTATCTTCGTGCATATTCTTCCCAATGCTCTGGCTCCCGTGATCGTTCAGGCGACGCTGGGAATGGGGAGCATCATCATGATCGAGGCGGGGCTGGCTTTTCTCGGCTTCGGTGCGCAACCTCCCACGCCGAGCTGGGGACTGATGATTTCCGAGGGGCAGAAGTATCTCGGCCAGGGGCAATGGTGGTGGGCGATTTTCCCTGGGCTCGCCATCATGTACACGGTGCTGGCCTTCAATTTCCTCGGAGACGGCCTTCGCGATGCGCTCGACGTGCGCCTGAAGCGGTAGGAGGTGCTTTCCCATGCCCTTGCTGGAAGTGAAAGGACTCAAAACCTATTTCGACACGGATCGCGGCGTGATCAGGGCTGTGGACGGCGTCTCCCTGAGCATCGAAGCGGGACAGACCCTGGGTGTGGTTGGAGAGTCCGGATGTGGAAAGAGTGTTACGGCTCTCTCCATCCTGCGATTGGTGCACAAGCCCGTGGGAAGGATCGCCGGTGGGGAGATCCTCTTCGACGGCAAAAATCTCCTGACTCTTTCCGAGCAGGAGATGCGCTCCGTGAGAGGAAACAGGATCTCCATGATTTTCCAGGAACCCATGACGAGCCTCAATCCCGTCTATACCGTGGGGGAGCAGATCATGGAACCCCTCATGCAGCATCAACGGCTGGATAAAAACAAGGCTCGGAAAAAAGCTGAGGAAATGCTCGATCTGGTGGGTATTCCGGGGGCGACGCGTCGTCTCGATGAATATCCACATCAATTTTCCGGTGGACAGCGGCAGCGCATCATGATCGCCATGGCTCTCGCCTGCAATCCCGGATTGCTCATCGCCGACGAGCCCACCACGGCGTTGGATGTGACGGTTCAGGCACAGATTCTGGATCTAATGAACGATCTGAAGAAGGAGTTCGGCTCGTCGATCCTTCTCATCACCCACGCCCTGGGGGTCATCGCCGAGACGGCCCAGCGCGTTGTGGTCATGTACGCGGCCCGGGTGGTGGAGGAGGCGGACGTGGAAGCGCTCTTCCACAAGCCCCTGCATCCTTACACGAAGGGACTCTTGCACTCCATTCCCCGTCTCGATGAGGACCGGGAACGTTTGGACGTCATTCCTGGTGTTGTGCCGAATCCCCTGGATTTTCCCGAAGGGTGCCGTTTCCATAACAGATGTTCCTTCTGCTTCGAAAAATGTCGCATGCAGGAGCCTCCGCTCTTTCTTCTGAAGGGAGGACGTTCGGTGCGGTGTTGGCTTTGCGCGAACGATCCGGACAAGGTGGGTGAGCGCCATGACTGAACCAGGAAAGGAGCAGCGAAGGTCTGCTCCGTCTGCACCGATTCTCTCCGTGATGGGGCTGAAAAAGTATTTCCCTATCCGGAAGGGCCTTTTTCGCAAGACCGTCGGCAATGTCCTCGCTCTGGACGGTGTTTCTTTCTCGGTGAACGAGGGAGAAACCCTGGGGCTCGTCGGAGAATCGGGGTGCGGCAAGACCACCACGGGACGAACGCTGCTGCACCTCGTGAAACCCACCGAGGGAACGGTTCTCTTCCGCCAGATGCCAGTGGGGGAAATGCTCCGGAAAGATCCCGCAGGTGTGCGGAGGAAGATGCAGATCATCTTTCAGGATCCTTACGGGAGTCTGAACCCGCGCATGAACGTGCGGGACATCGTGGGGGAGGCGGTGCGGTATCATGGTATCGCCCGAGGGAAGGACGTCGATGGCTACGTGGTGGATATTCTCGAACAGTGCGGACTCCGTCCGGAGCACCGCTTTCGGTACCCCCACGAGTTCTCCGGAGGACAGCGTCAACGCATCGGCATCGCCAGGGCGCTTGCGGTCAAACCCGAGTTCGTTGTCTGCGATGAACCTGTTTCCGCGCTGGACGTTTCCATCCAGAGCCAGGTACTCAATCTGCTTTGCGATCTCCGGGAGCGGCTCGGTCTCACCTACCTGTTCATCTCCCACGATCTTTCCGTGATCCGGTATATCTCGGACAGGGTGGCGGTCATGTACCTGGGGAAAATCGTTGAGTTCGCTCCGAAAAAAGCATTTTTCGCCGCACCGCTTCACCCTTACGCGGAGGCGCTTCTCTCGGCCATTCCCGTTCCGGACCCGGTAAAGCAGCGGAAGCGCATTATCCTGGAAGGAGATGTCCCCTCTCCGGTCTCGCCTCCCAGCGGGTGTCGTTTTCACACGCGCTGTGCCCATGTGATGGACCGCTGCCGCTACGAGGAACCAGCCCTCCTGGACGGAGGCTCCGGCCATTTCGTGGCGTGCTTTCTCCATCATAAGGAGGTGGAGGAACGGCCTAAAAGCTTCTAAAGACTTTTCGGGTCATGGGGTTCCCTGTACCGCAACGGCTGGCTGGTCGGAAAAGGTAAGCGTGCAGAGCACGATTTCCGGAACGCTGCTTGTGCGGAAGGGGGGGCCCCAGGTGCCTACGCCACAGGAAACGTAGAAAATGGTTTTTTTCTTTCGCAACACTCCCCAGCTTTGTTCGTAGATTCTTTTCGTGATGAGGTTGAAGGGAAAGAGCTGGCCGTTGTGGGTGTGCCCCGAAAACTGGAGGGACGCGCCGGCGTCCGCGGCTTCGTCAAGATCCAGAGGCGTATGGTCGAGGACGACCACGGGAAGATCTGCGGGAGCGGAGGATTCGGCGAGGAGCGTTTCGAGAGGTTTTCGGGAGTGGCCGAACCGGGGGGCCTGGCGGTCGTTCCGCCCCACCAGAAGGAGCCGCCCTGCCAAAACGACGGATTCGTCCTTAAGAATACGGACGTTTCCCTTTTCGATGTAGGCCAGTGCTTCCTCGATGCCTGCATAGTACTCGTGGTTTCCCGTTACCGCGTAGACACCGAGCGGTGCATCCAGCTTTTGCAACTCCTTTGCTAATTCGGCCTCCTCCGCCTCGCGGACGAGGCCATCCACGATATCTCCCACCAGGAACACTGCATCGGGTTTCGTTTCGTTCACGCGCTGGAAAATGTGTTGCAAGCGTGCGTTGTGGATGATTTCCCCCGCATGGATGTCGGTGACGACGGCGAATCGGAGCTGTTCCGGTCCGCTGCCCAAGGGAGTCGGAAGTGTCATTTCCATGAGGCGGACTCTTGGGGTGAGAGCGTTGATATACCCCAAAAGAAGCAGTACTCCGATGCCGATGCCTCCCCAGATCCACAGGTGGGTTGTTCCTGCAGGGGAAAGGGGGCGGAGGAGAAAAGGGGCGAGACTGCTGCAAAGCCTGTAGAGATCCATCATCAGTGCCAGAAGGAGCGCATAGGTCAGGAACCCGAGATAGAGAGCTCCGATCCAGAGGAAAGCGGTTCCGAGCCAATAGGGGAGCATTCGGCCCAGAATGCGCCCCAGTGGATACGCAAGGAGAACGAAAAGCCAGGCACTGTAGAGGATGGGGCGAATCCATGGAACGATGGTCGTGGCGAGATGAAGGTGACGAAAGAGATACAGGTTCGTCATCGTGTAAACCGAGAGAAAAAGTGTCAGAAACAGACCAATGTTTCGCACGGGTCTCTCCTTTCGCGCGCTTGGGAAGTGCTCTTCGGAAAAAGGTTCGACAGGAAACACAGAGAGAAGATGTGCCTTTCTCTTCCTTCTCGTTCGTATCATAACAAATCGGAGGCAGATGAAAACCGCCATTTCTGAAAAAGTGACGGTCGACATAAAGGCCGTCGCTCTGTTCCATGACAAAAGGAACCTCTGAATAAGGCTGCGTCAGCCCCGCAGGGCGCTTCGCAGAGCCTGATGCGACCAGAGTCAAGGGAAAGCGAAAGGTCTTTATTCAGGGTTTCCAAAAAGAGATCATTTCTCCATACGTCGGAATGAACCACAGATCGGGTCCCTTGCATCATCGTCCGCTTTCTCTTCGGGTTGAGACGGGAATCTTTCAACTCTTTTCGAAAAGACCACGACAGGCTGGTGAATGCTACAATGTTCTTGAACGCAAAGAGGCAAGATACCCTGAACGGGCGATGTCGTTCTTTGGAAGCGTGCGGATGCCTGCCTCTCTGGCAAGGACTGGGGGAGAGAAGAATGAAGGACGGACGGAACGAGCGTGTTGTCTATGGCATCTCCCGGTTGACCGATTATGACATCTATCTGTTCCGGGAGGGCAACCACTGGAGTCTTCAGGACAAACTTGGCGCGCATCCCATGACGGTGGAAGGGGACGATGGTACGCTCTTCGCCGTTTGGGCTCCCAATGCGGAGCGCGTAAGCGTCATGGGCGACTTTAACGACTGGGACCATGGTGCACATCCTCTCGCGCCGCGGTGGGACAGCTCGGGAATCTGGGAGGGATTCGTGCCTGGAGTGGGCAAGGGATGCCTCTACAAATACCACGTCGGCAACGGGGACTTCAGTGCGGAGAAGGGGGATCCCTTCGCTCTGCGGTGGGAGGAACCACCCCGGAGCGCTTCCGTCGTGTGGTCTTTCGAGCATGTTTGGAACGACGGAATATGGATGCGCGAGAGGGCTTCCCGAAATGCCCTCGACGCTCCTTTTTCCGTGTACGAAGTTCACCTCGGTTCCTGGCGGAGGCGGTACGGTGCTCTTCTGAGCTACAGAGATCTCGCGGAGGAACTCGTTCCCTACGTTCGGGACATGGGGTTTACCCATGTAGAGTTCCTTCCGATCATGGAGCACCCGTTCTACGGGTCCTGGGGGTATCAGTGTATCGGCTATTTTGCTCCGTCGAGCAGATTCGGCACTCCAGAGGACTTCATGAACCTGGTGGACCGATTTCACCAGGAGGGAGTCGGTGTCATTCTGGACTGGGTTCCCTCCCATTTCCCTGTGGATGGACACGGACTGGGGCTTTTCGATGGGACGCACCTCTTTGAATACGCGGATCCGCGCAAGGGATTTCATCCCGACTGGAACAGCTACATCTTCGATTTTGGCAAAGGAGAGGTGCGGAGTTTTCTCATCAGCAGTGCCCTCTTCTGGTTGGAGCGGTACCACGCCGACGGTCTTCGGGTGGATGCCGTAGCTTCCATGCTCTACCTCGATTACTCTCGCAAGGATGGCGAATGGATTCCTAACGAGTTCGGAGGAAGAGAGAACCTTGAGGCGCTTCAGTTTCTCCGGAGGCTCAACGAGGCCGTCTACGAACGAGTTCCCGAGGTGCAGACCATCGCGGAGGAGTCCACGGCGTGGCCGCTCGTCTCCCGCCCCACCTATGTGGGAGGGCTCGGATTCGGCATGAAGTGGAACATGGGGTGGATGCACGACACGCTGTCCTATTTCTCCAAGGATCCAATTTTCAGAAAATACCATCAGAATCAGCTCACGTTCAGTCTTATGTACGCCTTCACGGAGAATTTCTGCCTCTCCCTCTCTCACGATGAAGTGGTGTACGGTAAACGTTCCCTCTTCTCCAAGATGCCCGGAGACGATTGGCAGAAAGGAGCCAATCTCCGTCTGCTTTTCGGCTACATGTTCGGTCACCCCGGCAAAAAGCTTCTCTTCATGGGAGGGGAATTCGGTCAGTGGCAGGAGTGGTATCACGAAGAAGGGTTGCACTGGGAGCTACTGGATTTTCGTCCCTTCAACGGAATTCTGCGTTGGGTCATGGACCTGAACTGGTTCTATCGCAACCGACCTTCGTTGTATCGCAGGGACTTCTCTTGGGATGGCTTCCAATGGATCGATTTTACCGACACAGAAAACTGCGTCCTGAGTTTTCTCCGTTGCGATGGCTCGGAGCGAACTCTTGTGGTGTGCAACATGACTCCCGTTCCACGGTTCAATTATCGTCTCGGCGTTCCCGGGGGTGGCTTTTGGAGAGAAGCTCTCAACAGCGATGCCGCCGAATATGGTGGAAGCGGTGTCGGGAACGCGGGCGGAGTCATGGCGGAATCCATTTCTTGGCACGGACAGCCACTGTCGCTTTCCTTGGTCCTTCCGCCTCTCGGCGTTCTCTTTTTCGAAGGGGATTCTTCTCATGCCTAGAGAAGCAGGCATTCTCCTACATCTTTCTTCCCTGCCATCCTCTTGCGGTATCGGGGACCTCGGCCCTGGTGCGTATCGTTTTGTGGAATTTCTCGCCCGATCCGGCATGGCCCTCTGGCAGATTCTTCCCTTCTGTCCCACTGAAGAGGGGCGCGGCAATTCGCCCTATAGTGCGTCGTCGGCCTTTGCGGGAAACCCCCTCTTCATCAGCCTTGATTTTCTCGTGGGTATGGGCCTTCTCGAAACGTGCGACAGTCTTCCTCCCGTTCCGTTTCGGGGGGATCGTGTGGAGTACGGAAAAGTGACGACATGGAAAAATGCCATGCTGGGCAAGGCTTTCGAGGCGGCGCTCCGCTTGCCTCAGCTCATGGGTGAGGTGGCTGGATTTCACAGGGCCCAACGTCACTGGCTCGAGGATTATGCGCTTTTTTCCGTGCTGAAGAGAACCTATTCGGGGCAGCCTTGGACGTCCTGGCCCGAATTCTTGCGAAAAAGGGACCCTGCGGCGTTGACGAAAGTCCGGAAGGAGCTGTGGAGGAGCGTGGAGGAGGAGATTTTTCGGCAATATCTCTTCTTCCGGCAGTGGGGTGCTTTGAAGAGTTTCTGCCGCGGAAAGGGCATCGAACTGCTGGGGGATCTTCCCATTTATGTAGACCACGACAGCGCGGATGTGTGGGCTCACCAGGATCTCTTCGACCTCGATGGGGAGGGACGTCCGAACTCCGTGGCGGGAGTGCCCCCCGATTATTTCAGCGAGACCGGACAACGATGGGGGAATCCGCTTTTTCGCTGGAGCGAAAAGCGGAAAGAACTCTTTTCCTGGTGGGAGGCCCGGGTGGCGCACCTTCTCTGTTGTTGCGACCGAATCCGGTTCGATCATTTCAGGGGGTTTTTCGCCTTTTGGTCTATTCCTGGAACAGAGCCCACGGCAGTGCGGGGAACGTGGAGAGAGGGGCCTGGCGAGGCACTCTTCCTGGCGCTGAGGGAGCGTTTCGGCAGGTTGCCCTTTGTGGCGGAGGATCTGGGCGTCATCACCGAGGACGTGCGTCGTGGCATGGAAAGACTGGGTTTTCCGGGAATGCGGGTCCTTCTGTTCGCCTTTGCCGGATTCGATCCCGAAAATCCCTATCTCCTTCACAATCATGACCGAAAAACCGTGGTCTATTCGGGGACCCACGACAACAACACTGCCCTGGGGTGGTTCGACCAGGAGGCGACGCCGGAGGAAAAAGAAGCGCTATCGGACTATCTGGGCTTCCCTCTTGAAAGAGAGGCTGTCGCAGCGGTTTTTCTCCGGATGGCGCTCTGTTCTGTGGCGGAGACGGCAATTCTTCCCATGCAGGATATCCTCGGGCTTGGCCGGGAAGCTCGTATGAACCGTCCCGGCACTGTCTCGGGGAATTGGGAATGGCGTGTGCAAGGAGAACATCTTTCCCTTCCGGTGAGCGAAAGGCTGCGGCGCTTCCTTCAGCTTTACGGAAGAACTCGAAGGTGAGCGAAGGTCGGCGGAGCGGTTTCTCGTCGCGGGTCGCGGGAGGTCGGGTCAGTCCGTGCGTTTGGGCGACTCGGAGGAGGCGGAACGGAGTTCCTTCCGTTGCGGTGCGGGTACTGGGCCGGCCATTTCGTCGAGGGTCACGAATCGGTATCCTTTTGTCTTGAGGGTGTCGATAATGCCGGGAAGTGCCTCGATAGTGGCCTCCACGCCGCTGTGAAGAAGGATGATGCCTCCGGGACCTGTTCTCGAGAGGATACGTTTTGTAATGTCTCCGGAGCTGATTCCGGTGCAGTCGGCGCCGTTGGCTGTCCAAAGCACGGTAGTCAGCCCGGATTTCTGTGCCACTTGAAGGATCGATGCGTCGTAGTTCCCTCCGGGAGGTCTGGCGAAACGGGGTGTCTTTCCGGTAATGGTCTTGAGGGTGCTGGAGCACATATCCCACTCGATATGGACATTCTCCGAAGGGAGCGAGAGCAGGTTGTTGTGGTAGTGAGTGTGATTTCCAACGGTGTGTCCTTCCGCGAGCATCCTGCGGACGATTTCCGGGCTCACCGCAGCCATACGGCCCACGACGAAGAAGGTGGCCTTCACACCTTTTTCCTGCAGAATGTCCAGAATGCGGTTCGTAAATCCCGGATGAGGGCCGTCGTCGATGGTGAGCGCCACGTTTTTCGTGGAGATATCGCCTCGTGCGATGACGAGCGCCTGGGCTGTTCCTTCTTGGGGTGCGTGGAACGCATACCAGAAAAGGGCGATGGTAAGAACGAGAAGCAGATTCCGCAGTTTGTGCATGAACGTGAATACCACCTTTTCGAAGTTTCGAAGCCTTTCAAAGAACATACGGACTCTTTGCCCATCCGTCAAGATGGACCGTCGCGGAGAGGCGCAGGGCGAGCGTGTCACCTCTCCGGGTGGGAAACGGAAAGGTTTTGGGGATGTAAGCGAGGCGAAGTCTTCGTGAATAAGAGAGCGTGACGCTTTCCATGCCTGAACGGAAAAGGTGACGGAAGCAGCGGTGCGATCGTGCAAGGAATGAATCGCGGCTCCGAAATGCCACGAACTTCGAGGGGATATGCGGGAACTATGTTCCATGTGGCGAAAAAAGGGTATCATGGTGTCAGTGCATGCTTCCCCGGAGGTCTTTGGAAATGCTTTCCCATCAGGAGGAGATGTTCGCGCCCGGAACGAGGTGCCCCTGACTGAAGGGGTGATGTTTTCCGATGAACGACGGGTCTCCGTATTGAGCGATCCATCAAGTTGGATTATAGTGTCCCAAGGGCTTGGAGAAGATGAACGGGGTGATCTCATGAGGGACGAACGCATCCTTACCGAAGTGGGAACGAACGAATGGCAAGTGGTTGTCTTCCTCTTGGGAGATCAGAGTTTTGCGATCAACGTGGACAAAACGCGGGAGATCCTTCGATGGACGGGAGTGCGCCCCGTCCCTAAGTCCCATGAGGCGATGTTGGGAATTACGACGGTGCGGGGAGAAGTCATTCCTCTCATCGATCTGGCGGTGTTTCTTGGACACGTTCCTCAGGTTGAGCAGGAACAACGAAAGGTCATCGTCGCCGAGTTCAACAAGATGAAGCTCGGTTTCGTCGTGGATGCGGTTGAGCGTATCTACCGCATCAATTCGGACGAGTTGGACGCCACGCTTTCCGGAACCTTTCTCGGTGAGAATGCGCTTTATGTCATCAAACGGGAGGGGCGGAACATCCTGCTTCTCGATTATGAGAGAATCGTTCAGGTGGTGAATCCCGTACTCTCCGCCCAGTTCCATGTGGATTCCCGCACGGCGAAGAACGTGGTGCAGGAAATCGGCGATCCGAACAAGTACAAGATTCTTGTCGCCGAGGATTCCCCGTTGATTCGGAAGCTCATCCAGGATGCCCTTGGCGAAGGTGGTTTCCACAACGTGGAGTTGGTGAGTCACGGAAAGGCGGCCATGGATCGTCTTCTGGACGAGGGAGATGCCTTTCACCTCCTGATCACCGACATCGAGATGCCTAAGATGGACGGGCTTACACTGACCCGCAAGGTCAAGGAGGACGAAAATCTTCGCAGGCTGCCCGTGATTGTTTTCTCCTCTATCATGGCCGACGATATCAAGAGAAAGGCCATCAGCGTCGGCGCGGATGCCCAGATCACCAAGCCGGAAATCGACATCCTTGTCGAAACGGTGTGCAAACTCCTTGTTCAGCGATAAGAGAAAGGAGCACAGCGGAGTTCCCATGGGTGTTCTTCCCTACTGGGACAGGGACATGGACGTGGATATCGCGTCCTGGGTTTCTTACAGCCTGGATTTCGCGCCCGTGTCCATCAATTCCATGTACAGCGAGCAGCTTCGCTCCATAGCCGCCTTTGCGCTCGAAGTGGGAAGCGAGTTTCTGTACCTCAAAAGTCTGCGGAGTGGTCGTGTGGGAACGCTGTTCCCGGACCATCTCATCGATCCCGAGCGCGATGGAGGAGGGCGGCTCGGTTTTTCCATGGTTTTCGGATATTCGTCGGTCATGGAGACGTTGACCCATCTTCTCGCCCAAGCCGTGCCAGGCTTGAAAGCAGGGTTGACGCTCTGTGGTGTCTGGGACCGTTTCATGTTGCTGGATGAGTGCAAGGTCATCGCTCTTGCGAGCGAGAATCCTTTTTTCGATGAGGAGCCCTTTCTCAATATGCTCACGGAAGTCTTGCAGAAGGCTGCGGGAAAGAATTCTTTCGCTGCGTTCTTCGCCGAACGTTTCGGCTATCGGAGGGGCGCGATCTCTTACGAGACCGACGACGTGACACAGCTCGCCATCTCTCAGCTCCTCTTCGATTTCGAACTGGAGGAGACCAGAAAAATCGTTGGTCCCCTGCCTCAGGTGGCGTTGGAGGGTATCTTTCGAGGAACACAGGAGGACTCCTTCGCTTGAGGCGAACGATTGGATTGTTCCCGGGGATTATGGAGTTTTGCTTCCGTCAGTGAGTGTCGTGCGCTACGGCGGGGTGTGCAGCCCCGCCGTGCTGTTGTGAAGAAAACGAGGTGGCCTGCATGGAAGCGGAGACCACAATGAACGCACATCGTGTCGTTTCTTCGATGTCCGTGGACGACCGTCCGGATTGGACGGATTATTTCATGTCCATCGCGTCGGTTGTCGCCAGCAGGAGCACCTGCCTGCGGAGGCAGGTCGGGGCGGTGATCGTGCGGGGGCGACATATCGTGAGCACTGGTTACAATGGAGCCCCCAGAGGTGTTCGGCACTGTACGGTTGTGGGGTGTCTTCGGGAGGAACTCGGTGTTCCATCGGGCGAGCGCCACGAGATCTGCAGGGGGTCCCATGCGGAGATCAACGCCATCGTCCAGGCGGCGGCGACGGGATCATCCACGGAGGGAGCGGAGCTGTACTGCACGCACGAACCCTGTAGTTTTTGCACCAAGGCAATCATCAACGCGGGGATCCACAGGATTGTCTTTGCCTCCCCCTATCCCGATCCTTTGGCGCGCACATTGCGCGAGGAAGCGGGTGTCGAGGTGGAACAGGTGCAGATCGAGGGATGACGTCGCGTGCTCTTCCTTGGTTGTTTCTTTGCGTGAATCGATCTTGGGAGAGCGGTCGGAATCGGACAGAACCGAAAGAAAGAAACACCGTTCAGGAGGATGAGCGATGACAAAGGATCGGGAGTATGCGTTGGCGTTGTTGAAACAGCATAACACAGAAGAAATGCACGTGAAGCATGCTCTTGCCGTGGAAGCGGCGATGCGGCATTTTGCGGTGAAATACGGAGAGGATCCCGACGCGTGGGGTGTGGTGGGGTTGCTTCACGACATTGATTGGGAGGAGACCATGGCCGATCCGCAGCGGCATACGGAGAAGGCTCTTCCGTGGCTGCGGGAGGCAGGGTACCCTGAGAGTGTGGTACGTGCCGTGCGTTCCCATGCCTGGGGTCTTCTGCAGGAGGATGTGAAGCCTGAGAGTCCCATGGAGAAGGTCTTGTATGCCATAGACGAACTGACGGGATTCGTGGTTGCCGTCGCTCTCGTGCGTCCCAGTAAATCTCTGGGCGACATGGAGGGGAAATCGGTGAAAAAAAAGTGGAAAGACAAGGCATTTGCCCGGGGTGTTGATCGCGATGTCATTGCCAAGGGGGCGGAGCTGCTCGGTGTGCCGTTGGATTCACTCATTGAGGATACGATCGTTGCCCTTCGTCCCGTGGCGAAAGAGATCGGACTGGAAGGATAGAAAAGCTCTCGCCTCTCCCGGGGAGGGGGCCGAAACAATTCCTTCGCTGCTCCCTCCCTGTTGTTTCGAACGAATGCCCTTCACGGCTCTTGCCGGTTTTCCGGGTCCTCCACGTCGTAGCGGAAATCGCAGCAACAGTGTCCTTCCATGAGCGTATGTTCTCTGGTGAGACGAATGCCCGCGTTGAATCCTTCGATGAACGCGAAGTCTCGTTCGCAGGAAAGCGTCGTCCCCAGATCGCGCATTCCGAGGTGCTCGTAGAGTTCGGCGTAAGCGCATCGCGTCACGTTGAAAGCAAGATGCCGGGAGTTTTGTTGCAGGACAGTTATTTCGAGGGCGTTCCCCTCCCGCCATCGGTCGATGACGTTTGTCAGCTTCTCCAGGGAATTCCCCCCGAAACGCTCCGCGCACGCCAGCCCTTCCTGCATGGCGCATTGTGCGATGGCTTCTCCAAGCACACGGCGTATTTCCTCTTTGCCGAAGGCATTCTCCAAAGCGGGAAGAAGGTTTTTGAGAAGACGTGCTTCCACTTCCCTTCGCAAAAGATGTGGAATATCCTCGATGCTTTTGGTTTCCGCCATAGGTTTTCGCTCCTTCCTCGGCACTGTTCCGTTGCTTCTCCGTTTTTCCGGTGCAGGTTTCTCTCGCGTTGTCGGTGAACTTTTGTGGTGAGAGCAAGTGAAGCGGAAGATCCCAAAACGATCACGGCGAAGGAAAGAACGACGAGGCGGCTTGTAAAGGTTTTCCTCGCGCCGCCTCGTCTGTCGTCCACGACCCTGTTGAAGGTCCCCCTCCTGAAAAACCGATTGTGGAGGGAGTGTGCGTTCGGATCAGGATGGAAGAGGTGTAGTCATGTCCTCGAGAATCGCTTCCAGGTCCTCCTCGTGCTCCACCTCGTCCTCCAGGATTTCCAAGGCCATGTGATAGGTCACGACATCCTTGTCCTTGACGAAGTCGAGAATCTTTCTGTAGACCTCGATAGCGCACTGTTCCCCTTGAATGTTCTGCTGGACCAGTTTCAGCGTGTTCGGATCGGAAGGAATATCGTAACCGCAGTTCGTCTGCTCGTACCATGCCTTCGGTTCAAGCAGCGGAGTTCCTCCGAGCTGGATGATGCGCTCCACCAGCATGTCTGCATGACGAAGCTCGTCCTGGGCGTGTTCCTCGAGTTCGCCCTGGATGATACCGCGCATCCTTCCCTTGGCGACTTTGGCCCCGATCCAGTACTGGTAGTATGCAAGCCATTCATCCGCCAGAGCTTTGTTCAGCAGTTGCAGAAGCTCCTGCACGTTGACGCCCACGATCTCGGTCCCCTTAGTTCCCATCATGATTCCTCCTTTTGCCTGAAGTTGTTTTACTTGAGATCTTTTCTTATTCTACCAGAGGCATGTCTTTCGTCCAAATGGAGTTACTGGGTCCGAGCGATGGAATGTGCCGTTTCGGCAAAAAGATCCCAGAAGGTCTCTTCGCGTGCGGTTCGCGTCGACAGTGCTTCGAGGCTCAGGACCCACAGATCCAAAGGAAGTGCGGGACGACTCAACGCTTCTCCGAGAGGCATGAGGCTGCGTTGGAGCACAAGGGCCTCTTCCTCCGTGTCGGTGATCCAGAACCACCAGTTGATCGCGTCCTGCTCCTCCGTGTCTCTGTCGAAGAACCAGGGAAGGAAGACTCTCCGCTGCCAGAGGAGAAAGAGGTGGAGTCTGCCGATGTCCCAGCACACGGCATCCATCTCGTCGCGGTGCAGGTTTCTTCCCGCGAGAGACGGTGGTGCGAGGCGACAGTAAAGCCTGTCGGTGTTGAGGAACCCCAACTCGTCGTTGGGGTGGGGGGGGACATGCATGTATTGTTCGAAGTCATAGTGTTGAAGCAGTAACAGGTCCAGTTCGAGGTGGGAAACCGAGATGTTCTTCGCGTGGAGGAACGCTCTCATTTCCTGGAGGTTCGGAGGAAGAACGTTGGCATTGCTGGGGAGCGGGTATCTGTCGAGGAGGAGGCGCACGGAAGGATGTTCTGTATAGGTCCAGACGAGTGTGTCCCCGGTTTCGCGGCGGAAAAGCTCCTCCTTCGTCAGGGAAGGAAACCAGGGAAGGCATGCTCCGGGACGGGGTTCCTTGAGTCCCCACCTGCCGAGAAAACTACGGCGGAGAAGGAGTTCCATTCTGTTGCGTCGGAGCATTTTTCGAGGGTCTTTCGGTGTTGTGCCAGGCGCGGCATCATAGTAAGCCGAAGCGGCTTCGAAACGAAAGCGTTCCACTCCTGCATCGCTCAGAACATAGAACGCGCCTTCTTTTGTAAGAAGCCCTTCGCGTTCCAGAGCCGGAAGCGCTTGCGGATCTTCTCCGGCGAGTGAGACGGTCTCCTCGTTCCAGCAAGGATGTTGGGCATCGAAAAGCAAAAGCACAGCCTCTTTCCTCATGGGCGAACCTCCTTTTATACAGGGAAGCTCTGAATAAAGACCTTGCGCTTTTCCTTGACTCGTGTCGCACCAGGCTTTGCAAGGTGCTCTGCGGGGCTGATGCAGCCTTATTCAGAGATTCCACAGGTGTTTCGAACGCGGGAAATGTGATGGGCCTCATCTGCGCTGTTCTCAGAGTATAGTGCAGAAGAGGAAATCTGTCCGGATCGCATCCACACGCGTTTTGGGGTTCGGCCCGCGGGGTTCGACAGGAACGGCGGGGCGTTGTCTCGAAATCGACCTGTCGGACGGATCTGTCGGTGGAGCGCGGGGAGGAATCGCCGGATTCTGTCGGATCATCACCGGCAACGGTGGCTGGCGGACCTTTCCGACGGTGCCCGGTTGTGGGGGCTGGCGAGGAGACGCATTTTTTTGAAACCCCCTCAACTTTTTGACTTGCGGTGCATTGACGCTGTTGCAACAAAAAGACCAAAGGGATCTGTTACAATTCTTCAGAACGAGAGACGTCACTCCGGGAGGTACGGACATTGTGGAATTCCCTGCGGATTTTTCCTGGCGTGCACTGTTCCTGGGATTGGGTGGTGCTGCAGTCATCGCCGCGAGCAGTACCTACGTGGCGCTACGGCTCGGGGCGCTTCCGTGGCCGACCGTTTTTGTCGCCGTAGCGAGCATGGCCTTTCTCCGTCCCGTCGGAGCCTCCCTGCGGGAAATCAATGTGGCTCACACGGGAATGTCCGCCGGCGGGCTCGTGGCGGGAGGCGTGGCCTTCACCTTGCCCGGGCTCTGGATGGCCGATCCGGAAGCGACGCTTTCCGCAGCCCAGGCTTTCGGTGCGGCATCCACGGGGGCGCTTTTGGGAGCGTGCTTTACTGCTATGGTGCGTCGCTCTTTTATTGAAGAGCAGCAGTTGCCCTATCCCATGGGAACGGCTGCGGCGGAAACACTTCTCGCCGGGGATTCCGGGGGATATAAGGCCCGGGTACTGTTCGGCTCGTTGGGGTTTTCCGGGGTGATCACAGCTCTTCGGGATGGATTTGGAGTGATTCCCGCGTTGGTGGGGAATCCGGCGACGCTCGGATTTTGGCTCTCGCCGATGGCGCTTGGAATCGGGTACATTATCGGTCCCCTGTTCATGGGTTCCTGGCTTGCGGGAGGCGTGCTTGCCCATGGACTGTTTCTTCCCCTCGGGTTCAGGTTCGGTTTCTTTCCTTCGGAGGGGGCGGCCCTGCTCATGAAGAATAGCCTTGGTATCGGCCTTATCGTCGGTGCGGGGATGGCCACGCTGTTCCGGGGAATGGTGCGATTTGTCCGCAGAGGAAGGGGACTCCCTCTCGCCGGGTGGAAATGGTCTGCCTTGACCGTAGCTGGGGGATGTGCCCTGCTTACCGCAGTGATGGGACTCTCTCTGCCGCTGTCGCTTCTTGTCGTTTTCGGGGTGTGGCTTTGTGTGATCATGGCAGCCACGCTCACCGGGCAAACGGGGATCGATCCCATGGAAGTCTTCGGTATTCTTCTTGTCTTGTTCGCACGATGGTTTTTCCCGCTCGAACGCAGCGAGGCCTATCTTCTTGCGGCGGTGGTCGCCGTGGCGACGGGACTTGCCGGGGATGCGCTGCAGGATTTCAAGGCCGGTCGGGTATTGGGTACGAACCCTTTCTCGCAATGGCTCAACGAGGTTGGAGGCGGTATGGTCGGCGCGTTTGTCGCTGTGGGGGCGCTTTTCATCATGAAGGATGCCTACGGAGCAATGGGCCCTGGAACACAACTTGTCGCGCCGCAAGCGTTTGCAGTAAAGAGCGTCGTCGAGGGGCTGTTCCACGGAGGGTTTTTTCTCGGCGGAGCGATAACGGGGATGCTCCTCGCGTTGTTGGGTATTCCCGCCATGACCTTGGGTATCGGCGTCTATCTCCCCCTTTTCATTTCCACCACGGCGGGGATTGGAGGAGGCGTGCGTCTGCTCGTCGACAAAACGGGCAAGAGGACGGATGGCAACGGAACCCTGATCGCTTCGGGGTTTCTTGGTGGTGAAGGACTTGTGGGTGTCCTGATCGCTCTTTTGAAGGTGGTGACCGGGGGATGAGTCTTTCCTGTCTGATCGGGCATGCCCAGGATGAAGGAGGAGGGACAGGGTGCACGGTGCTCTTGTTTCCAGAGGGTGCCACGGCATCCTGCGATGTGCGGGGCGGCGCTCCGGGTGGACGGGAGACTGCGCTTCTTGACCCGGCGTGTTCCGTGGAGCGCATCGATGCGTTGCTTTTCACGGGAGGAAGCGCCTTCGGCCTCGATGCGGCATCCGGAGTTGTCGCTTTTTGCGAGGAGCGAGGATGGGGCTTCGATGTGGGGGTGGGGGTTGTGCCCATCGTTTCCGGCGCCTGCATTTTCGATCTCTCCGTGGGGAATCCCCGGAGTCGCCCCGACCGAGCCATGGGTTTGGCTGCCTGCAACGCAGCCAAGCTGTGGAGCGAATCCCCCTTGGGGAATGTCGGTGTCGGCTCAGGGGCTAGTGTGGGGAAATATCTCGGTCCCGAAGGAGCCATGAAGGGAGGCTTCGGGTGGGCACGTGCCGATGTCGGTGACGTGACGGTTCTCGCGGTTGCGGCTGTGAATCCCCTGGGTGCCGTGCGTGAGGAGTCGGGGGCATTTCTGGCCGGAGCGGTGAGAAACGGAACAATTCTTTCGCCTCTTGAAGCGCTCCGAGGTGGGGTGAGAGGCGAGGACGAACTCTGGGGGAGGAACACCACACTTGCCGCAGTGGTGACGAACGCGAGGCTCTCGAAGTCGGAATGCCGAAGGGTGGCCATCATGGGGCATGATGGGCTTGCCGCGGCAATCTTTCCCGTACACACTCCCTTCGATGGAGACACGGTCTTCTGCGTTTCCGTCGGAACGGTCGCCGGTGACCCGCTTCTGGTGGGAACGGTGGGGACATCTCTGGTCGCGGAGGCGATACGCCGAGGGGTCCGCGAGGCGGTGGGTGCCTATGGACTGTCAGCGGCCAGGGAGATTGCGGGCGGATGCGTCTGATTTCAAATGTTTTCTGCCGACCCGGTTCGGGACTTTTCCCCGGGGACAGGCTGTTTTGCGGATGCAGCGCTTCCGGATTACAAAGACAATGAGAATGTTTCTTCCAGTGGGAGAATCTCTTTTTAAGAAAATTCGAGAGGAGGTGTGGAGTGTGATTCGACTGCTTCTGGCGGACGATCATCCTCTCACGAGATCGGGAATTGCTGCGTATCTGGAGAAGGAACAGGACATGGCACTGGTGGGCGAGGCTGGGGACGGGGAAGAAGCCTGGGAGAAGATTCGGGCGTTGAAACCCCACGTGGCCCTTCTGGATATCCGCATGCCCAAGGAGGATGGTGTTGCGGTGGCCCGAAAAATAAAGGAAGCACGTCTTCCCGTGATTCCTCTCATGCTCACGTCTTACGATGCGCAGCAGTATGTGGTTGCCTCGTTGCGCGCAGGTGCCAAAGGATATGTGCTGAAGACCGCGACGCCCGAGGAGTTGACCCGGGCAGTCCGGGTCGTGGCTGGCGGCGGGATTTATCTGGACAGCGAGGTCTCCAGGAGCATGGAGGGCGGGGATTTCACCCCAGAACCTCTTTCTACCCGGGAGAGGGAAGTGCTTCTCCTGGCGGCGAAAGGGCACTCCAGCAAGGAAGTGGCACAGGAGCTTTTCATTAGCGATAGGACGGTTCAGACCCACTTGGCGTCGATTTATGACAAACTCGGGGCAAAGAACAAGACCGAGGCGATGTTGCTGGCCCTGAAATACGGTATCGTCACGATGGAGGAGCTGCTCGAGTGAAACGCCATCTCCTGGTGGTCCTTGTCCTCGCAATCTTTCTTCCCTCAGTGGCGACACTTCTGGCGGCGGGGATGGGCATTGTAGAGCACGAACGGGCCATGCAGCTTGTGGCGCATTCCTACGTGCAGGATCTTGCAGAAACCGTCGCATCACGTCTGGATCCTGGATGGGGGATTCCCAGGCGCTTTCCGGGGCAGCAGGTAGTGACTCCTTCTCTGCTCACGATCACGAGGCTTCTGTCCTGGCGGCTCTCGCTGCCGGGATGGGTGGCCGTTATGGATGGAGAGGGGCGTGTCCTCACCGCATCGCCGGGAGCGGAATCACTGTCGCACATTCTTCCGGGGCAGGTCCCTCTCGGGAGAGCCATTGAGATCCGTGACAGGGGCAACGTGTACACCATTGCGGTCTACCCCGTCGGGGATGTGGGATGGTACGTGGTGGCTGCGGTTTCCTGGGAGCAACTTCTTGGACCGATGCTTCGCTACGGCACGCTGTGGGCCGTCATGGTGGGTGTGTTCGCCATTGCGGCGCTTTTGGCGGTGTGGGCGCTTTGGCGATGGCTCATCAGCCCTCTCAAGGCACTCGAGACCGAGGTCTCCCGTCTCCGTTGGGGAGAGGATCTTCCTGCGTCGGATGAGCCTGGAGCCGTGTTCGAGATCCGCCGCCTTCGCGCCGTTCTGAAGCATCTTGCACAGACTGCCATCGAGAAGGCACAGCTCATGCGTCGTTACGTCACCGACATGGTGCGTGTCCAGGAGGAGGAGCGGGGGCGTCTCGCCATGGAGATTCACGACGGGCCGCTTCAGGACGTGACGGCCCTGATTCAGCAACTGCGTCTTGCGAAGAGAGCGACGGCCCGGGAAGAGCTGTTACGGCGTCTTTCTCTCGCGGAAGAGGGGGCAAGGTTGGTGGTGCGAGAATTGCGGGGGCTTTGTGACGAGCTGTCTCCTCCATGGCTTGACCTGGGGCTTTCCCAGGCTCTCACGGAAATGGGAGAGCGCTTCGCGGAGCATCTCGACGTGGAAATCTCCGTAGAGTGCGATCAAAGCGCTGAGCGTGCATTATCCGGAGAGAGCGTGCTCACACTCTTTCGGGTCGCGCAGGAAGCCGTGCACAATGCGGTGCGTCATGGCGAGGCCACGCGAGTGGAGATTCGGGGATATCGGGATGAAGAGGGACGCCAGTTCATCTTGGAAATAGAGGACAACGGCAAGGGGTTTTCTCCGGTGTCCGATTTCACGGCGTTGCGTGTTCAAGGACATCGAGGGCTCGCAAACATGTCCGAACGGATGGCTCTTTCCGGCGGTCAGCTCGTTATCCGATCCGCTCCGGAAGAGGGAACCCGCGTGCAGTGCACACTTCCCCTGGAGGACGGGGACGGGATCATTTTCGCTTCATCCGAAAGTGCCCCCCCCAAACTCCCTTGACGTCGGAGACGAAAACAAAGCCTTTGTCTCCGATGATGCGCGTGGCGGTCTGGATATCCTTTCGCCCACAGATCACCTTGATGACGTAACGGACGCCAGTGCGTCCTTCTCCCGTGAGGACCGTCGTGCCGAATCCCTCTTCCCGGAGGGTTCTGATCATGTCGAAGGTTTTCTCGTTGCGCTCGGAGATGACCTCAAGGAGGACGAAGGTGTTCAGGAGTCGCTCCTCAAGAAACGCTCCCAGGAAGTTGCCCATGGCGTATCCGCCGCAATAGGCGATGAGCTGGGGAATCTCGAGAGGTTTTCCTCCGCCGATGACGTAGCCGAGAATCACCATGTAGAGCATGACCTCGAAGAACCCGATGCAGGCTGCGATGAAACGCCTTCCCCGCACGAGGAGAAGGATTCGGAAGGTTCCGCAGCTCACGTCGAGGATGCGAGCGCCGAAAATCATCAGAAGGCCGACAATGTCTATGTTCATGGCGATGCTCCTTTGGGAGGGAACCCGAATTCCTGTATAGTGTACATGGTCTTCCCCGAAGACGGAACCCCGGAAGAGGTTCTTTTCTTCGGAACGGTCGCGAATGTTGTTCTCTGCGCTGGAATTCGGAATGACACGCTTCGATTTGCGAGAGGAGGGAGCCCTTCGGGCATGGCTATGCGATTACGTATCCTTGGAGCTGCCGGTGAAGTCACCGGATCGAGTTACCTGCTTGAAATCGGAGAGAGCAGAATACTCGTCGATTGCGGTCTTCATCAAGGTAAGGATGAAGACCGCCTGAACAGGGAACCCTTTCCTTTGGCCCCAGAGAGCCTCACCGCAGTGGTGTTCACCCACGCCCATCTGGATCACACTGGGAGAGTTCCACTTTTGGTGAAACAGGGATTTTCGGGAAAGATCTGGGCCACTCTTCCCACTGCCGAACTCGTGAAAGTCCTTTGGACTGATTCCGCTCATCTCATGAAGGAAGAGGCGGAATGGCGTTCCAGAAAGAATGCGCGAAAAGGATTGCCCCCGGTGAATCCGCTCTACGATGAGGAAGATGTGACGAAGGCATTGGAATATCTCGTTCCCGCAAGTTATGATGACGTCATCCTCCTGGCTCCGGGTGTCAAGGTGCGTTTTCGTGACGCGGGACACATTCTGGGCAGTGCGGTGCTCGAATTCTGGCTTTCCGAAGGCACGTCGCAGAAAGAGGTGAAGGTGGTCTTCTCTGGAGACCTCGGCCCCCAGGAGACGGTGATGGAACGAAATCCCGCCCTGATCGAGGATGCGGACTACGTCGTCATCGAATCCACCTACGGAGATCGCCTCCACAAGACAAACGCGGAAAGCCGCGACGAATTTCGGGAGGTCATGAGGCTCGCTCTCCGGAGCAAAGCGAAAGTGCTCATCCCCACCTTCGTGGTGGATCGGGCACAGCGGGTTCTGTACGAGATCATGCTTCTCCAGAAGGAAGGGGTTCTGGAGGAGGATCTTCCCATTTTCTTCGATTCTCCCATGGGCGTCCGCGCCACGGACATCTACCGGAAGCACATAAACCTCCTCTCCTCGGAAATTCAGGGTCATGTCCACCGGGGGGACGATCCCTTCTCTCCGGAGCAGCTCCGATACATCTCCGACGCCGAGGAATCCCGGGGCATCAACGGTGTGGCTCGTGCGGTGGTTCTCGCCGGAAGCGGCATGTGCAATGGAGGACGCATCGTGCACCACTTGAAGCACAACTTGTGGAACGAGAAATGTCACGTCTGCTTCGTGGGGTACCAGGCACAGGGCACGCTGGGGAGGCGTCTCGTGGATGGAACGAAGCGCGTGCGCATCGCCGGAGAGGAAGTCAGCGTGAAAGCCAGGCTGCATACGATCAATGGCTTCTCTGCCCACGCGGACAGAAGAGATCTTCTGAAATGGGCGGGTAATTTCATCAACGGGCCTCTCTTCATCGTGACCCACGGAGAACCGAAGTCGTCCCGTTCTCTCGCGGAAGGACTGACGGGACTCGGATTCCGTGCGGAAGTGCCCGTACCGGGGCAGGAATTCGTACTGGAGGCGGAGCATGCCTTTGCCCCTGAAGCGGTCGTTCCCGTCTTTTCCGGATCGAAGGAGGCGGCGACGAAACGGCTTCTCTCCGACGTGGCGATCATGGCTTCCGACATCCAGGATGCGGATGAACTTCCCGACGAGGATCTGCTTCCCCTTCTCGAGTCCTCGCGAACGCTTCTGCAGATTGTTCGGGACAGGATGACCGAGAAAGCCCGGGGGCGGGCAAGCTGAGACGTCGGGGGAGTCTTTGACCGGTCGATTGCTTTCTGTTGATACAGAGGGTGACAGCAGGGGAGCGCAACCGGCAGAGGAGGATGTGGTTCTTGGTGAAACGTTCTGCGGGAATGTTTTTTTGGGTTTTCCTTCTCCTGGGAGGGAGCAGCGTGGGAGCATGGAAAGCCCTTTCGAGGGAACATCCGGCTCCGCCGGTGAGTGTGGCGGCAATCAAGGCGGAGCGAGGGATGCCCGTAACGGTGGTCACCGCCGAGAAGGGGTACTGGGAATCCTGGATCTTCCTCTATGGGCGTGTGCAAGCAGCCAACCCCCATTCGGTGGCATCGGACCGGCAGGAATACGCCCTGACCGTGGATGTCAACGTGGGAGATCGTGTGACGAAGGGACAGGTACTCGTCACGCTGGATACGCGGACGGCGGCACAGAACATGGCCGCACTCAGGGCCAGGAGCGCCGAGACTCAGGCTCAGTACGAACGGCTTCGCTCTCTCCACGCCGCGGGAGGTACGAGCATGCGGGAGGTGGAGTCCGCTTTCGCCGCCGCTCAGGACGCCAGGGCGCGCCTTGCGGAATCCCAGACGGGTCTTTCACGCCACAAGGTAACGGCCCCGGTGGGGGGAATCGTTCTCAGCCGTACGGTGGAGCCGGGGGAACTTGTCTCTCCGGGCAAATCGCTCTTTGTCGTGGCCGACTTGGATGACCTCGAAGCCGTGATGGACGTTGCCCCCGGCGATCTCCCCCGAATCCCGCCGAATCCGAGGGTCATGGTGCGTTCCCACGTGAACGGGTGGGTGGATGCCCGTTTCAAGCGTCTCGATCCTCAGGCGGATGTCACGACAGGGCTTTACACGGCGGTCTTCTCCCTTCCTTCGGGATCGGGGCTACTCCCCGGCGCTGTCGTGGAGGGACAGTTACGGCTTCTCGCCCTGGAGGATGCGATCTCGCTCCCCTACGAGGCGGTGCGCCCCCTGGCGACGCGCCACGTGGTGTACGTCGTCTCCGGAGATGTGGTGGAGGAGCGGGAGGTTCGCATCGATGACACCAGGGACAACAGAACCCGCATTGTCTCCGGCCTTGAAGGGGGCGAGATGGTCGTCTTCAAGGGGGCGGAACGTCTCTTCCACGGGGCGAAGATCTGGATTCAGGGGCAGTGACGATGGATCTCATCGGAATCTCGGTCCGAAGGCCTGTTCTGACGTCGGTGATCATGATCATCGCCGTGCTGCTCGGCCTTTATTCCTTTTCCCGTCTCGGTGTGATGCTCCTTCCCAAACTCGATATTCCCGTCGTTCAAGTGAGGATTCCCTACAAGGGAGCCAATCCTCTCGAGGTGGAGCGACTTGTGGTGCGCCCCGTGGAGGATGCCATCGCCACTGTGGAGGGTGTCACCAAAATCACCGGCTATGCGCTGGAGGGTATGGCCTATGTGATGGCGGAGATCGCCTACGAAACGGACATCACCCAGGCGACTCTCGACATTTCCACCCGGGTCAAGAGCATCACGGCGACGCTTCCCGACGATGCGGATGAACCGGTGGTCAGGAAATTCGACATCAACGCTCGGCCTTTTCTGATTCTCGTGGTCAATTCTCCGCTTCCCGCACACCGGGTTCGGGATATGGCGGACGATCGCATCGCCCGGGCGCTCACACAGGTGCCTGGCATGGCGGCGGTGGATCTTTTCGGGGGTCGTGTCCGGGAGATTCACCTGAATGTGACGCCTCTGACGCTGCGTACCCATGGATTGAGCCTGAAAAAGCTCTCGAACCTCGTGAAGAACACAAATTTCAACTCTCCTTCGGGGCACATCGCAAGCGGTCTGCGGGAGACCACGGTTCGGGTGGTGGGAGAGCCTGCGCGCCCGGAGGATCTGGGAAAGATAAGTATTTCTCTGCACGGAGGGCGCTCTCTGCGTCTTGGTGACGTGGCCACCGTGGAGGACGGCTTTGCCGAGGAACGGACCAGAGCCCGCTATGACGGAAGGGACGCGGTCCTGCTGGAACTTGTGGCTCGTCCCAACGAGAACATCGTCCGTATCGCGGGGGATATTCGACGGGAACTCGCCCGTCTCGAACGGTCCCTTCCCGAAGATTTTTCCATCGGTATGGTGTATGACGGAAGCGAATTCGTCGAGAAGGCGATCCGCAACGTCATCCGGGACATGATCACAGGAACCGTCCTGACGGCGCTCATCCTTTTTCTTTTCCTGCAGCGCATGGGAGCTACGGTGGCGGTGGCCGTGGCGATGCCGACGGCCATCATCGCCACGTTCATTCCCATGTATCTCGCGGGGTTCACCCTGAACATCATGAGCACTCTCGGCCTCGCCGTGTCGGTGGGTGTTCTGGTGAACAACTCCATTCTCGTTCTGGAGAACATCTATCGTTATCGGGAGCTTGGCGAAGGGCCGGAGTCGGCGGCGATCAAGGGGACGAAAGAGATCGCCGCCTCCGTGCTCTCCACAACGGCGACGAATTTGGGTGTCTTTATTCCCGTTGCCTTCATGGGGGGCATGGTGGGCCAGATGTTCCGGGAGTTCGCGCTCACCGTGGTTTTCTCGACACTCTTTTCCCTGTGGATGGCCTTTACAGTGACGCCCATGGCGGCGGCCCGTCTCGGCAGCGAAGGAAAGCCTGTTTCCCGAACTGCGCGTTTCCTCACGGGATGGTGGCAATGGCTCTACGGAGGACTCGAGGATCTGCATCACCTTCTCTTGGGAAGGGCCATGAGGCATCCGCTGCTCACCGTGGGATTCTTCGTCCTGCTTTTCGCGGGATCACTGGCGCTCTCGAAACAGGTGGGGTTCGAGTACGCTCCCCGGGTCGACCAGGGAACCATCGCCATCGGTGTGACGCTGTCGAGCACGGCATCTCTGGAGGCCACGGATGAAGTGCTCCGACATGTGGAAACGACTCTTGCGGGAGACCCCCGCATCCGCTCCATGAGTACCACTCTGGCCGGCGGAAGATCCGGCGTGAACAGCGGAAGAGTTCGCGTGTACCTGGTGGATGAGAGCGAGCGGCCTTCCGCTTTTCGCATCGCCTCGGAATGGCGGAGAAAGTTTGCGGATGTCGCCGATGCGGACATCTCCGTCGAAGTGGCTTCCCAGCGGGGTGGGTCCCGAGGCAAGCCCGTTGAAGTGACCATCGCGGGAGAGGATCTCGACGAACTCAGTGCACTTTCCGAACGTGTCAAGGATGCCATGCGCACTGTGGAAGGACTGGTGGACATCGACACGGACTGGAAGGTAGGTAGGCAGGAAATCCGCCTGATTCCCAGGCACAATCGCTTCGCGGAGCTGGGAATCTCCCTCAAGGACGTGGCGGAGGAACTCCGGGGCTATCTGAGCGGCATCGAATCCGGCGTGTTTCGCGACCAGGGGCTCGAATACGACATTCTCGTACAGCTGCATCCCGCGTTTCGCGCCAACCCCGCGGTGATCGCAGGACTTCCGGTGTGGACGCCCGGGGGGTTCGTGCCTTTCGGGGAACTTGCCGAAGTGGAGTATACGCAGGGACCCACGGCCATTTACCGTCTGAACCGTCAGCGGACGGTGACGGTGAATGCCGATGTGGCGGGCAGAAGCGTCGGTGATGTTATAACGGACCTCCGGAAAAAACTGGACACGTTGGCCGTTCCGCCGGGGTATCGTTTTCTCTTTCGCGGAGAGGCCGAGGACATTCAGGAGAACTACGGAAGGCTTTATGCGGCGTTCGGTATGGCCGTGGTGCTGACCTTTCTCATGATCGCCGGCATCCTCGAATCGTATGTCTACGCGCTTGTCATCATGCTCACCGTTCCCCTTGCCGTCATTGGTGTCTATCCGGCGCTTCTGCTGTCGGGAGTTGCGGTGTCCATATACGGACTTCTCGGAATGGTCATGCTCGTGGGGCTTGTGGTGAACAACGCCATCGTCATCGTGGACTATGCGGAGATCCTCAGAAAAGACGGGAAGGATCCCGCCCGTGCCGTGGAAGAAGCTGTTGCGGTGCGACTGCGTCCTGTCATCATGGCCGATGTGACGACCCTGATTGCCATGTTGCCCCTTGCTTTGGGACTGGGCACGGGAGGACAATACCGGGCGCCGATGGCCATCGTGCTCTGCGGAGGTCTTCTCGCGGGGGGAACACTTGCGATTTTTCTCATTCCTCCCATTTATGCAGGCATGTGGCGTCTTCGGGAACGGCTCATCCGAAGGAGGATTCAAAATGCGTAAAAGTCTGTTCTTCTGGGGAATTCTTCTCGTCGTGGGGGGATTTCTCGTTGCGGGAGCCATCTATTTTGGGAAGGCGCCCTCCTCTGTGCCCGGAGACGGAGTTCTGCCACCCTTTTCCGAGGCAAGGGTCCCCCGGCTCCTTCTCCAGGCGGAGGGGACGCAGATTTCAGCGCTCCTTCCGGAGCTGTTGGAGGAAGTCGGGAATTTCTCCGAGTTCGGCGGGATAGGGGTTTTGCTCGAGCATTCTCCCGTGGGAATCTCCGACATGCTGCGGCGCTTTCTCCTTCTTGCCCGTTTCTGGGGGCGTTTCGGCGCCTTTGCGGAATGGCACGAGGGGACGGCACAGATGGGTTTCGTCGCCCGTCTTTCCGACGAGGACGGCGCGGCGCTGGCCGAGGGAAATGTCCCTTCCCGATGGAAAATTTCGCTTCCGGAGCTGGAGATACAGGTCGATTCGGGCACGGGGAACCGGGAAATGCGGTTGAAGAGAGGGAGCGTGTTCACGATCTTTCTCGACCTACGGAAAGATCTTCTTGTCGGTGCATCCTCGCCCGATCTTCTTGAGCGGACGTTTTCCCTTCTTCGCGGGACGGTATCTTCCCCGGAACTTCCGTGGCGGCTGAATCCCGAATGGAGAGGTCATCTTCGGGGCGGCGATGCAGGGTTCCTGACCCCTTCGGAAGGCGAAAGTCCCGCGGAGACGACGATCGAGGCGGCATGGACGACGGAGAATGGAAAGGGACGTCTCATCTGGACGCTGGAGGGGCCCGGCCTGGAGCTGGATCCGGCATGGGAAGCTGCGTTTGCGCCGCGCGAATGGACCGAGGCGATGCTCCTCCCCGAGCCGTTTTTTGCCGCGGCGGGAGGAATGATTCCCGAACACGCCCTTGCGGTGGAACATCCGAGTGTAATGGAACTGGCGCGTTCCCTCGAACGGTTCGGACTGACCTCCGCGGATGCGGGAGCTTTGTTGACTGGGCCGATCCTGTTCGGTGTCGGCGGTCGTGCCCAGTATTTTTCTCTTCCAGCTCCCGCCTTCGTGGCGCAGTTTCCGGGGAGAGGCGAAGTGGGCATGCGTTTCGCAAAACGATTCTGGCGCCAGGGCCCCTTTCTCTTCCTGCCCGATCCGGATCCTCTGGAAGGATTTTCCGAGGGCGGGACATCTTCAGTGCCCTTTTCTCTCGTGGTCGCTGCATCACCGGATATGGCTGTTCTCGGTGTGGCGGAGCCCGAATCGCTCGCCGCGGGAATTTTCCCCGCTGAGCTGGTTCCAGAACTCAAGAACGAGAAGGCACTTCTGTGGGCCTGTTGTGATGTCGCCGCCCTGTATGAGGGGCTCTCGGGACTTCAGGCTGCGGGAAGGGTTGGAGAACAGCTCGGCTTGCGGAGAGCCGAAAACATGAATACAGCGATACGCCTATTGGAAAAGATACATTCCGTGAAACGTATCGTTTTCCTGCTTTTCACCTTGGGAAAGGGGACGCTCTATTGGAACTTCCCCGAATCGTAAGTGAACACGTCAACGTGCGGGTCGAGACCACCGGCGTCCGGTTTCGAATTTCCGTCCGAAGAGCATGAAGGAGGCGTTGTGTTTTGGGGCGTAATGTGCTTGAGGTGATGCAGGAACGGGGATTCGTCGAATGGTGCAGTGCTCCCCAGGAGTTGGGGCATCTTTTCGAAACGGAAACAGTAACAGGGTACATCGGATTTGATCCCACCGGAGACAGCCTCCACGTAGGGCATCTGGTGCCCATCATGGGCCTTGCCTGGCTGCAGCGGTTGGGGCATCGCCCCATCGCGATCGCGGGAGCCGGCACCGGCCTGATCGGAGATCCTTCCGGAAAGAGCAGGGAGCGGAATCTCCTCACGCTGGAGACGGTCGAGCGAAATCTCGTGGGTGTGCGCAGGCAACTTGAGGCTTTTCTCGATTTCGACTGTGGTTCCACGAGCGCAAAGATCATCAATAACTACGACTGGCTCGGCAAGATCGGGCTTCTGGATTTTCTCCGGGACGTGGGAAAACATTTCACGGTAAATTACATGCTCTCCCGGGAATATGTGCGGAGTCGCATCGAGGATCCGGAAAAGTCCATCTCCTACACGGAGTTCGGATACATGCTTCTTCAGGCTTATGACTTCTATCATTTGCGTATGGAAGAGAACTGCCGTCTCCAGATGGGCGGCAACGATCAGCAGGGAAACATCATCGCAGGAATCGACCTGATCCGGAAGAAGTCCGGACGGGATGCCTACGGTGTCACCTATCCGCTCCTTCTCTCCGCGTCGGGAACGAAATTCGGCAAGACTGAGGATGGAGCGGTCTGGCTCGCTCCGGAAAAGACGAGCCCCTATGCCTTCTACCAGTTTTGGATCAATACGGATGATCGGGATGTCTCCAAACTGCTCCGGTTGTTCACGTTTTTGCCGCTGGAGGAGATTGTGGCTGTCGAGACGGAACATGCGCGCAGGCCTGAGGTACGGGAATCCCAGCGAATTCTTGCCTGGGAGGTCACGAAGACCGTCCACGGGGAGGCTGCAGCTCGGGAGGCGCGGCGCGCCAGTGAAATTCTCTTTGGAGGACAGTTCGCTCCCGAAGAGCTTACCATGGAGATGCTCCGAGTCCTGGAGAGAGAAGTCCCCTGCAGTGACGTGGAAAAACTCTCCGTGCCCGTGACGGATGTCTTGGCGGAGTGTGGTGCCTGCAGCAGCAAGGGAGAGGCCAAGAGACTCGTCCGGGGCGGCGGTGTGCTTCTGAACGGGGACAGAATTTCCGACGAGAACGCTCTCGTGGATGCCGCCCACGTTCTTCACGGAGGATATCTCTTCTTCCGTCTCGGCAAGCGGCGCTTCCACATGGTTCGGGTACGAGACAACGGCAGAGAGTGACGCACCATTTCCCAGGGGCGTTCCGGATGATGCCCCTTCATCATCCAGGGAAGGGGCAAACCGCGAGGGGGGTGGCTCGGTGAAACAGACCATCACATGGTGTGTGTCGAAGGAATGCACGCCCTGGGAACGTATCGTCCTGAGGGGGTTCGCACGGCAGATTCGCGCTTCCGGCGAGGACGTGCGCATCCTCGACACAGGTGCGGGAGCGTGGAACGAAGCGCTGCCCGTGGAGTATTGGCATGCCTTGGGACAGGGCGAACGTCTGGCGAAGATTCTTTTTTCCGGGCGACTGTGGCATTTCTGGGGAAAGCTGCCTCCCTGGTCTGGAGTGGTGGCGCTGCGGGCCCGAACCGTGCACACTCAATGGAGAACCTTCGACCGGTGGGCCGGGTTTCCCAGTGTCACTTCCCAACATCAGGCGCGACAGGCGGAGACCTATCTTCCGCCACTGTTCGACAAGCAACTCTTGTGGAATCTTGAAGCGTCCCTTCCCGCCGTTGGTGGTGACGGGCCTCACGTGGCTGTTTTGGCGCCGTCGCAGAAGCGCTGGTCTCCGGGATGCCAGGAGATGTTGCGGGAGAGACGGCGCGTCGCTCTCTGGATCGCCCTGGGGCTTCCGCCGGACAGGGAAAGCGAAACGCTGCCCCTCAACGACGGGCTCTTCGTGCATTGGCGAGAACGAGGAGGTCTCCTCATCCTTCCCGCCCAGCCAGACGTGGCCGATTCATGGTTGGCCACCGAGGCAGCGTTGCTTGCGGTTGCGACGGTGAGTGAACCTTCCCCCTTCATGGATGAACTCCTGGGACGGGACGGGTATGTCGCTGTGGATCTTCGAGGAGCGAGTGGCGTGGTTTCGGCGTGGAAAGAGGCTGTTGAGCGGGGCCTTGGTGCGGAAGGGCGGACCGTGGCGGCGAGGGCCCGTCATCGTATCGAGGAGGAATTTCCCCCGTCTCGGTCGCTCGGGTCTCTCGTGGCGCTCTATGACACGTTGCGGGGTGTGGAGCATTGAGAGCACTTCTCCGGTTGGTGCGTTTTCTCGATGGCTGGGTACGGCCCGGATGGCGTTCCTGCGCTGTGCGGTATGCCATCGAAGGGTTCTTGGCCACCTTTCGTCCCAGAAGCGGTGTGGCACTTCGAAATCTCCGGGCTGCCTACCCCGAATCGGATGAGGCGTGGCGAAGGCAGGTCCTGAGAAAACTCTATGAGCACATCGCGTGGAGCGCTGTCGAATATTTTGTGCTTCAGAGAAATCCGAAAGAAGTGCTTCAATGGTGTTCCCCGGGGAAAGGGGTGGACCTGCTCGATGACTACGCCGCCCGGAAAAAAGGGCTCATCGTGCTCACAGCCCATTTGGGAAACTGGGAACTGCTTGCGGGGTGGCTGGCCGGACGGGGCTACCCTATCCATTCCATCGTAAGGCGGCATGACGATCCCGCCATAGAAGAGATGACCGAGGCCCACAGACGAAGAGTGGGCCTTGTCACCATCTCCAAGAACGAGCACATGAAGAAAGTCGTGGATCTTCTCCGCAAAGGGGCCTTCATAGGCATCCTTGCGGATCAGAAAGCGAGCCCTCCGGAAGGAATCACGGTCCCCTTCTTCGGCATTCCCAGCCTGACCTATGTGGGGGCGGCGGCCCTCGGAATTCTCGCCGGAGTACCTGTCGTTCCCGTGGCTTCGTGGAGGAAGGAACCCTTTCGCCATGAGGTTGTGGCTGGCGCACCCCTTTGTGTGCCCCAGGGAATGGCTCGGGGCGAGATCATCGCCAAAATGACCGAAGAAGCCAACTTTCGCATTGAAGAATTCGTCCGGAAGAACCCGGAGCAGTGGCTTTGGCTGCACCGCCGCTGGGACTTCGACGCCTAGCGCCCCTTGTCCGACATAAGGGTTCCCGCAATGGCGTAGTCGTCTTTTTCCATCTCGCTGAGAATGATTCGCACTGTTTCGGGGGGAGCAGCGAGGCTTTCCGTGATCGCTTTCGTCACGGATGCGACGAGGAGACGTTTCTGTTCCAATGTCCTTCCCTTGATCAAATGGATTTCCACGATAGGCATGGGAAAACCTCCTTCAAACTCGGGATGTGGCGGTGCCCGACTGTGTGCGTCGGAGTGTTACCGGCCGAGGACATCATAGCCCTTTTTCGACGAAGAAAAAAGAGAACGGGACTTTCGGAACTTGCGTCTCAGGCAATCTTGCGATAAGGTTTTATCGAGGTGATGTGGAGTTTTTCTATTTTTGGAGTGTCTACGGGAAAGGAGATGACGGACTTGTTTTTCGAGCTGCTCACAAACGGCGATGTCGTCCGGTTGCCCGGCGAAGTATCCGTCATGAACCTGCCCGAGAGGGGCCGGCCCCACGTGGTTCTTCTCGCCCAGTACAACCGTGTTCTCGTTGGTACCGACCAGTTCGAGAGCTTCGAACGGTGGCTGTGGGGAAAGCCGGACGGTTCCGAATGGGAGGAGATCTCCCTGTACGAGGGAATGCCCAAGAAATTGCATGTGCCTTTCCTGGGAGATGTCCACATCAAGTCTTCCGTCGTGACGTTGTTGCGCAGGGAATTGCTGAACCGCCTTTCGCCGCCGGGGAATCACGATGCAGCGGCGGCGTTGGTGCGCGATGCGTTGCAGGAGGATTCCACTTGTGTTCTCGCACCGTTGCTGAAAGACGAAGAAACCTTTCGGGAGATGGTGGAAGAGGACGTGATCCTTCGGGCCGCGTATTGGGGTTTTCGTATGGGGTTGCTCTGGGGTGGTCCCGAAATGATTCTCCGCATCAAAATGTGGGTTCGTCTTGCCCGGCTCTCTTTTGATTCCGCACTCCGTTTCCCGCGCATGTGGTTTTTTCTCACGGGACAGCCGGATGAAACTTCCGTGACGGACCTTCTGGGTATCGGTTTCTCCGGAGAGCAGCTTCGTTCCCTGGATGGGGAGGATGGAAACCCTGTCTTGCTCAAGGGACCCGGAGGCTACCTGATTCAGGCCTGGCACAACGGGTTGGGGCGGAGCGGCAAAGAGGAGCACGTACCTCTTCGTGTCTGGCTCTATCTCACTGTTTCCATGTGGGATGACCTGAGAGGGAAAAAGGGTCTGTCTCTTCGGGAAATGGTCTTCGCCGCCTGGGGTTTCCTGGAGGCGACCGATGCGTGGGAACGAATGAGAATCTACGGCGGGACGTCTCTCGTGACAGGTCTTTCTCCTGTATAGGGAAGAAGCGCTTCTGTGGAGAAGAGGCGACGAGGTGTTTTCGGGCTTGTATAATACGTGAACAATTGCACAGGGGGAGAGGCTTGTCTCTCCGGAGAAAACGTTGTACTATACTTAGTAGAACGCCAGTTACGAAACGATTACTTGAAATAGAGTGAAGCGGATGCAGATGCAGAAAATATGTTTCGAGGAGGTTGCGGTGTGCTGGAACGGATGGCCCGAGTGCGCCAAATTCTCAAGGAACGGCCTGTCATTCCGGCAATACGGACCGGACGGGACATCACGAGGCTTTTCAAAGGTGCGCCGCGGTGCGTTTTCGTTTTGGAAAGTTCGATCCTTGACCTCCAGAAAAACGTTGCTCAGTTGTCCGAAGCGGGGCATGTTGTTTTTGTCCACGTGGATTTGGTGGAAGGACTGAAGACGGATCCTGCGGGGATTCATTATCTGGTGGATATGATTGCTCCGCATGGGGTCATCAGCACGCATCGAACTGTTCTTGAATGGGCGAAGAAAGCGGGTTTATTGCGGGTACTCCGCGTCTTTCTCCTTGATTCGGAGGCTTTGCGCAAAGGACGTGACCTGGCTGCACAGAGCACTCCTGATTTTGTCGAAGTCCTTCCGGCTTTGAGTGTTCCGCTTTTGCCGGAGCGTATGCTCAAGGAGATGGCATTTCCTCTTATTGCCGGGGGGCTCGTCACGGAAATCGGTGAGGTGCACAGCATTCTCAAACGCGGTGCTGTAGGAGTTTCGACAAGCCAAAGCGTGTTGTGGTGAGATTTTTCTGGGGTTCTGAAGAAGCGCGATTCTTTCACTTGGCCGGAGGGTGCTGTTATGTCCGGCGAGAGTGTGTCGACCGGAGATCATAGATCATAGTAGAAAAAGTTTTGATGATTTTGTTTGCGACGGCCCTCTAGAGAGAAAAGAGAGCAGGCGCCGGTCAGATGACCGTGTTGCATGCTCTCTTTTTTATTCTTGTTTAATAATTAAATTTTTATGAAGGGGCGAAGGGGGGTGTATGCGAGGAAGATTGCGCCGTCACCGGAGTGTTGCAACTGATCGATTTCCGATCAAGTAAAGGAGGGGTACTCGTATGTGGAAGCGCATTATCGTTGGTGCGTTCGGTGGTGCCTTTGCAGGCGTGGGCGTCTTTGTCATCTGGCCTTCCGTGCTCTATCATCTCAATTGGTGGGGCGGCTTTTTCGCCGCCGGTACGATTATTCCAATCGCTTGGTTCATCAATCATTTCTGCGGTGCGATTCCCAACGATCCCGAGGGATCCTGGGTGGACATGGCCTTCCCCATCGGTCTGTCCGCCGTTTTCGGTGGCATCGTCCAGGTCACCAAGGATGGTCCTGTCCGGGCTGCTCATGGTATCTTCACCGGCGGCAATCCCCTTCCCTCCATGCAGACGCTTGCCGTTCAGTTTGTCGGCGCCTGCATCGGCGGGCTCCTGGCCTACTGGCTCCTGAGCGCCGGCAAGAAGGAGGCGTAGAACGATGACTGGCTGGACCACTGCAAACATCCTCTCGACGCTCTTTGGTGCGGCGCTCTTCCCCTTCATGATCGCCGTGGCCTGGGGAAAGATGGTCGAAGTGTTCGGCGCCGCGGGCGGCTGGGTCGCCGGATTCTGGATCGTTGGCGTTTCCTGGCTCCTCAATCACGGGCTCGGCCTGCACCATCAGGCCGGTGAAGTGTGGATCGACATGGCTTTCGCCGCCTTTGTCGGTCTGTTCGTGCAAAGCACGTTGGCGGGCGGAAAGCCCGGCAAGGCGGTGCCCGCGCTCATTTCGGGCGTTCTCGGCGGTCTTCTCGGCGGGCTGATTCTCTCGATCATGGCATAGTCTGCTTCATGGCGGAAACGTAGTTTCCGCCATGAAGTCTTTTTGGGGCAGATGCAATCCGGAAAAATCAACCGAATGAAATGAAAGGTGGGCGCACCACATGAAGAAACTCATTAACAAGGTGGATGACATTGTTGTCGAATCCTTGGCGGGACTCGAGGCTGCCCATTGTGATCTCGTGAAGCTCCATCCTTCCGTCAAAGCGGTTCTTCGGGCCGACGCTCCCAACTGCAAGGTTGCGGTGATCTCCGGAGGCGGCAGCGGGCACGAGCCGCTTCATGGCGGTTTTGTTGGATTCGGCATGCTCGATGCGGCGTGCCCGGGAGAAATTTTTACCTCTCCCACTCCGGATCAGATGTACGAGGCGGCGAAGGCGGTTCAGGGAGGCAAGGGCGTTCTCTTTATCGTCAAGAATTATACCGGCGACGTCATGAATTTTCAGATGGCTGCGGACATGCTCGCGGCGGAGGGTATTCCCGTTGCTCAGGTCATCATCGACGATGACGTGGCTGTTCAGGATTCTCTTTATACCGCCGGACGTCGTGGCGTGGGCGGGACCGTGCTCGCCGAGAAAATCGTCGGAGCCATGGCGGAACTCGGTGCACCCCTCGACGAAGTAAAAGCCGTTTGCGAGAAGGTAAATGCCAATGTGCGCACCATGGGCATGGCGTTGACCTCCTGTGCTGTCCCGGCTGCAGGCAAGCCGACTTTCGATCTTCCCGAGGACGAGATGGAGATCGGTATCGGTATTCATGGAGAGCCAGGCCGGAAGCGGATGAAGATGATGCCCGCCAAAGAGATCGTGGAGATGATGGCTGGTGCGATCGTGAACGACCTTCCCTTCTCCGAGGGCGATGAGGTGGTGGCGTTCGTCAACGGAATGGGCGGAACACCTCTCATTGAACTCTATCTTCTGTACAACGATCTCGTGAAGTTCCTCGATGCAAAGAAAATCCGCATTGCCCGGAAACTTGTGGGGAATTACATCACGAGCCTGGAAATGCAAGGATTCTCCATCACCTTGCTCAAGCTCGACAGCCAGCTCAAGGCACTTTGGGATTATCCCGTTCACACGCCGGCCCTTCGTTGGGGAAAGTAGGTCCTCTGGATGCCCATGAACGTCGAGCAGGCGCGTAGGGTTTTCGAGCACGTAACGGAAGCCATCGTCTCGCACAAGGAATATTTGACGGAGCTTGACTCGGCCATTGGTGATGCCGACCACGGCATCAACATGAGCCGTGGATTTATGAAAGCCCAAGAAAAAATCAAGGCGGGGGCCTACACGGAGGTCGGCGGTGTTTTCAAGGATGTGGCCATGACGCTCATGGGCTCTGTCGGCGGCGCCTCGGGACCACTCTATGGGACTCTGTTCATGCGCATGTCCATGAAATTCGGAACAAAGCAGGAAGTGAACAGCACCGATTTCGTGGAGGCTTTCGAGGAGGGGTTGAAAGGGATCCTTGCTCTCGGCAAGGCGCAACTCGAGGACAAGACCATGGTGGATGCGTTGATGCCAGCGTTGGAAGCCATGAAAGCCGCCGCGTCGAATGGCGAGGATCTCCCGGCGGTTCTCGAAAAAGGGATTGCTTCCGCCGAAGATGGCATGAAGCGCACTATTCCCCTTGTGGCGAGAAAAGGGCGCGCCAGCTATTTGGGAGAACGTTCCGCAGGCCATCAGGATCCCGGAGCCACCTCCACGTTTCTCATCCTTTCGGCAATGCTCGAAGGTTTGAGGGGGTAAACGCGTGATCGGCATTCTCGTTGTCTCTCACAGTGCCAAGGCGGCGGAGGGTATCGCGGAGATCGCTTCGCAGATGAGCGGTGGTATAGTCCCCGTTCGTGCCGTGGGCGGAACCGAAGAAGGGGAATTGGGAACCTCTGTGTCGAGTATCGTCGAGGCCCTCGGAGGACTTCTGGAAGAAGCGGAGGGAGTCGTTCTCGTTCCTGATTTGGGGAGCGCCGTTCTTTCCGCCCGGTCTGCCTTGGAATTTCTCGGTGATGATGCCAAAAAAGTGCTTATCGTCGATGCACCGATCCTGGAAGGTGCGATGATGGCGAGTGTCGAAGCCAGTATCGGTTCTCCCTTGGAGCGCGTCGCTCAGGTTGCCGGGGAGGCGCGCCTGCTCAGCAAGCTTTCCCGGTAAAATGCGGTGTTTGTGTCTGTGGGAATTTGGGTTGGGAAATTCGTGGACAGAAGAAGAGGAGGAGATGTGCGGTGACGGAGAAGAAATATGTCGTGGCCATTGACCAGGGAACGACGAGCACTCGCTGCATGGTGTTCGATTCCAAGGGACTGCCCGTTTGCTCCGACCAGATGGAACATGCGCAGATTTACCCGAAGCCCGGTTGGGTTGAGCATGATGCCATGGAAATCTGGTCCCGCACGCAGGATGTCATTCGCGGCGCGTTGAAAAAAGGCAAGATCAACCCCGAGGAGATCGCGTCCATCGGTGTCACGAATCAGCGCGAAACCACCGTTGTTTGGGAAAAGGCCACGGGGAAGCCCATTTACAATGCCATCGTCTGGCAGTGTATGCGGACCCAGGAATTCTGCGAGGAATGGAAGAACATTCCCGGATGGGGTCAGGACATTACCGGTTGCGGGAAGGTGAAGGATCACACGGGCTTGCTTATCAGCCCCTATTTTTCGGGAACCAAGATCAAATGGATCCTCGATCACGTACCGGGTTCCCGAGAAAAAGCCGCGAAGGGTGAACTGCTCTTTGGCAACATCGACACATGGGTTATCTGGAACATCACCGGCGGCCCCAACGGCGGCGTGCATGTCACCGACGTTTCCAACGCGTCCAGAACCCTTCTCATGAACATTGAGACCCTCAAGTGGGACGAGGAGATGGCCAAGTTCCTCGACGTTCCTCTTGCCATGCTGCCCCAGATCAAGCCGTCGAGTTTCGTTTACGGCAGCACGAAGAAGGATGGTCCCTTCGGCGCCGAGATTCCCGTGGCGGGAGACCTGGGCGACCAGCAGGCCGCTCTCTTCGGTCAGGCCTGCTTCGGCAAGGGTGATGCGAAGAACACCTACGGAACGGGTTGCTTCATGCTCATGAACATCGGAGAAACTCCCACGCCGTCGAAAAACGGGCTGCTTACGACGGCCGGTTACAGCCTCGCCGAGGGCAAGTGCACCTATGCTCTCGAAGGGTCCATCGCCATCACCGGTGCGGCCGTGCAGTGGCTCCGGGACAATCTGCGGCTCTTCGACGACGCACCGGACAGCGAGTATTTTGCCCGCAAGGTCGATGACTGCGGCGGCATCTATTTCGTGCCCGCGTTCTCCGGACTCTATGCTCCCTATTGGGATATGAGCGCTCGTGGAGCAATTGTCGGCCTGACGCGCTACATCCGGAAAGAGCACATTATCCGTGCGACGCTGGAGAGCATCTGCTACCAGACCAGAGATGTTCTCGAGGCCATGAACAAGGATTCCGGCGTCGAGCTTTCCGTGCTGAAGGTTGACGGTGGCGCGGTGAAGAATAATCTGCTCATGCAGATGCAGGCGGATATTCTGGGCGTCACGGTGGATCGTCCCGTGGTCAACGAAACCACTGCTCTCGGTGCTGCCTATGCGGCAGGTCTTGCGGTCGGTTTCTGGAAGAGCACGGATGAATTGAAGCACCACTGGGCGAGCGATCGCCAGTTCGATGCTCTCATGGAGGCAGGAAAGCGGGAGTGCCAGTACAAAGGCTGGAAAAAGGCCGTCGAAAAGGCCAAGGGGTGGACGGAATAGCCCTTGACCTGTATGTAAGGCCTGTATAAAAAGACCTTCCTATCGAATACGTGCGATCAGAGAGCGAGAGGGTGCACGCAACGTCTGCGTGCACCCTCTCGCTCGTACTTTTTTCCGAGAATGCGGAATCAAAAATGGGGGCGGTGGAAGTGATTCAAAGGCTCTTCGATGTGATCATCATCGGAGCCGGCATCGTAGGGGCGGCGCTGGCCAGGGAGCTTTCGGCGTATGCGATGCGCGTTGCGGTGTTGGACAAGGCTGCGGAAATTCCTTCCGGGGCGAGTCGGGCGAACAGTGCCATGATTCATGCCGGTTATGACGATAAACCGGGCACACAGAAGGCCCGATTCTGTCCTTCCGGGAACAGGCGTTTTCACGAACTGCAGGGACCGCTCGACTTCACCCTTCGGGAATGTGGTTCCTACGTCTGCGCCTTCGAAGAGGACGAGATCCGTCATCTGGATGCGCTGCTGGATCAGGGGAAAAGGAACGGCGTTCCAGGAATGGAGATCATCTCCGGCGATACGCTGCGCGACAGAGAGCCTCATGCGAGCCGTGAGATCCGGGCGGCGCTCTGGGCCCCGAGCGGAGCAATCGTGAACAACTTCGAAGCCGTCTTGGCGTTCATGGACAACGCGCAGCAGAACGGCGTGGAACTTTTCCTCGAGACACAAGTGACGGGGCTTCTCTGCTCAGAGGAAAAACAGGAGGTTTTCGGTGTCGAGACGACCAAGGGACGCTTTCTCGCACCGGTGGTGATCAATGCGGCGGGAGTCCATGCGGGGGAGATCTCTCGGATGGCCGGAGAAGAGAGTGTGCGCATCCGGCCCACCAGAGGGGAGTATTTTATCACGGACAAAACGGTGGGACACCTCGTGAAGGGATTTTTCTTCGCCTGCCCGAGCGCGAAGGGAAAAGGAATCACTGTTGCAAGCACTGCCGAGCATAATCTGCTCATCGGTCCGACCTCCACACCGCAGACCGATTTGGAAGATACCTCCACAACGATGAAGGGACTCGAAGAGGTGCTCGATGGGGCAAGGAAGCTTGTTCCGGACATTCCTTCGGGAGCGGTTATCACCTCTTTTGCCGGCGTGAGAGCCAACACGCTTTCCGGCGATTTCAACATCGCCGTTCTCCGAAAACCCCGCGGCTTCGTCAACGTTGCGGGAATCAAATCTCCGGGTTTTACCAGCGCCCCTGCCATCGCGCTCCACGTGGTGGAGATGCTCCGGGAGGAGCTTGCCGACAGGGTGATCATGACACCCAATCCACATTTCGTTCCCGAGAGAACACACATTCCCCGATTCGCGGAGCTCTCCATGGAGGAGCGAGAGGCACTCGTGCGGCGGGATCCCCGCTTTGCTCAGATCGTCTGTCGCTGCGAGACCGTCACGGAGGCGCAGGTTGTAGAGGCCATTCGGCGAGGCGCCCGTACGGTCGCGGCGGTCAAGATCTGGACAAGAGCCGGTGCTGGGCGTTGTCAGGGCGGATTCTGCGGACCTCGCGTGGCGGACATTCTTGCTCGGGAACTCGGAATTCCCCTTGAGGAAGTGACTCGGCACGGCGGGCACTCGAGGCTTCTCGTGGGGCGTACCAAGGAGTATTGGTTCAGGGGGAACGAATGATGACAGACATCAGAATCGATGTGGCGGTCATCGGGGCGGGGCCTGCTGGTGTCGCCGCCGGAATCGGCGCACGGGAGGCCGGTGCGGAACATGTGGTCGTCTTCGAAAGGGACTGGGATCTGGGGGGGATCCTGCAGCAGTGCATCCACCCAGGATTCGGCCTGCACACGTTCAAGGAAGAGTTGACAGGGCCGGAGTACATGCACCGGTGGATTGAACGGGCACACGGTGCAGGGGTTACGTTTCGGACGAACACAATGGTGTTCAGAATGGAGGAAGATGGATCTTTCTGGACGATGAACCCCAACGAAGGAATTCGGCATGTCCACGCAGGAGCAATTGTGTTGGGCATGGGGTGCCGGGAGCGCCCTCTCGGCGCCATTCGTGTTCCCGGCAGCAGGCCTGCCGGCATTTACACGGCGGGGACGGCCCAGCGCTTTGTCAACATGGAGGGCTACATGCCGGGAAACCGCGTGGTAGTCCTCGGTTCGGGGGACATCGGTCTCATCATGGCCCGGAGAATGATGTGGGAAGGTGCCTCCGTAGAGGGCGTTTTCGAGATCATGTCCTGGCCGGGAGGTCTGCGGAGAAACATTGCGCAATGCCTCGACGACTACGGCATCCCCTTCTACCTGGATCACACGGTCACCCGGGTCCACGGAAAGGACCGCCTTGAAGGTGTGACCGTGGCGAAGGTTGACGCGAACAAAAAGCCCATCCTCGGAACGGAGCGATTCGTCGCTTGCGACACACTGCTTCTCGCGGTGGGATTGATACCGGAGAACGAGCTTTCCCGTATGGCAGGGGTTCAGATCCATCCCGTGACGGGAGGTCCGGTGGTTAATCAGTGTCTGCAGACAACGCGGGAGAATGTGTTTGCGGCGGGAAACGTGGTGATCGTCTATGACCTTGTGGATTGGGTCAGCGCGGAAGGATACAAGGCTGGAAAAAACGCGGCGTTGTTCGCTCTCGACGGATTACCCAAGGCAACGCGCCGTTTCGATGTTCGAGGTGGGGAAAATGTTCGCCTTTTCTCTCCCCAATGGCTTTCCGATCAGGAGGATGCGACGATTTTCCTTCGCGTGACGAAACCTGTCGAACAACGGTGCCGCGTTACCGCCGATCATGGTTTGTTCTCCAAAACGTTGCGTTATGCGCGTCCGGGAGAGATGAACGAAGTGCACATCAAGGCGGAGCAGTTGCGGATGTTGCCTCCGGATGTCAGAGAAATCACCGTTGACGTCGAGGAGGAGTGAGAGTCATGACACAGCGTGAAACGAGAAAGTTCATTTGTGTTTCCTGCCCGGTGGGATGCATGCTCACCGTACACATGGAAGAGGGGCGGATCGTAAAAGTCGAGGGCAACGCCTGCATGCGTGGTGAGACCTACGCAGAGGCGGAGGTGCGAAACCCCACGCGTGTCTTTGCCAGCACCGTCAAGGTTTCCGGGGGCTTGCTTCCGGTCGTGCCTGTGCGGAGCAAGAGTGCCGTTCCCAAGGAAAAGCTGTTCGACATCGCCCGAGAAGTGGCCCGAGTCGTCGTCGAGGCCCCTGTCACAATTGGCCAGGTCATCCTTGATGATGTCTGCGGGACGGGTGTGGATATCGTCGCGAGCCGTTCCCTCGAAGCGGAGGAGAAGCAAGCCGGCTGAAGAGTGGATGACTTGTCGTGGGGAAATTGTCTTGTAAGAGCGTGGAGAAAACGTGCAGGAGGAGAGTGGAATAGGGTGAGTCAACGGATCGTGGAGGTCAAAAACCCTCATGGATTGCACGCCAGACCTGCGGCGCTTTTTGTGCAAAAGGCCGCATCCTTCTCTGGAAAGATCGTGGTCGCGAAGGGGGACAAGGAGGCGGACGCCAAGAGCATCCTGGGAATCATGAGCATGGGCATCGAATGTGGCGATACGATCACTCTCAAGGGCGAGGGCGACCAAATCGAGTCGGTGTTCGACGCTCTCGAAGCAATCGCACGGGACACGTCTATCTGAGCGTTTCTGGAAGGCGTGCCCGTTTTTCCAAAAGAGCGCTTTCTTCGTTGTCCCCTTGTTCTCGAGAGGGGGAACGAGGAAGGCACTCTTTCTTTTTTTACGTGGCACTTTTCACTTTTGATGTAGTATCGGCGTTCCCGTTCGTTCCTTTTCTCGGGCTGTGTATCTCGGTCTGTGAAAATCCTCATGATCAAAAATATTTCAAAAAATCCCCTTGCTTCTTCATTTCCAAGAGTCCCAAAAAGATCAATAAAAGTCAGGAATAAAAAAGGAGAAAGAGGGGGTTGACGTGAGTAGTCGAGGCTGGTAGTATCTCCCCTGCGCGCTCCGGAAGGGCCGTGAAGTAACAGCACCTTGACAAGTTCGAAGGCAGCAGAGAGAAAGACGGGAAGGGCGCCCTCGGAGTCGTGGAGCCGTAGGGGAGCAATCTTTTTATGGTGAAGCGTGAAGGGGAAGCCCTATCGGCGGAAGCCGAAGAGCGAGCAGCAGGAAAACTCTGGAGAGTTTGATCCTGGCTCAGGACGAACGCTGGCGGCGTGCCTAACACATGCAAGTCGGACGGGCATTTGGTGGAAGCTTGCTGAAGCCGGATGTTAGTGGCGGACGGGTGAGTGACGCGTGAGGACCTATCTGGAAGAGGGGGACAACAGTTGGAAACGACTGCTAAGACCCCATAAGCCGAGAGGTGAAAGGGAGCGATCCGCTTCCGGAGGGACTCGCGGGCTATCAGCTGGTTGGTGGGGTAACGGCCTACCAAGGCGAAGACGGCAAGCCGGCCTGAGAGGGCGACCGGCCACACTGGAACTGAGATACGGTCCAGACTCCTACGGGAGGCAGCAGTGGGGAATATTGGGCAATGGGGGCAACCCTGACCCAGCGACGCCGCGTGGAGGAAGAAGTCCCTCGGGATGTAAACTCCTGTTGTGTGGGAAGAAGCGAGTGACGGTACCACACGAGGAAGCCCCGGCAAACTACGTGCCAGCAGCCGCGGTAATACGTAGGGGGCGAGCGTTGTCCGGAATCACTGGGCGTAAAGGGCACGCAGGCGGACCGACAGGTCGTTTGTGAAAGGCGAGGGCTCAACCCTTGTTTGCGGACGAAACCGTCGGACTGGAGTACCGGAGAGGGAAGTGGAATTCCCGGTGTAGCGGTGAAATGCGTAGATATCGGGAGGAACACCAGTGGCGAAGGCGGCTTCCTGGCCGGATACTGACGCTCAAGTGCGAAAGCTGGGGGAGCGAACGGGATTAGATACCCCGGTAGTCCCAGCCGTAAACGATGAATGCTAGGTGTGGGTGCCGTCGGGCATCCGTGCCGGAGTTAACGCGATAAGCATTCCGCCTGGGGAGTACGGTCGCAAGACTGAAACTCAAAGGAATTGACGGGGGCCCGCACAAGCGGTGGAGCACGTGGTTTAATTCGATGCAAACCGAAGAACCTTACCTGGGTTTGACATGCACGTAGTACGGAACTGAAAGGTGAAGGACCCTCATTTCGGTGAGGGAGCGTGCACAGGTGCTGCATGGCTGTCGTCAGCTCGTGTCGTGAGATGTTGGGTTAAGTCCCGCAACGAGCGCAACCCCTGCGCCGAGTTGCCAACGCTACGGGCGGGAACTCTCGGCGGACTGCCGGCGACAAGCCGGAGGAAGGTGGGGATGACGTCAAGTCATCATGGCCCTTATGTCCAGGGCGACACACGTGCTACAATGGGCGGCACAACGGGAAGCGAAGGGGCGACCCTGAGCGGATCCTAAGAAAGCCGTTCCCAGTTCGGATTGGAGTCTGCAACCCGACTCCATGAAGCTGGAATCGCTAGTAATCGCGGATCAGCCAAGCCGCGGTGAATACGTTCCCGGGCCTTGTACACACCGCCCGTCACACCACCCGAGTCGGGTGCACCCGAAGCCGGTGGCCTAACCTTTTTTAAGGGAGGAGCCGTCGAAGGTGTGTCTGGTGAGGGGGGTGAAGTCGTAACAAGGTAGCCGTACCGGAAGGTGCGGCTGGATCACCTCCTTTCTAAGGAGCCCCGTATGCACTCTCTGCGCCTTCGGACTTGTAGGGTATAGAGAACCCGAAGCATCTTGACAACCGTAGCAGCAGCAAGAGGGAGAGGTATCAAGGGCACGCGGGGGATGCCTTGGCGCTTATGGCCGAAGAAGGGCGTGGCAAGCTGCGAAAAGCCGCGGGGAGGAGCAAGCATCCCGAGAACCGCGGATACCCGAATGGGGCAACCCGCCTCGTAGAAGACGAGGCGCCTCGCAAGAGGCGGCAACCCGGTGAAGTGAAACATCTCAGTAACCGGAGGAGAAGAAATCGAAGAGATGCCCCGAGTAGTGGTGAGCGAAACGGGCAGAGCCTAAACCGAGTACGTGCCAAGCCTGCGGGCGTTGCGTAGTCGGGGTCGAGGGACCGAATGCGAAGATGCCGCAGCGTCTTCCCGAAGTGAGCAAGTTCGTTTCTAGCCGAAAGGTGTTGGGAAAGCCTGCCGCAGAGAGTGAAAGCCTCGTAGGCGAAAGGAACGGACCTTCGGAAGTCGGATCCCGAGTAGGGCGGAGCACGTGAAATTCCGTCTGAATCAGGGGGGCCCATCCTCCAAGGCTAAATACCATAAGCGACCGATAGTGGAGCAGTACCGAGAGGGAAAGGTGAAAAGCACCCCTGGCGGGGAGTGAAAGAGACCTGAAACCGCGTGCCTACAAGCAATCGGAGCGGCGCAAGCCGTGACGGTGTGCCTCTTGGAAAATGAGCCGGCGAGTTTTTTTTCGTGGCGAGGTTAAGGACTAGGAGGTCCGGAGCCGCAGGGAAACCGAGTCCGAAGAGGGCGTAGAGTCGCGAGGAAAAGACCCGAAGCCCGACGATCTATCCATGGCCAGGTTGAAGATCGGGTAAAACCGATTGGAGGACCGAACCGGTGCCTGTTGAAAAAGTCTCGGATGAGCTGTGGATAGGAGTGAAAAGCTAATCGAGTCGGGTGATAGCTGGTTCTCCCCGAAATGCATTGAGGTGCAGCCTCATGGGCAGAAGGTCACGGGGGTAGAGCACCGGATGGGTGCGGGGGTCGCAGGACCTACCAAATCCAACTGAACTCCGAATACCGTAGACCGGATCCATGGGAGTGAGACTGCGGGTGAGAAGGTCCGTAGTCGAGAGGGAAACAACCCAGACCGACAGCTAAGGCCCCGAATGGCAAGCTAAGTGTGACAAGGATGTGGTGACGCCCAGACAGCCAGGAGGTTGGCTTAGAAGCAGCCATCCTTGAAAGAGTGCGTAATAGCTCACTGGTCGAGCGTTGCCGCGCCGAAAATGTGGGGGGCTAAGCTTGCAGCCGAAGCTTCGGATCGAGATCGGAAGATCTTGGTAGTAGGGGAGCGTTCCGTATGGGGAGAAGTCGAGTCGTGAGGCTTGGTGGACCGTACGGAAGCGAGAATGCCGGCATGAGTAGCGCGAAACATGTGAGAATCATGTTCACCGGAAGCCCAAGGATTCCTGGGGAAGGTTGATCCGCCCAGGGTTAGGCGGGACCTAAGCCGAGGCCGAAAGGCGTAGGCGATGGCCAGCAGGTAGACATTCCTGCCCCGTTTGGTGGCCGTTATTACCGAAGCGGTGACGCAGCAGGCTAGGTGTGCCGGGTGATGGACGTCCCGGTGCAAAGGCGTAGGGAGGATTCGTAGGCAAATCCGCGAGTCCATAATCCTGAGACCTGACGCGGAGCTTCCACGGAAGCGAAGACATTGACGCCCCACTGCCGAGAAAAGCCGCTAGGGAGGACATCGAGCGCCCGTACTGTAAACCGACGCAGGTGGGCTGGCTGAGCAGGCTAAGGTGAACGGGAAAACCCTCGTTAAGGAACTCTGCAAGTTAACCCCGTAACTTCGGGAGAAGGGGTGCCACCCTGGTGAAGAAAAGACTTTTGGAGCTGAGGGTGGCCGCAGAACCCAGGCCCAGGCGACTGTTTACTAAAAACACAGGTCTCTGCATAAGCCGTAAGGCGACGTATAGGGACTGACGCCTGCCCGGTGCTGGAAGGTTAAGGGGAGAGGTCAGCGCAAGCGAAGCTTTGAACCGAAGCCCCAGTAAACGGCGGCCGTAACTATAACGGTCCTAAGGTAGCGAAATTCCTTGTCGGGTAAGTTCCGACCTGCACGAAAGGCGTAACGATCTGGGCGCTGTCTCGACGAGGGACCCGGCGAAATTGTGGTACTGGTAAAGACGCCAGTTACCCGTGGTGGGACGGAAAGACCCCGTGGAGCTTTACTGTAGCCTGATATTGGATTTCGGTAGATCATGCACAGGATAGGTGGGAGGCATTGAAGCGAGGACTTCGGTTTTCGTGGAGCCGACGTTGGGATACCACCCTTGATGTGCTGGGATTCTAAACGGCGTCGCGTGAATCCGCGCGCCGGACAGTGTCAGGTGGGCAGTTTGACTGGGGCGGTCGCCTCCCAAAGAGTAACGGAGGCGCGCGAAGGTTACCTCAGGGCGAATGGAAATCGCCCGTTGAGCGCAAGGGTATAAGGTAGCCTGACTGTGAGAGAGACATCTCGAGCAGGAGCGAAAGCTGGTCCTAGTGATCCGGCGGTGGCTGTGTGGAAAGGCCGTCGCTCATCGGATAAAAGCTACCCGGGGATAACAGGCTGATCTCCCCCGAGAGTTCCCATCGACGGGAGGTTTGGCACCTCGATGTCGGCTCGTCGCATCCTGGGGCTGAAGCAGGTCCCAAGGGTTGGTCTGTTCGCCATTAAAGCGGTACGTGAGCTGGGTTAGAACGTCGTGAGACAGTTCGGTCCCTATCCACCATGGGCGTAGGGAATTTGAGGGGAGCTGCTCCTAGTACGAGAGGACCGGAGTGGACGCACCGCTAGTGTACCGGTTGTGGCGCCAGCTGCATAAGCCGGGTAGCCATGTGGCGGAAGGGATAACGCTGAAGGCATCTAAGCGGGAAGCCCACCCCAAGATGAGATTCCCCACTGGAGAGCCAGGTAAGGCGGCCTGAAGACGACAGGGTAGATAGGGCCGGAGATGTAAGCGGTGAGAGCCGTTGAGTCGACCGGTACTAATCCGGCCGAGGGGCCTCTTCCTCTTGAAATGCTGAGCAGGTTGTTGAGATGTTTCGGTGCAAGAATT